>JADZCK010000057.1 GCA_020851595.1 Candidatus Nomurabacteria bacterium | reverse complement strand
TGCGCTTGTGAAAGCAAGAATGCGAGCTCAGGCAGAAGGTATGTCCGCTTCCGATCCAAGGTATCCCGATCTTCATTCAATCTCAAGGAGAAAGGGTGAATAATATTAACCCCCCCCTGGTGCGCGGAGCGTGCGCCAGGGGGGTTGTCTTTTCTGGTGGAATTTAGAGAGTGGCTACGAGAGAGAAAGTAAATGTTAAAAGCATTATGCCAAAGAAGGCAAGAAGAGTTGAGAAGAGTAAATATATAGCTTCTTTCTTTTTACCATCGATGTACCAAAGTATTGGCCTACCCAAAACAAGAGTTCCTGTGACTGCTGCAGAAAACACAAACAACATAAGCATCATAATTGGTGCAAATATTGTGTCTGGTTTATCAGCAAAAAACATTGGAACAATGTAGAAGATAAACGTAGCTACAAGTCCAATATAGAGAGCGGTCAAAAGAGCGTGTAGAAAACCATATTTCAAAATATCTCTTTGCATATACCAAAGTATACTACGACTCATATTTTACTGCCCAAATGCGTCAAATGATATGCGGCTTGGTGAGGTATACAAAACAAGAATGGAAGCAAAAGACGGGAGCGCTGGTTTTGATTTTGAGGCTACGTACAATGACATCTGTGAGTTGGAAAGTTTTTCGTATGAGTTTGGTGGAAGGAATGCTACGGTTGTTTTTAAGGATGTCGACGGCCAAACAGAAATAAAAATTACTTTTGATTCCGAAAGTGAAAATCCAGTAGAGTTGCAAAAGCAAGGTTGGCAATCTATTCTAAATAATTTTAAAAACTACATAGAGACCAGGGATTAATAAGGGTCTTTTACTTATCTTTTACAACTTCTAGTTACTGTTATTTTACTTCTTTTAAAATTCTTTCAACAAATTCACTTTTGTTAGAGATATAAGTATTTTTTCCAGTCGGATCTTGTTTCAGGAGTTCATTTTTTATTTGAGCGTATTTGTCTTTTGCTTCTGGGTGAGTCTTTAAGTAGTCTCGGAATGCCAATTGTCGTTTTAAAAAACTTCCACGAGATTTGTAGCAAATAGAGAGGTGATATTCTGTTGGCGTACCTTTTCTAAAAAAGTGTCTTTCTGATGATGACCCACTTAAGTCATGTGTGTATCCAATCTTTTTTAAAGAATCAATAAATGTGTCCGCTTCAGCATGACTTTCAATTTCCACAGCAATGTCGATTATTGGTTTTGCAGAAAGTCCCGGAATGGACGTACTCCCAATATGTTCTATTTGTGTTAATTTTTCACCAAAAATTTCTTGCAACTTAGCGACTTCTTGTTCGTATTTTATAACCCATTCAGGATTATATGGTTCGAGGACGGTATGAGATGTGTCTAAGGTAATGTTTTCTTTAGATTCCATTTTTCGATTATAACACCGGTATTTAAAAGGGAGTCTGTGTTTCATTTCTGTCAAACGACAAGTGTAATTTTTATACTAAACACTCTGCATTTGAGTTTATGTTCATTTGAATTTTATCTTTGGATACAAATCATTAAAATTAAGGTAAACACTGTTGATACATGACCAAAACATTTGTTTCTGTGATAGAAAAATATGCGGTAGCGTATTCTTCGATCATTTCCAAAAAATCAGAGTTTGGTATTAATATATCTGGGGTGGTCGCGTTACCATCAGGGCCGTCTCCGCATTGATATGACTTTGTGGACTCGGTTACTGTCAGATACCGTAACTTAGGGTTTTTATTAATAAAAAAACTTCCTGTAGATTCACCTCCTGGCGTCCAATTGTTATTACGGGACAGTATATCAATCACCAATTCCCAACGGTCAGTTCCTTGTTTTGTAACAGATGTAATGAGTCCCGGTTGCGCAAGTGGAATATTTTCTTGTTTGTTTGTAGTAGTTACAGCAATCTCCTCGTTAAAATTATTTGGTTCCGTACTACTTTCTTGAGAAGATGTTTTTATCTCGGTGTCGAGGTTAATAGGGGCAGCATCTTTTTTTGTGAGAGTATACAAACCAAAACAAATAATAATAGTGAGAGAAGTGATAATAATTGCTTTATACATGAAGCTAATTATATAACTATTTATATAAACCGTCTTTGTTTTGTATAAGCTAATTGGTACGTCTTGGACACATTTGCTATGCTTAAAAAATGACCACACCTTTCCTTATTCTTGTCGACGGACCTATGGGCTCAGGCAAAACTACGACAACTAAGTTGTTAAATCAAAAACTACCAGACACTGCACGTGTTGCACTACCTGACATAAAGCGGCTCGTGCCTAATTTTAAAGAAGATAAGCAAACCCTCGCGGTGATTAGGGAAGTTATGAGAGTGATGATTGATAAGTACCTCGAACACGGCGTGAGTGTTATTGTGGAACAAATAACTAAAGCCGATGGAGTTGATGTCCTTAGGGGTATTGCGGAGAAACATGGCGCGAAGTTTTACGGATATAGACTTACTGCGCCTAAAGATATACGTCTCAATCGTGTCTTTGAAAGGACAAAAGAAATGATGGAAGTCTCGGAATTACCGCAATCTAAAATCGATACGCTGATTGGTTATTTCGAACCAAACAACACATTTTATCTAGAAAATCCTGTGAGCACTGTGGAGATTATTGATACCCAAGAATTGAGCCCGGAACAAGTGGCGGAAATTATTATTAGTAAAATAGTTTAAAACTATAAGTTGCTTAGCAGAGAAGTAGAAACTTTTATATAAATTAAATACAAAAGTAAGTGCCTACGTGATACGTTGACAATATCATATTTTATGATATAGTACACACGAACCCAGTAACTTGTCGTTCGAATGGTCGAACGAGGTTTGGTGTTCAACAGGAGGTGTAAGATGGGTGTGAAAGCGATGTTGGTATGGCTGTTGTTTATCAGCAGCAACGTGGTGGCGGAGTGTCCCAATCCGTTCACCGTACCGTACACGATACAGGCGGGAGATAACTTGTGGAGCTTGGCGCAAGTCAAGCTACAAGACCCGTTCAAGTGGGTGTCTCTTGAAGCGCAGAACCCGATCCTTCGAGATCGGACGCGCTATTCCATCGATGGTCGCGGCCGTCTGATCGTTCTGATCAAGCCCGGCGAGACTCTCTGTGGACTCGAGGAGGCTGGTGTCAGCCCGAACGATTTCGCGACCGCACGTCCGGACTCCTGGGTAGCACCGGGCTATACCGGGGATTACTCTTCCAAAGTCTCGTTGACTGAGACTCAGCCTCAGGTCAAGGATGGTCGCGATGATGCGATGACGTGGTGGTGGGTTTGTTTTTTTGTCGTTTTTACATTACTCCTTGCTTCTGTCGCACAGTGGTTGAGGAGTCGGAGGTTGGTACTCGATCCGGCCACAGCTGGGCCGCCGATGGTGCCGGGCGGAGTGACGGAAGCCAATGCGGAGCAAGCGCTCCGTGATGTGGCAGCTCGTCGTTTTGGCGGCACGCACCAGGACTTCACTGTTCTGGAGCGCACCGCTGGTCGTGTATATGGCACCATGGTGGTGTCGTATCGCGACAACACCGGGCGTCAGTGGACGATGACGGGGCAGCAGGCTTACCAAGCTCGCATCCGTCGTCCGAATGGCCATGTGGAGGTCATCTACATGCTCCAAGCGTGTGGCAATGACCTCCGTTTTGGCCAAGTTGCAGGCTATCAGCCGGGTGATGATTTCCGGTTCGAACCGGAAATTGAACAACCTGCTCGGGCGGCAGTAGTGCCGGTTGCGGTTCCTGAGCCGCAGCGTGTGGCTGCT
>JADZCK010000056.1 GCA_020851595.1 Candidatus Nomurabacteria bacterium | reverse complement strand
CTATCCATCTTAAACTTTTTCCTTTACTCAAAAACTTTTCAATTTTTTCGCGCTCTTTAAAATCAAAATGCTTAAATTCTTTCATTTCTTCATTTTACAAGTGTTCGAATTCAAAGGTAAATCCACAGTGAGGTAAAAGAAGTCACAAATTCGTATATTATAGTAAATAACGAAAAAATATTTACAGAAACAGTTATCTGGGTAGCCGGCATAAAACCAGCCAAATTAGAATTTAGTGACCCTATATCTTTATCTACTGATAGTAGATTTATAGTTAACGAATATTTACAACTAGAGAATTACAATAATGTATTTGCTATAGGAGATATAGTATTTTTTAAACAAGACAACACAAAGACCCCCCTACCAGCGCTAGCCCAAGTAGCTGAAAAAGAATCCAAAAATGTGGCAAAAAATATAAGGAACTTATTGAAAAATAAAAAATTAGAAAAATTCGTATATAAAAGTAGCGGAATTCTTGTATCGCTGGGCCAATGGATGGCCATGGGAGAAACACATCATTTTATTTTTTCTGGACGTATCGCTTGGTGGATTTGGAGAACAGTCTACCTTTTTAAACTTATATCGTTTAGAAAAAAAGTACGAGTCGCAGTAGACTGGACTATGAATTTATTTTCAGCAAGAGACATATCTCAGATACAAACAAATTCTAAATAAATTTTATTTTTTAGATTTTTTAACAGCTTTGATATTTCTAGTAAGTGCTCGCAAAATGATGCCAAGTTCCATGGTAGCTACCCCCACTACAGTGTCTGCGCCGCCATAATATATATAAACCAACCCGTCTTTTTCTGTAGCTCCGCAAGGAAAAACAACATTATTTACAACACCTATTTTTTCATATGTTTCTTCTGGCTCAAATATTGAGTCTGTGGTGCGCGCCAGAACAATAGCCGGATCATCGAGATCAAGCAAAACCGCCCCAATACGATAGGTGCTATGGCTTTTTGAAACCCCATGATAAATCAAAAGCCAACCATATTTTGTTTTTATTGGAGGTGCAGAAATACCTACCTTCAAGCTGTCCCACATATTTATCCTTGGCCCAATAATTCTGATACATTTCTGGACAGTTTCTTTTGAGAAATCTAACGTTTTTATATAATCCCCGCATATTTCATCGCCGACTCTATGCACAACAAAATATTTACCATTAGTTTTTTCTGGAAAAATACAGGTATCTTTATCATCAAAACCCGGAGGCGTTATCAATATAGGTTTTTCCCATTGCCAATTTTTCTCTAAAAAATTTTTTTCTGTTATAGAAGTGACAGCCACTCTTGGTGGCCCAATACCATCAAACGCGGTATAGCACATATAAATATTCTTTCCTATTTTTGTGAGCCTGGGATCCTCGCAACCGGAATTACCTCCAGCAATTTTTTTTAATTCAAAACCCTCTCTCGGAACATATACCGGATCCATACTTTTCTCGCCAAAAATAAAACCATCTTTACTGGACGCATAACCAAGAGAAGAGGTATTGTCCATCGAAAGTGCCCGATATAAAAGATGAGTCGTATTTTTTATACGCAAAGCAGCTGGATTGAAGGTAGCTTGAGATTCCCATGGGTGAGTTTTGTCTGGAATAATAATAGGATTATCTTCGTAACGATGAAAACGCCAACGTTCTCTTGTTTTTGGATGTATTGTATTAATAAGATCTGTAATATTTACAGAAGCTGCACAGATAGTAGTATCGGCTGCGCCATAATATATCAAAAGTTTATCTTTTTCCAAAACTGCACCTGAAGGAAAAACAATATCTGGTACATGCCCTAAAAGTTCATAAGATTCTCTTGGAGCTAAAATAGGGCCACGAGTACGACCGATAATTTTGAATGGGTTATCTAAATCAAGAAGCACCGCCTCGATTCCGAAGATACGTTCGCCTCCTCCAAAATAATATTGAATATGTGAATATATAAGAAGCCAGCCATCTTTAGTTTTGACAGGTTGAGCTCCTATTTCGGTGTGATCTGTAGAGACCTTATTAAAATCAATAGTGTAATCATCGATATTTTGATACCATTTTTCCCAAAATTTTTCATCCCAGAGATCTTCTATTTCATCCACTTGAGCAATTGCAATTTTAGAAGGAGGCATATCTGTATTTACTGTTACAATCACAGTCACCTTACCATCAATTCGATCCGGGAAAAGTGTCATCGCTTTTGCATTGAAAGGTGTAATCAAATGACGTTCATCAACCTTTTTTAAATCTTTTGAAATAGCTACTGCTGCTTTTATTCCACTTGCTTCAAATGGATATTTGGATAATGCTGTGTAAAAAATATAATATTTTCCTTCAAAAAAAGTGATACGTGGATCTTCGCAACCGTATTTTTCCCATTCTTCTTTTGGGGTTATAAATGGCTTACGATTTTCAAAATGTCTTCCGTCTTTGGATTGACCCGAAGCAATAATGGAAATTTGTTTTTGAGCGAGAAGTTTATCTTCTGCTCCGATAGCACGATAAACTCCTAAAAAAGTTTTACCTTTTTTGATAACACTCATATTAAAAGTGGCAAAAGCTTCCCAATAATTATCTTTATTGGGAGTAAGTATCGGATTATGATGAGATCTTTTTAAAACGTACATAAATTGTTTATTTTTTCCTCTTTAATTTAGTAGCACTAGAAGAAATAAGTTCTTTTAAGAATTTTTCTAAGTCAGCTGTAGCCACGCAGGATACTTTGTCTGCGCCTCCATAATACACAAAAAGCTTTCCGTCTTTTACTACAGCACCACAAGAATAAACGACCCCACTTTTATAACCTTCATTTTCATACCATAAATCTGGCTCAAGAATTGGAGTTTTAGAATTATAAAGAATTTTGGTTGGATCTTTAGAATCCAAAAGCATAGCCCAAAGCTTGTATCTGTGAGTCTCGTGCTTTTCCATTTTATGATACAAAACAAGCCAGCCATATTTTGTCTTTATCGGAGTCGGGCCCACACCCCTTATAAATCTATCACGTGTTGCCCATAAAGGACTTCCTTGGTGCACACTGTATATAAAATTCTCTCCATTCAATTCATCTAAATCATCAAAATAATCCAACATTATATTTGGAGAAATACTATGCAAAATAGCATATTTCCCTTTTATTTTTTCTGGAAATAAAACCCAATTTTTGTGTATTTGACCAGGGGGAGAAATCAACACTGGCTTCTTCCAATCCCAACGTCTTTTTATAAAATCATCCAAGCTTATAGAGGTAAGAGCCATACGCACAGAACCCCAACCGTCAAATGCTGTATAAATTAGGTAAACTTTGTCACCCAAAAGAGTAAGCCTTGGATCCTCAGAACCTCCTCCCCAACCGCCGCCAGAACAATATGAAATATTTGGTGTCATTCTTGAGACAGGTTGCACACTTTTTTGATAAAAAGCTAATTCTTTGGAATGTTCGTCGACATGGATACCATCAGTACTATTTGCATAACCCAGTACTGACATATCAGTATCACCAATAGCGCGATATATTATATGCACTTTACCATCATAATAAAGCGCGGCGGGATTGAAAGCAGCTTTTGATTCCCAATATTTTTGTCCATCTGGATTAATTATAGGATTATGGACTACCCTTTTCAAATGAATCGGCGATTTCTTTTTAAGAACAACTTTTATTTTTCTTTTTACTTTTAATTTTTTAGAAATTACTTTTTTAACAACTTTTTTCTTGATTACAGCCTTCCTTTTAACGACAGCTCTAACTTTCTTTTTGACTGCTATTTTTTTCTTAACAGCAACTTTCTTTTTTAAAATTTTTTTCTTTTTTTTAAGCGCGGCCATATTTATCCTCTAATCTTACAATATCTTTTTCGTCAAAATTACCAAAAGAGATCTCTAAAATTTCTGTACCGGTATCTGCTGAATACACCCTGTGATTTGTCTTTGGAGGTATCTCAAATTCATCTCCAGGTTTTCCGTGAATCAGGGAATCTCCTATAGTTATCTCTGGATTACCTGAAAGTATTTTCCAAAATTCTTTTCTTGTGTTGTGATACTGCAAACTAAAAGCTTCACCCTTTTTTACATAAATTATTTTAACAGTCGACAAGCTATTTTGGGTAAACTGTCGAAAATTACCCCAAGGACGTTTTTCTTGATATATATTTATTCCATCCATATTCTTATTATATAACTAAATAAACTTTTAACCAATCCACCCTCTTATAATAGAAGCTGTTTCTTCTGAACCCTTGACCGACATGGTCTTTATACCAGCTTCTAATACAGAATAATCGTTTCCGCCGGGGAAAACTGCGTCCCCAACGAAAACCATATCTGATTTCTCTAGATTTATCTTACGAAGTAACCTATCGAGCCCCACAGCCTTATTAAAACCCTTAGCTAAAATATCCAAAGTAGTCGTCCCACCTATCGCCACAGTGATTTCAGGGATCTTTGGTTCTATTTGCGCTTTTATTTTTTGCCTTTTCTTTTGATCCGGATCCCAAACCATCTTTTCTTCTATCGGAGCATCTTGCCCTAATGCAGAAAAAGAAATTTGGGTATCTCTGTCTTCTATAATCTCTCCTTTCGGATTTTTAGGGATATCATACAAACCGGAACTTATCACTTCTTCTAGTACTTTTTTTACTTTTTCTTTTACATTTTCAGGAAGTGGTTCTTTATCGGTAAGTTCCCATTCCTTTTTTATTTCATTGTATTCGTATCTCTGACTTCCGCTTGTTGGTAATAAAATAATATTATGAATAAAAGAATGCATAGAATCATCGTTGTGAAATGGTGGCAAAAATTGAGCTTGAAATTGTTTAAAACTCCCACCGCTAATCACCACCACGACTTTTTGTTTAGCGAGCTCTTTTATCAACCCAGCCATTTCTTCTGTTATTGGTGATTTGCTCACAGTCAGTGTACCATCCAGATCAAAAGCGATAATTTTTTTATCTAACGACATATTATTTTTTAATTTTCTTATGTTTTTTGTAATACTCTTTAAGCAATTCGGAAGAGCTTCGCACCTTTCCTCCATGTCCCACATTAAAAACCATTTCAATACCAAGCTCTCTACATACCATAAATTCAGGAATATTATCGGCAAATCTATCACCACCATTTGCAAAAACATGTGGCCTGATCTTTCGTAATTCATCGCATACACTCATATCTTTGGTATTTTTTGAATGTCCGGTCATTACCACCTCGTCCACACAATCAAACGCCTCCAATATTTCCACTCTCTCGTTTTCCGGCATAAAAGAATACCCTTTTTTCAATTTTAGCCAGTTGTCATTGTTTATAACAACGACAAGCTTATCGCCAAACTTTTTTGCTTCTTTAAACATTCGCACATGACCAATATGCACTGGATCAAATCCACCACTAACCATGACAATTTTTCCCTTTGTCTTTTTGACTTCTTTTATTTTTTTCTTATCAGACATCAGCAACTTTCTGTTTAAATTTATTTTAAGAGAAAACGAAGCGTAGAAACCACACGGATTTTTTTGTATTCAGGAGAACCTGGATCTTTGTCTGTAATATCAAACACCCCTTGATTGCCACGAGCAACACTACCCAAGCGAGATCCTGATTCTTTTGCAAACTGTGAAGCTGAATCTTTAGCATTTTTAATTGCTTCCGCAAGCATTTCTGGCTTTACACTATTGATATCTGAAAATTGAAACTCGATGGAATTTTGGTTCAAGGTAACCCCTCTTTTCACCAACATCAAAGTATCTTTTGATGCAGAACGCACCAAATCAACCTTTTTGGTATACACAGAAAGCTGAGTGTTTGAATTGTATCTAAACAATGCATCCTTGTATGTATCTTGATAGATATTTACGGGAGCGACGTTTATTTCTGCATCTTCAAAACCTTTTTCTTTTAAGAAAGTTTTAATCGCTAAAATATTCTTTTCGATATCTGCATAAAGCGTGTCTATATTATTTGATTTAACCTCAAAATTGAGTGACCAAATAGCAACATCTGCTTTTACTATTTTCTCTGATAATCCTTTAACTTCTACATACCTTCCTTGGTCAGAAAATGCTCTAGCTGAAAAAAAGAACACAACAGAAAAAGCTAATAATACCAAACCGATAATCCATGCCCAATTATTTTTTACATTTTCCATAAAATTATTTTTTGTTAATTTATAAATTTAAATAATATTTCAACCACCAGAACCATGTCCTCCTGCCCGTGCCATCATCCGCGCCACCTGTACCCGTTCCTCCTCCACCATCGTTACCTACAGTCACTACCCGCATAGCGCTATCGCAATTTGGCGCTACACAAGTATTTGATGTAGAAGTCTGACCAGTATTATTACAAGTTATAGCTACTGTAGAAACTTTTACACCTTGCGCAGCATAAAGATAGGTATTTTTGCCATCCCCCCAACCAGTCGTACCCATTGAGCCAGAGAAACTTGCTTTAGGAAGAGTCGCTACGCTGATATTTAAATTAGTAGAAGAGACTTTAACATTTATAAATCCCCAAGAATCCACCGTACCCCTAATAATTGTAGCTTGTGGTTCTGAACCATTATAAAATCCAATTGTGGACTTATGTTCTAGTTGACCAGCAGTAAATGGAGCAGGAACTATAAAAGGACTTCCAGCTAGCGGTGTAACTACACCGCTAGAATTTACAGTTGCTACCGCTAGCGGACCACCTTTTAATCCATCCTTTAAATCAGCGAATATATAAGCAATATCTGGATTATTTGGAGCAGAAACAAGAGTAAAATTATTTATGGTATAAGCGCTAGCTCCAAGATCTTTGGGTGTTACTTTAAAAGTTTTTAATATGTTAGCTATACTCCCTCCTGAATATGGAGCCCCAGCATAAATAATTCCTAGACCTGTATCATCGTTTATTTTATAACCAAAGAAATGCCCAGCAGTACGAGCAAAAGCATTCACCTCGTTTGTCGGATGAACCACCACTTCTGAATCAGTTAAAGAAGGGTAGCTTCCGTCTCCAGGAGTAGAAGTAATATCTTTTACAAACAAATAATTGTGACCTAGATCAAAACCAAAATATTTACCATCAGAACGTTGCACTATTCCAAGACCAGTAGGGCGATAGCTTCCAAATTGATCTACTGTTTTGAATATTTCTCCATCTGGACTCAAAACGAAAACGGCTCCACTTTCAGCATCAGTCCATCCAACTAAAGCTCTTTGCCCGTCAGGAGAAACAGCAAGCTCCATAATCGTACTTTGACCATCTCCGACTTTTTCAATTGGTCCTCCACCCCCTGCTGTAATCATATTATCGTGGCCGGCGACAGTTGGGCGGGAAGGATTAATTAATGAAGCTATGGTGTAACCAAAATTTTGTCCTACCATTAATTTTTTAATAGTAGTTCCAAAAAGCGAAATATAATTTATATAACCACTAGCAAAAATTTTAGGCCTATTAGGAGAATCATCAAATCTTTCAGCTTTAGCAGTACAACTATCCGCTGAAGCTGCCCCAGAATCCTCACTTCTTGAAATCTTTAAAGTGTAATTTGTAGTTCTTTTTGGGTCTACTGTTCTTTCACCATCTTCACCGACAGGCTCTCCGTTCAAGGTTACATAATTTCGGCCAACATTTGTAGGAAAAGTACTTGTTGTTTGCCAGGCCAGTCTAGAAGTTCCTCCATTTTGGATTGAAGGAGGAGTTGCGGTAAAGGAATCTATTTTGACTGAGGGGGTAGCACTTACAGTAGAACAATTTATTTTCCAAGCATTCATAAATGAACCGTGAGCAGTATAGAGATAAGCAATATTGTTTTCTTCAAAACCTTGCATATCGGACAAACCAAGACCAAGAACAGAAGAAGAATATGGAGTGGTTGCGACATTTATATTGAGAGTAGAACCTGTAACTGTCGCATTTATAAAACCCATAAGTGAACTTGTTTTTCTAAAGAAAAAAGCTCTTGAATTATTAGATGTAGTATACGCAAAAGGACGCCCACCAGACTGCACACCAGTTCCTGTAAAAGGAGTTGGTGGGTTAGCGGGACTTCCAGCTAACGGAGTAACAACAGAACCGCTTGAAGAAATTTTGTATGCGTAAATAGCACTAGGAGCAGAATCTTTTACCGTATCAACAAACAAATAAATAACATCTGGATCAGATTGACTGGCCGTTATAGTAAAACCACTTATAACAGTAGAAAGCATACTGTTATTTATGGTAGTTGGAATTCCAAGATCAGCCATACTGAGACGTTTTACCACAAAATTAGAAGAAATATTTGGGCTATCTAATGGCTTAGATGCATCAACTAGCACAATCGCATTGCCACTTCTCATGCTTGCAAGATTTGTAGTATCTACATCACCAGGATACGCAACATAATTTCCCGCTTGTTGTAAACTAGATACCTGCGGAACTGGTGTATTAGGACTAGAAGAAGTACCTGGAACAGTATAAGTCTTAAATACAGGAGCAGCTGAATCGTTACCATTTGAAAAACCACGAGCCGTTGGCAAAGGATCTGAAATGTCCGCCGCAAATAAACCACTAATATTATATTCAAATCCAATATATTTTCCATCCGTCCTTTTTACGATAGCTATACCTGCTGGTCTAGTGGTATCCCCGTCTCCTTCTGCTTG
>JADZCK010000055.1 GCA_020851595.1 Candidatus Nomurabacteria bacterium | reverse complement strand
TGACTCATCGCAGCAGAATCATTTTGTTTTGCAATTGAGTTATCAATTAGAGCATCTACTGCTTCCTGAATAATTCTTTTTTCGTTTCGAAGAATAACATCAGGAGCATTTATTTCTTTTAATTTATTTAAACGATTGTTTCTGTTGATAACACGACGATAAAGATCATTTAGGTCTGAAGTAGCGTGCCTTCCTCCGTCGAGTGCCACCATCGGACGAAGAACTGGGGGTATCACAGGAATAACAGTCAAAAACATCCATTCTGGACGAATGTTTGCATAAGTCATAGCTCGAATAAGAGAAAGTCTTTTCTGCAATTTTTCTTTTTCTATTGCACTCGCTTTTTCAAGCATCTTTTCGGTGATATTTTTCAATTTATTCAAATCAAGATTTTTGAAAATAGAATAAATAGCTTCAGCACCAATATTTGCTTCGAAGCATGTGCCATATTTCAAAGAATAATGATGGAATGAAATTTCATTTAACACTTTTCCTTCGTAAATCTCCGCGATTTCTTTTTTTGTTACAGAAAGCAAATTTTTTAATTTTTCACGAGTTTCTTCATCTGCAGAATTTTTTAGTTTATTCTTAAATTCTTTATCCAAACCAGAAATAATAGCCTCTTTTTCTTCTTCGTTAACTTTTGTAATAATATAACCAGCAAAGTAAATAACCTTTTCTAAATCAGAAACAGATATATTTAGAAGAATGCTCATCCTAGAAGGCACCCCACGCAAAAACCATATGTGTGATACGGGAGTAGAAAGTTCTATGTGGCCCATACGTTCACGGCGAACAATAGATCGAGTAACCTCAACTCCACATTTTTCACAGATAATATCTTTATAACGAATTCGGCGGTATTTTCCGCAGTAACATTCATAATCCTTTTCAGGACCGAATATTTTTTCATCGAAAAGACCCCCACGTTCAGACCTACCTGTTCGATAATTTATAGTTTCTGGTTTTGTGACTTCTCCAAAAGACCACTCTCTTATTTGTTCTGGAGATGCGAGTCTAAGCGCTATTTGATCAAACTCAGTTGTATTTAATGTTTTCATAATTTTGATTTTATTTTTTACTCATTATCTCCGACCTTTTTTAAATCAACATCGAGAGCTAGACCTCGTAAATAATTTAGAAGCACGTTAAACGATGCAGGAGAATTTGGTGGTCTGATTGTTTCATTCTTGATAATAGAATCAAATGTTTGAGATCGACCAAGAATATCATCAGACTTAATAGTCAACATTTCACGAAGTGTATAAGCTGCGCCATAACCTTCAAGAGCCCAGACTTCCATTTCTCCAAATCTCTGTCCTCCACCCTGAGCTTTACCACCTAAAGGTTGCTGAGTGATAAGTGAATAAGGACCAATAGAACGCATGTGTATCTTGTCTTCCACCATGTGGTGAAGTTTGAGCATATACATATATCCGACAGCTACATCTTGTTTGAAAGGCTCACCGGTTCTACCGTCGAAAAGTTTTAATTTGCCATTTTCTGGAAGTCCTGCCTTTACCAACTCCTCTTTTATTTCATCATGCTTAGCTCCTAAGAATGGAGGCACTATAGCTTGATAACCAAGTGTATTTGCAGCCATACCCAAGTGCATTTCCAAAATCTGTCCCAAGTTCATACGAGAAGGTACGCCGAGTGGTGAAAGAATAATATCAATAGGAGTGCCGTCTGCTGTGTATGGCATATCTTCTTCTGGGAGAATAGTAGAGATGACACCTTTGTTTCCGTGTCTTCCAGAAAGTTTGTCACCAACTGAAATATTTCTGATCTGAGCAACCTCAATAACTATCTTTTTGATAATTCCAGCTTCAAGGGTATGCCCTAGATCGCGAGAGAATATTTTCACACCAATAATACGTCCACGCTTTCCGTGCTCCATACGAAGCGAGGTATCTTTCACATCACGAGCTTTTTCAGCAAAGATAGAACGAAGCAATCTTTCTTCTGGAGTAAGTTCTGTCTCACCTTTTGGAGTAATTTTACCAACCAAAATATCATTTTCTCTTACTTCTGCTCCGATACGTACTACACCATCTTCATCCAAATCTTTCAATTTAAGTTCACCAACGTTTGGTATGTCGCGAGTGGTTATTTCGGGCCCAAGTTTTGTATCACGAACAACACATGTAAACTCTTCAACATAGACAGAAGTAAATTTACTCTTTTTTACAAGACGCTCTGAAACAATAATCGCATCTTCGTAAGTGGAACCAGACCAAGAAAGAAATGCTACAAAAATATTTTGCCCAATTGATATTTGTCCATCTACGGTACTAGAAGTATCAGCAAGAACATCCCCTTTTTTTACCTTATCTCCGACACTTACCGAAGGACGTTGATGGAATACAGCGAAGTTGTTGTTTCTTAAAAAATTTACCAAATTGTAAGTAATTTCTTTTTTACCTTTTACTATAACTTTTTTAGCATCAACATAAGTAACCACGCCCTCTTCTTCTGAGAATATAAGTCTTCCAGAGTCTCTGGAAGCTAACTCTTCAACACCGGTAGCAACAATAGGAGCTTCAGGCAACACACAAGGAACAGCTTGTTTCTGCATGTTACTTCCCATGAGCGCTCGATTTGCATTGTTATGTTCCAAAAAAGGAATCATAGAAGTGGCAATAGAAAACGCTTGGTTTGTGGCAACATCTATAAAATCAACCTTATCTCTATCTACCCTACCTGGCTCCGTTTTAATTCTAGCTTCTACCTTTTCTTCTGTAATATTTCCATTAGCATCATAAGGAATACCAGCATGCGCAATATTATATTTTTCTTCTTCAAGGGCATTTAAGTAGACAATTTCACCGGTTATTTTTCCATTTTTTACTTTTACGTAAGGGGTTTCTATAATTCCAAAATTATTTATTTTAGAGTAAGTCGAAAGATGCACAATAAGACCGATGTTTGGACCTTCAGGTGTATGAATAGGACAAACTCTTCCGTAGTGAGAAGGATGCACATCGCGCACTTCTAGTCCGGCACGTTCACGAGTAAGACCTCCAGGCCCAAGAGCAGAAAGCAAACGAATGTGCTCTATTTCAGTCAACACATTTTCTTGGTTCATGAATTGTGAAAGTTGGTTTGTTGTGAAAAATTCTTTTATGCGAGCTTGAAGTGGTCTTTGGTTGATGATTTGAATTGGCATTGCAGTATCAACATCAATAATAGACATTCTGTCTTGAATGTTTCTCTTGATTTGCATCATACCTGTGCGTATTTTTTGTTGAAGAATTTCTCCGACAAAACGCACGCGTCTCTGTCCAAGGTGATCTATATCGTCAGCTTTTGACCCCGGAGTGTTATTAAGCTCTATAATATGAGCAATAACAGAAACCAAATCTTCTTTGGAAATAGTTCGGCGAGCCATCTCTTCATCACCCATATCTTTTTCGAATCTTTGATTGAATCTAAATCTTCCCACAGGAGAAAGATCATAACGTTCTGCTGTAAACAAAGAATCGATAAATTCTTTTGCGTTGTCTGCAGTCGCCATATCACCATCACGAAGACGCTTATATATTTCGATATAAGCTTCATTTACGCTCTTTATTCCGTCTTTTGCAAGAGATGCTTTTATTGTTTCTTCAACATTTGGAATTTTTGAAAAAGCTTTCAAAATCATTTCATTGGTTTCCAAACCCATAGCCCGAAGAAGCGCAGTCGCAGGGAACTTTCTTTTTTTATCTATTCTTACATAAATTCCTCCGTCCGCTTCAGATTCTATTTCTATCCAAACACCGCGAGCAGGAATAAGTTTTGCTCCAAAATATCTATGTCCTTTAATTTCAGATTCAGTAAAGAAAACCCCGAAACTTCTAGCAAGCTGAGGAACAATCACGCGTTCTACACCGTTTATTATGAATGTACCGTGAGGAGTCATGAGAGGAAGTTCGGACATAAAGATCTCCTGTTCTTTTACAGTTCCTAAAATTTTATTCGTCAATTTTACACGAGCCTTGAGCAAACCCTGATAAGAGAGTTTATTAATTTTAGAATCATTTTCATCTGTCTTTGATTCGCTCAAAGAAAAAGAAGTAAATTCTAATTGAAACTTCTTACCAGAATAATCTATTATCGGAGAAAATTCTTTAAAAACTTCCCCAATCCCTGTTTCAACCAACCACTTAAAACTTTCAACTTGAGCTTCTATTAAATTTGGAAATGGAGCGAGAGGTTTCTTGTATCTCGCAAAATACTTCTTTGGGCGTTTTGCTTCTTTTTGCATAACGATTGAGTCCTAGGACAGCAACAAGAAAAGTAAACAAAAAATAAAAGAAAAACAGACGAAATATTGCTTTTCTCTTACTTCTTTAAATTCCCTATTCACTTACTTCGGATAACATTAAATTAATTGCTTTTTAAAGCCTTATAATAAAACGGAGATTGCATCCGATACTCAATCAATGAATCAAAGGTAGCCTACTCTATTTTTCCATTTTTGTCAAATTTTACTGGGGATTACTTTCCTCTCTTCCACTCCTCTATTTTCTTATGATTTCCAGAAAGCAAAATTTTGGGAACTTTGTAGTTTTTATTCTTGTACTTTAGAATTTCTGGACGAGTGTAAACTTCACTACTTGAAATACGCTCCTCTTCTAAGGATTCGTATTTACCCAAAACCCCCGGAATTTGGCGAGAAATAGAATCTATTAAAATCATTGCTGGAAGTTCCCCGCCAGTAAGCACATAATCCCCTATTGAAATTTCTTCCGCTTTAAAAATTTTCTGTACTCGCGCATCTATACCTTCGTATCTTCCAGAGATTAAAATTATATCTGTATATTTTTTTACAGAATTTTTTGCATGATTTGTATCAAATTTTTTACCAGCAATAGAAAATAAAATTATTTTAGTTTTTTTCTTGTTTTTTGTTTTTGAAATAGCTTTCTCTACAGCTTTTAAAATAGGCTCAGCTCGCATTACCATACCTGGTCCTCCGCCATAAGGTTTATCGTCCACAGGCCTATAATTATTTTTAGGCGCTTTTATAAAATCTCTCGGATTATAGAATTTGACTTCTATAAGTTTATTTTTAATCGCGCGTCCGATAATAGACTCTTTTAAATAAGAATCAAACATTTCTGGAAAAATTGTAATTATATGAAAACGCATAATTTATTTATAACATACAAAAATATTAAATAGAAATGCCCCGGTTTTCTTTTTTACGGAAAACCGAGGCCAAGATCAACGACTGCTAGTTGTGCCCGTTAGGGCACCTGAACCCATCGCACGGACTACCGCACCATGTGCAGTAGACAACGGGAGTTTCATAAAGGTGATGGGGCTTGTATTCTTGCTGCTGAGCCCTTTCACTTGCTCCCTTCTTTTTTTCCTGTTCCTCCTTCACCTTCGGTGGGTAAAGGAGCTGACATTTCTGTGGTCCACACATAACACATACCTCCTTTTTTATTTTTACAACATAACAACACAAAAGTCAACCAAAACGTAAAAACAAAAACACCACTATTTTAGTAGTGGCGTTTTTGTTTACATGTATTTAACTAAATTCCTTTCAAATCCTCCATTGCTTCGTCTACAGTCTTAAGTGTAGAAGGCGCAGCGCCCATACCGCTTCCTGTAGAACCAATAGGTCTTTCAGGTCTTATACTTCCAGCTGGTTCATTGATCTTTAGATTAACGCGAGCGTTATTCTTCATACCAATGATGCGGAGTAATGTGCGGATAGCTTTTGCGGTGTTACCCATTCTTCCGATGATCTTGCCCATGTCGGCAGGATTGACGGTAAGAGTGATAAGCACACCCATTTCATCGACAGTGCGTTCGATTTTTACATCGTTCGGATTGTCGACAAGAGCCTTTACTACATATTCCAAAAATATCTTGTCAGCTTCGTCGTGCATATGTATTTCAGAATTTATATTTTTAATATCTAATTTAATTTGCAGTCAACGACCAGTACTGCTTTGCAGTAATTTTATCAAACCTTATTTATCCAAGCAAGCCTGTCTGCGCAGATAGATTATTTTTTCGCTTTTAATTCTTTTCTTTTCACTGTGGGTTTCTTTTTAGATAAAACATTTATTTTCTTTCCTTCAATAACTTTATCGTGTACTAAAAAGTTGTGCATTGTATCAGAGCATTTTGCGCCTTTGCTCATCCAATATTTTATTTTTTCAGAATCTAAATTCTTCTCCCCCGCCTTTGGATTATAAGTTCCCAATATTTCTAAAAATTTACCGCTTTTTGTACTATTTTTTGAATCGGTCAAAACAGCCCGGAATGATGGGTCGTTCTTTCTGCCTATTCTTTGAAGTCGTATTTTTAACATAGAGAGAGTGTAACATAAATTATTAAAAAGGCAAATGAAGTAAAGAAAAAGCGCCGTGGCAGATTTTTAGTCTGCAAACGACGCTGTTTTGTGATTTGGCACCCTTTTGGGTACCCGGCTAGTGACGACAAGAGCGATTATGGAAATGAGGACTGTTTGTCCCATATCCATAGGTGGTTGTGTTTCCACCGTATGCTTGTCCGGGGACAACCACCACCCCCGGATAGCAATAGCTCGGTGCCATGAACCAAGACGCGCAAGGGTTCGCAGCCCGAACCTTCGCTTTCTCGACGTCAGCTTGCGCCTCCGCCTTGGCGATCTCCACCTTCGCCCGGATCCTGGCGAGCTCAAGCTTGAGCTTGGCAGCCTGAGGAGTCAGCTGGAAAGTGTCAGTTTCCGGCTTCTCGTGAGCCGTGGTCGTCAGTGTCCCCTGAACTGGAAACCGGTCTGTCGACACAGAGGCACAGCCTGTTACGAAAAAGAAAAGGAAGAGAGATGTGGCAACGCAAATGAGATTCTTCATTTTTTCCTCTTTAAGAGAAACTTTTTAGTCTCTCTTTAATGTGGATTTACCTTTGAATTCGAACACTTGTAAAATGAAGAAATGAAAGAATTTAAGCATTTTGATTTTAAAGAGCGCGAAAAAATTGAAAAGTTTTTGAGTAAAGGAAAAAGTTTAAGATGGA
>JADZCK010000054.1 GCA_020851595.1 Candidatus Nomurabacteria bacterium | reverse complement strand
TAAATACGGTTTTCAGGAATAAATTTTTTCCAGATTTCTACCGCTTCCATATCTCGTGGGGCATCATTGTCTCCTTCAAATACAGTTATATAAAGTCTCGATGGATCAAGTCCTAAACCTTCTTCTTTTGAAGTTAGAAATTCATAGCTCCAAGAGATAGCCTCTTCTTTAAAATAGTCTCCCAAAGACCAGTTGCCCAACATTTCAAAAAAGGTTAGGTGTCTTGCGTCCCCTATGTCTTCTATATCACCTGTTCTGACACATTTTTGGCAACTTGCTAATCTATTTCCAGAAGGATGAGGTTCCCCCATAAGATATGGCACTAAAGGTTGCATTCCTGCTGTATTAAACAACACCGAAGGGTCATTTTTAGGTACTAGTGAGACGCTTGGAATTATTGAGTGTCCTCTTTTGGCAAAAAAATCTAAAAATCGCTTCCGTATTTCTGTCGATGTCATAATGCCTACTTTATCATATTTTTATAAACTATGATCTTCTGTATCGTCTTGTCTGGAGAATTTGCGAATTTGTTTTTCTATAAACCAAAGCACTATAAAAGTAAATAAAGTTAATATTGTAACCATAACAGCAAGAGAATAAAGACCAAATCCACAAGCCATTCCTATACCAGCCGCTACCCACATGCCACTTGCTGTAGTTACTCCACTTATCTGATTGTTTCTTTGGAAAATAGCTCCTACACCCAAGAAACCGGCTGCAGCAACAACTTGAGCAGCTATACGAAGCGGGTCAAATGTTTGAAAAGAATATTGCGCTGTCACTATCTGAGAAATTATTATAAAAAGCGCTGAGCCCATTGAGATAAGAGTATAAGTTCTCATTCCAGCTGTTTTTCCTGCCATAAATCTCTCAAGACCTATAACGATACCGAGTGCCATAGCTATAAAAAGACTTATAAAAATATCAGTACCAAGGATATTAAAAATTTGTTGCATATGGGGTTAATTATACTTTGATTTAGTTTAAAAATCTATGAGACTTTTTCTATAATACCTCCGCCTACAAGCTCGTCTTTTTTATATAGGACAAGTGATTGGCCTTCTGCTACGGTGCCTTCATGTGTTATCTCAACAGTCTCTTGGTCAATAATCTTAGTCGGGATCAGTTCTCCGTGGTAACGGATCTGAGCTTCTACTTTTGATTTAGATAACTTTTGCCAATTAGTATTTCTTAGACTTATTATTTGTTTTTTACTTTTTATTTGAGATGTTGGCGTATGAGAAACTATTAGAATATTTTCATTTATATCTTTTCCTACGATATAGTAAGGTTTCTGATCGGTGGATTGTTTTGTAATATGAAAACCGTGTCTTTCTCCGAGAGTATAAAACCAAATACCATGATGCTCTCCTACTATTTTTCCTTCTATATTTTTAACCACACCTTTTTCTTGCTCTATATAATGAGAAAGAAACTCTCTCATATCTACATCTCCCAGAAAACAAATCCCTTGGCTATCTTTTTTCTCCCCGGTAAATAGTCTCGCTTTTGTAGCTAAATCTCTGACCTCTGATTTTCGCAAGTGTCCTATTGGAAGTAGTGTGTGAGCCAAGTCTTCTTTTGTAAGCATCCAAAGGAAATAAGATTGATCTTTTGAAATATCTATACCTTTCATTAAATTTATGCCATCAGTTTGAGCATAATGACCAGTAGCGATAAAATCCGCACCATGTTCTTTGGCATAATCCCACATAACTCCAAACTTTATAACGCGATTACATAGAACATCAGGGTTTGGGGTTCTGCCTGCTTTGTATTCATTTATCATATATTCTGCTACGCCATTTTTATACTCTTGTTCAGCATCTAAAAAATGAAACGGAATGTTTAAATGCGCACAAACACGCATAGCATCTCTTTTTTCTTCTACCCAAGTACAAGGAAGCCAATCCGGTGACCAAGTTTTAACAAAAATACCGTGAACTTCATAGCCTTGTTTTTTAAGTAAATAAGCAGCCACAGAGCTATCAACTCCACCTGAAATACCCACAAAAACTTTTTTAGTTTTTTTCTTCACAAAAAGATATTAGCATAGATTTGACAAAATTGTATTTAAGTTTAGAGTAAAGAAAACTTTTACATTATGAGAAACAAAATACTTATTTTCGATCCTGAGATTTTCGACGAACAAAGTGTTCTAGAAAAAATGAAATATCGAACTAATGACCCTTTGGCCACCCTTCACAAAGTTGAAGATTTAGAGTCTTTTAGTCGAGAAATTATTTATGGCTCCCCTTGGAAAATTATTATAGTTAACTTTCAAACACCTGAGTTTTGGGACACTAAACCTAGTGATATTGAAAAATTTATAAAAAGTATTAGAGAGTTTCAAAATCAGTTTTTTGAAATTATTGCTGTTACTGGTTATAAAAATCAAATATCAATATTGTCAAAGTTAGGATGTATTCTGCATCAAAAACAATATAATGGAATTCACAGCGATACGGCTGGACCAGGAAATCCAAGAGTTATTACAATTGAAGATATAGTTTCTATTGCCAGCGATCATTTCAAGGTCTCAAAAGAAGAAATAATAGGTAGAAGTAAAAAGGTAAAAATAATTAAAGCTAGAAATATGGCAATGTATCTTGTAAGATTATTCACAAAGCATTCTCTAAAAGAAGTAGGAGTATTTTTTTCAGGGAGAGATCATAGTACAGTAAAAAAACAAATTGTAACTACTAAAAACGAAATGAGTAGCGACGAATTATACAGAGGAGATTTTTTGATCCTTAGACAAAAAGTAATAATTTTACAAAATACAGATTTAGTTTCTTAACTTAAGTTCATTAATTTCTTAAACACCTCGTAAAGCGCATAGGAATCTGCAAAGGCACTATGCGCTTTTTTATTTTCTATACCGTATTTTTCACAGAGGACTCTTAGTGAAAGTTTACCGATATCATCGTTTTGGTGGAGTATTCCGAAAGCAAGAGATATCGTATCTAGTTTATGATAGTGCATTTTATTTTCCGCTCCCGTTTTTTTAAAAGCGCTTTCTATAAAACCATAATCAAATGTGATATTGTGAGCGACAAAAACAGCACCATCTGTTTTCTTTGAAAGTTCTTTCATAGCATCTTCTAAGCTAACAGCAAAAATCCAATCAGCTTCATTGTACCCATTTATTCTAAGTGCTTGTGGTTCTGCATTTTCTATTCTTTCAGGTTTTATTTTAAAATCTATTTGATCTGTAACAACCAAAGCGCCATCTTTCATTTTGGCTATGACTACACCAAGCTCAATAATCTCGTGAACATCTCTATCAAGGCCTGTAGTTTCTACATCTATAAAAGCAAGTGGTTGTTGTAACATATTATTTTAAGTATTTTTTAATATTTTCTTTGTGTTGCGTGTAAGTTTTGGCGTAGTAGATATTACCATTTTTATCATGTAAATAGTAAAAGTAATCTGATTTTTCAGGGTTTAGTGCTGCTTTTATTGCGGCAAGACCAGGGTTGTTTATAGGGCTCGGTGGCAAGCCTTTGTTTATATAAGTATTAAAAGCTGATTTTGTAGCTAGGTCTTTTATTGTTAGTTCGCTACTTTGTTTGCCGAGTATGTATAAAAATGGAGCATCAACTTGAAGAGCTATCCCAGCGTCTATACGGTTCCATAGTATTCCAGATACAAGCGCTCGGTCTTCTGATCCTTTGGCTTCTTTTTCTATTATAGAGGCCATTATTATTATGTCAGAGAGAGATCTTTTAGAATTAGAAAATTCTGTTTCCAAAGTTTTAATTTTCTTCTCAAAGTTTTTCTCTAATGTTTCAACAACAAAATCTGTTTTAACAGAAGGAAAAAATCCATAAGTATCCGGAAATAAATAACCTTCTTTTCCTTTTGTTAAGCTTAAAAATCTTTCTTTATCAAAGTTTGTCAGAGTTTTCTCCAATCTATTAGCCATTTCTATATTTGAAAATCCTTCAGGTAGGGTAATTTTTTCTTTTTCTATACCAAAGTCTTTGCCTGAAATACGAAGAGCAATCTCTACAACAGAAGTTGGTTTTTCAAAATAATAATCCCCTTCACTTATACGATTTTCATTTCCAAAAGTTATCATAAGCATTTCAAAAACTCTTTTATTTTTTATTGCTCCGTCTTCATAGAGCTCTTTTGATACAGAAAAAAGGGTTTGACCACTATCTATAGTTATTCTATATGGAACAGGAAAATTCTTCGGAGCCAACAATGTTTTGTTAGCAATATTCATTAGGAAATAAATAAAGACAAGAAAAATTATAAGAACAATAGCTCTATTTAAGTATTTTTTAGATTTCATATTATATAGGTAGATTTACTGGAGGTTCAGATTTCTTAGATTCAATACGAGCAAATGTAGGAGTTTCTGAAACTCGACCTGGTAAATGGAAAATCGTTGCAAGCTCTTCGGTGTTTAAGATAAAAGGCTTTTTTCCTTCTTTAGAGGGGTGTGTAAAATAAGATTTAATACTAGAAAAGTCAAAAGATGTACTTCCGTAAAACATTTTTCTTTTTTTGTAAGAGCTCAGTGCACTTTTCTTTTTGTTAATTATTTTTGAACCAAACAAATCATCCCAAGCATTTTTTATAGATGTGGCACTATCTGGTTTAAAACCATTTAGTTCTGGCGAGTTATACTGCCTAAAACTTCCTGTTAAACCGCCTATATTACTAGGGTTGAAGTTATCTTTTTTTGCTAAATACATTATTCGAATACCTGTATCGAACCCTATTTTGTTTATAGATTTTTCTACAGCATCTATTATATTTAACTGAGATTTTGTAGTTATTGACTGTATAACCTTACCTTCAGCATCTTTTTCTTTTAACTTTTCTTTTAATTCCTTTGATAGCTCTTTTGCCCTATCAACCCAAGATTTATTCTCTTCTTTTCCTTCTTTGTTTTTTATTTTAAATCTTTTAGTATCAGGTCTTATTATTATCTGCATCCATATTTGTTCTCCAGCACCAATTGAGCCAAAAAATTCAATCATTGGCGTAATGGGATCTATTGTTTGCTGTTGATCTTCTTGTTTTACAGGTTTATCTAGGCCATAATCAATGTATGTTTTTATTGGATATGGGTCTTCCTTTGTCAAAATTAAATTTGAAGACCATAAATTAATTTCTCCATTTTTTTCAAAATCAGGAATATCTTTTGTATAATCTTCCGCTTCAAAAACTTCAACTTGAGGGTATTGAGAATATATTTGAGTCTCTAGTATTTTTTTAAATTTCTCAGGAGTTCTTACAAAAAACCTAACATTACCTTCAATTGATACTATTTCTAATGAAGAATAAAGCGCAAGTTCTCCTTTCCAGTATTTAGTAATCCAATCATCTCCTTGACCTCCAGCATAAAGAGATGTCAATACTAACTCCATAGCCATAGGGGTTTTAAAAATTTCTTTTGAGGGCTTTATTTCAATAAGTTTCCACTTTATACTGTTTAAAAAAACTGTTTGGATGTAAGTTAACCACAAATTCCAAGCCATTATTATTAGGATTGGCAGAACAATAAAAACGCCTATTTGATCAAAAATATAAGAGAATGTAACAGCTTGTTGCATGCTCGATAATTATACCACCCAAAGCTTTTAGTTTCGAACAAAAGTAAGTGGAATACGAACGGTTATAGATTTACCTTCTT
>JADZCK010000053.1 GCA_020851595.1 Candidatus Nomurabacteria bacterium | reverse complement strand
TTAATCGAACCACAATTCGGACACTTTTTGTGTTTTTTTAGTCATGATAGCTAAAAATTAACACTTCTAGCTATATGTGGCAAGGATGGAATGATTAAAACAGGCCGTTGTTTTTGTATATTATGCCGAAAATGCTACCTGGAACTAAGAGAATTGTACAAACCCAAAAAAGAAGACAAGAAAATTCTCATGCTTGTAGCATCCAAATAAAGAGGAGAAAATATGAAAGAAAAAGTGTACTGGCACGAACTTCCTTTTGTACATTGCGAAGTTGATGGACAAATTCTTCACCCACCTCTTTTTGCAAGAGACGGAACTCTTGTTTTGAGAGGAATATGCAGAAAATGCAAAAGACATTTTGAGGTTGAATTCTCTTTAAACGAACTCATAGGTGGCTGTGCAGTCATGGATTATCTCCGTGATCACGCAGAAATTCTTTCTTTTGTAGACAAAAACAAAAAGCTTGAAAAAGCAGACGATGGTTTTCTGGAAGCAATGATGGAAAACCTTCCTCTGAAAGGAAGAGACAACTGAAATATAAGAATACCGGGGGCTAAAACTTTTCAAAGCTAGCCCCTTTTAAATTTAAATTTTTGAGTTTTTTAATTAACTAAAGACTTTCTGTGTTGAGGAGCGTTTATGAGACCGCATTTTTTGTATTTATAAACTTCTCCAGTAGCTGGATTTATAGCTCCACAAGGGCAAGGATCATTACGTCCCACATCATCTTTTTCTTCAGCTCTTTTTGTATCAGAAAATTCTCCTGGTTCACTATGGCTGGTAATCAAATTTATAGTTGGACTTTCATTTTCTTCTGGTTTTATATTTTGAACAGAGTCAGTCCTGATCGTAGTAATAAGTGAAAGCATTTGCTCTTTGAATGTTTCTTCCATTTGTTTGAACATCATAAGCCCATCTTTTTTATATTCAACTATCGGCTCTCTCTGCCCGTAAGCTCTTAGGTTTACAGAAGAACGCAAATAATCCATAGCTTCTAGGTGTTCCATCCAAAGATTATCATTCGTATAAAGCGCAATCCTTCTGACAGTTTCAAAGAAAGAAGCTTCCCCCAGTTTTTCTCTCTTTTCTTGTATTAGTTTTTCTAATTTTTCTTTTTCTTCCCTGTTTTCTAGCGCTTGTTTTATCAAGTTTTCTATCTCTTCCTTAAGAGCACGTAACATTTTTTGTCTTCTTTCATAGACTATTTTACGCTGATGGTTCATCACATCGTCGTATTGAAGCGTATTTTTACGAGCATCAAAATGAAAACCTTCTATTTTTGCCTGAGCGCTTTCCAAAGTGCTATTTATAAAACGATTCTCGATAGGAACATCCTCTGGAATTCCAAAACGCCCCATCATTGTTTTTATTTTTTCTGAACCGAATACTCGCATCAAGTCATCCTCGAGAGACACATAAAATTGTGTAGCTCCTGGATCCCCTTGTCTGCCTGCACGACCGCGAAGCTGATTGTCTATTCTTCTGGCTTCATGGCGTTCGGTACCAAGAACAAAAAGCCCACCTGCATTTTTCACAAATTCATAATCTTCTTGTGTGTGTGGGTTACCGCCAAGCTTAATATCAATTCCGCGACCCGCCATGTTTGTAGCTATCGTCACAGCTCCACGACGACCCGCCTGAGCTATTATCTCCCCTTCTTTTTCGTGATTCTTTGCATTCAATATTGTGTGTTGAACACCTTCTTGTTTTAAATAAACAGAAAGAAGTTCATTTTTCTCAATCGATATAGTACCGATCAATACGGGCTGACCTTTTTCATTTAATTCTTTTACTTTTTTAGCAATAGCTTGGAACTTGCCTTTTTCTGTTTGAAAAATTAAATCAGTATAATCCACTCGTACAACAGGACGATTTGTGGGTATGACTATCACATCCAACCCATAAACTTTCAAGAATTCTTCCGCAGAAGTGGCGGCTGTACCTGTCATACCAGAAAGTTTTTTGTAAAATCGAAAATAATTCTGAAAAGTGATAGACCCAGATGAACGAGTTTCTTTTTCAATTTTTACGCCTTCTTTGGCTTCTATGGCTTGATGTATTCCTTCAGACCAGCGTCTGCCCGGTTGTAAACGCCCAGTAAAAGGGTCTACTATTATTACTTCTCCTTCTTTTACGACGTAGTCCTTGTCTTTTTCGAAAATAGCCTGCGCTCTTACTGCTGTCTCTAAATGGTGCACATATTTGATACCCTTTTCTGTATAAATATTTTCTACCCCAAGAAGCTTTTCGGCTTTGCTTATACCTTCATCTGTCAAAGATATTGCTTTTAATTTTTCGTCAACCAAATAATCTGTCTCACGTTTTAATTGTTTAGCGATTTGATAGAATTTAATATAAAAATCTTCTGAATCTCCTGATTGTGAGGAAATAATAAGCGGAGTACGTGCTTCATCTATAAGAATAGAATCCACCTCGTCCACAATAGCAAAATTATGCCCTCGTTGAACAAGATCATTTACAGATGTTGCCAAGTTGTCACGCAGATAATCGAAACCATATTCGTGATTTGTACCATAAGTAATGTCTGCCATATATGCTTCTCTTCTTGTGCATGGTTTTAAAAAATCATAAACAATTTTAAATTCTCCTACTTGGTCACGCTCTTTGTCTTCTTCAATGTGTTTTGCATCATACAAGTAAGAAACATTTTGTGAATTAATCACACTCACGGTCAATCCCAAAAAATTGTAAACTTGCCCCATTAACACAGCACCGATACGGGAAAGATAATCATTGACTGTGACAATATGTACACCTTCGGAGGTTAAAGCATTCAAGTACGCTGGCAATACTGCCACCAAAGTCTTACCTTCACCAGTCCTCATCTCAGCGATTTTACCTTTATGTAAAGCTAAACCTCCGACAAGCTGAACATCATAATGCCTTTCTTTTAGATTCCTTTTTGAGGCCTCACGAACAAGAGCAAAAGCCTCTGGCAAAATATCATCCAAAGTCTCTCCTTTTTTTAATCTATCCTTAAATTCTTCTGTTTTCTTGGGAAAATCGCTATCTTCTAATTTTGCAAAAGAATCTTCTAGGCTATTTATCTTTTTTATTATAGGCTTTGATTTCTCAATGAATTTTGAGCTTTCATCACCAAATATTTTACTAAATAAACTCATAGGTTATATACTAGCACAAAATTAAAAAACTTCCGACTTTTATCGGAAGTTTTTTCAAAGAGACTAAGGTAAGACTAAGCTCGCTTCTTTGTGCTTTTCTTTGCCTTTTTTGCTGTCTTCTTTGCTTTCTTTTTTGCTGCCATAATTTTTTTAAAATTAAATTATTAATTTTAGTTTGCAATAATACGACCAAAATATTTATTGCTTCGAACTCTTATAATTATCTCGCATATTAAAACAGAACACAATACTTTTTTCGCAAAACTGTGGATAACTTTTTTATTTCAAAAAATAAAAAACTAGAACAAAAATTTTTGTTCTAGTTTTTTAAAAAAAATTATTTTCATTTGAAGCGGGTGGTGGCTAACCTCCAACATATGTGCCTATGTGAGTGCGATCACCCGCTACAGATAAAAACAATTATAAAAATCTAAATGATTTATACTTTATATAGAATAGCACAAAATAGAAATTATTTAAATATGCTTAAAATCAACCAGATATTGAGGGTTGCAATTAATACTGCTATGACCCAAGATGCAATAGTAATTATTTTACCGTTAACAAATTCCCCCATAATTGTTTTATTGCTTGTAAACATAATAAGAGGAAAAATCGCAAAAGAAAGCTGGATGCTTAGCACAACCTGACTCAGTATAAGTAATTCCGTAATACCTTTATTCCCGAAAAGAGCAATAAATATTACTGCCGGTATTATCGCCATAAGACGAGTGATCAGCCTCCTTATCCACGGAGCTATTTTAAAATTAATAAATCCTTCCATTATTATCTGCCCTGCCATTGTGCCTGTGATTGTAGAATTTTGCCCAGAAGCAAGAAGAGCTAAAGCAAACAAAACACTAGCGAGCCCAGTACCCAAAAGCGGAGACAGAAGTTTGTATGCATCAGCGATATCTGCCACATCGTTGTAGCCTTTGAAATAAAAAGTTGCTGCAGAGACTATAAGTATTGCTGCATTTACAAAAAGCGCCAAAGACAGAGCAACAGTAGAATCGATAGTAGCAAATTTTATAGCCTCCTTTTTCCCTTCATCTGTTTCTTCGTAATTTCTAGTTTGCACAATTGCTGAATGTAAATATAAATTGTGTGGCATAACGGTCGCCCCCAAGATACCTATCGCAATATAAAGCATTTCCGGATTAAAAACTAATTTTGTCGTTGGAATAAAACCAGCTAGTAGAGGAATTATCGCCGGAGACGAAAGAAATATTTCTACCAAGAAAGCAATAGCAATTGTGCCTATCAATGTCACGACGACAGCTTCTATATAACGGAATCCTTTGTTTTGCAAAAGCAAAATGAGAAGCACATCTAGAGCTGTAATAATAACACCAGCTAAAATAGGAAGTCCAAAAAGCAAATTGAGGGCTATAGCAGAACCAAGTACTTCGGCCAAGTCGCAAGCTATTATCATTATTTCCGCCATCAACCACAAAAATATTGCCGTCTTTTTGGAATATTGATCACGACACATTTGCGCCAAATCTTTACCTGTAACAACTCCAAGCTTTAATGCAAGATGTTGCAATAAAATAGCAAAGAAATTGGAAATAAGAATAACTGACAAAAGGGCATAACCAAATTTAGCTCCTCCGGCCAAGTCAGTAGCCCAGTTTCCTGGATCCATATATCCGACTGCAACCAAAAACCCTGGACCAGCAAAGACCATCAACTTTCTAAAAAAACTATAATTTTTTGGTACGGGGATAGATTTGTGAACTTCCGGCAAACTTTTTGCCATTTCCACACTCGGCTCGCCTATTCCCTTTTTCCACCCCAAAGCTTCAAACAAATTTACGTGGGTCATAATTTTGAATTATTAGTAATCATTAATAGCCCGTTTTTGACAAAAATTGGGCAACTTTATAAAAGGAGAAAAAATACAAACTAAACCAAATAGATATCGATTGTTATTAGCATTATATATTAAAAATCAAAATTAAGCAAAATTTAAAATATGCTCCACCACGTGATGCATTTTGGCGCCGACAGATTCACAGACTTCTGAAAAATGAGAACTTGGTTTGGTGTCTGGAATTGATTCTATTTGCAGAAGATATACTTTACCACGAGGAGTAAGGACAAAATCTGATTTTAAATAATGAATAGCTCCTATGTGTTTGTGTAATTCTTTTACCAAATTAGATAATTTTTCTTTTTCTTCTGCAGAAAAAACACCGAAAGTATTTCCTAAAGGGAAAATATATATATTTTGGTTACGAAATTCTGGTACAGAATGGATAGAAGCTACCTTGCCAGCAATAAATTCCTCCACTAAGATACTTTTCTCATGATTTACCCCGTCTTCTATCGCGTCTACTAATTCTGGGAAAGTTTTTGCTAAATGTATACCTATACTTGCGTCAGGAGTAAAAGATTTTACTATCCATGGTGCCGGAAATTTTTCATGAACTTCTTTGGCTTTTTTAATTATATATTTATCCATTGGACCATCGAAGTCTTCTTGATACAAAGGAAACACTACAGACTTTGGTATTTGTACACCAAGCTTTTCCATATGTTCTCTCAACATTTCTTTACTATTTTCTAAAGTATAAGAAAAAGAACTTGCGCTGATATTTTTAATAGATAAATTATCTAAAATGTTAGAGAAACTTGGATGCGAAGTATTCCAAACTATATCCACCTTATGTGCTAGATCATTTGGACTAACAGGCAAGCCATTCATATGCCATACATGATCTTTATCTACAAAAATATCAAAAACCCTATATTTATCATTTAAATTTTCGTGAATATGTAAAATAATATCTCCACCTTTTTTTAAAGAAGAAGCGTAATGCTTCCCCGCTCCACCTCGCAATATTCCAATTCGTTTTTTAATAGTAACGCTCATCTTAAAATTATAACAAAAACACCCCGCTTGCGCGAGGTGTTTTTTAAAGTTGTGCTGTGCTTTGTTTTGTTTCGTTCTTTGTTTAACTTTTTTATTTTGTATGTCTATTCCACACGTGTCAGATTATTTTAAGTTTAACCAAACTATTGTGTCGTCAATTGAGCGACACAATACCGACTCAATATATCCAATCTCTCCGAGATCAGTTTTTCGTTTGAGACGAGAAACTCAGTTCTATAAAATTTCTTCTATAGAACCGGGACGTTTTTCAAATTGAATTATTCCACGAGCAGCTTCCGCTACCCGTGCCTTGTTACGACTTAGTCCCTGTCACCGAGCTTACCTTAGGCCCCGCTTATGCGGAGACTTCGGGTACTCCCGGCTCCCTTGACTTGACGGGCGGTGAGTACAAGACTTGAGAACGTATTCACCGCAGTTTAGCTGACCTGCGATTACTAGCAATTCCAGCTTCATGGAGGCGAGTTGCAGCCTCCAATCCGAACTGAGGCCACTTTTAAACGGTTAGCTCAGAGTCGCCTCGTCGCAACGCGTTGTAGTGGTCATTGTATTATGTGTGTAGCCCAGGGTATCAAAGGGACATGCTGACCTGGCGTCATCCTCTCCTTCCTCCCCCGCCTTAAATTTCATCCGGCCAACTGGCGGATAAAAACTAAGGCGGGGGCGGTCTCGTGTGACACTTGTAACACACAACGAGGGTTGCGTTCGTTAGCCCACTTAAGGGTACAATTCAAACCACGAACTGACGACGGCCATGCATCACCTGTCCTAGAGTCTTGCGAGGCCCTCTGTTTCCAGAGGCTTTCACTAGGATTTCTAACCCTGGTAAGGTTCTTCGTTTACCATCGAATTAAACCACATAATCCACTGCTTGTGCAAGTCCCCGTCTATTCCTTTGAGTTTTAGCCTTGCGACCGTACTTCCCAGGCGGATCTCTTAACGCGTTAGCTAAGCCACTCAGAGGGTCGATACTCCGAATAGCGAGAGATCATCGTTTAGGACGTGGACTACTGGGGTATCTAATCCCATTCGCTACCCACGCTTTCGTGCTTCAGTGTCAAATATGCGCCAGTGTACTGCCTTCGCATTTGGTGTTCCCCATGATATCAACGGATTTCACCCCTACACCATGAGTTCCGTACACCTCTCGCACTTTCAAGTTCTGCCGTTTCTTTCGCGATCCCCAAGTTAAGCTCGGGTCTTTGACAAAAGACTAACAGAACAACCTACGCACCCTTTACGCCCAATAATTCCGGATAACGCTCGAGGCTCTCGTATTACCGCTCCTGCTGGCACGAGATTAGGAGCCTCTTATTCATTAGGTACAGTCAATAAACTTCTTCCCTAATAAAAGATCTTTACGTCCCAGAGGGACTTCATCAATCACGCGGCGTCGCTCCATCAGACTTTCGTCCATTGTGGAAGATTCTCGACTGCAGCCACCCGTAGGTGTATGGTCCGTGTCTCAGTACCATCGGTGGGGGTCAGCCTCTCAGCTCCCCTAGACGTCATAGCCTTGGTAGTCCATTACACTACCAACTAGCTGATATCGCACAGGCCTTTCCCAGAGCGTTAAAACTTTACTCTTGCGAGACCATCGTGTATTAGTCTGTCTTTCGACAGATTATTCACGACTCTGGGGGAAGTTCCTATGTATTACTACCTCGTTCGCCACTAACTTTCTACGACCTTTGACTTGATATAATCTCATCTCGGATTTTAGAAAGTCCGTTCGACTTGCATGCCTTATCCACGCCGCCAGCGTTCATCCTGAGCTAGGATCAAACTCTAACTAAAAGTTAAATTACGAAGTAATTTAACCCTGCGTAGCTCCGTAAGGAGCGTAGTAGGGTATGTAATCCCGCTTCGCATAAAGCTTCGCAGGATAATTTTACTCTGTAAAATTAGAACGAAACAAAACAAAAAACAGCACTGTTTTTGGTTTTACTTGTCCTAGCTCTTTGAATTATTCAAAAAATATTTTGAGACTTGCTCCTCCGACTCCCGGTCGGAGGGTTCTCAATCTTTATTTAATTATCAAATTACATTGAAACTAAAACGCCTTAACCCAAAAGGATCAGACGCTGGAGACAAGTATATATGAAGGCATAATCTATGTCAAGCACAAAAAATGCCCTATTTTAGGGCATTTTTTGTGCTATCTATTTAATTCAAAAATAGGCTTTTATTTCATTGCTTCTGCATCAGCTTTAGACATAAACTTAAACATATTTCCTCCACATTTAGCACACTGACCCTTTGCAGAGTATCTGCCATTTTTCTCCTCCACTTTTACATTAGTCATAACCTGCATTGTAGGTTTGTTATTTGCATCCCTATCCTTCATACACAAAGCTTTTAATTCTGTCATATTACTTTATAAATTAAGCCCACGCCTTTGGCGGAGCAAGTTAATAATCGCACATTTATATTATAACATCTTTAATCTTCAATAGACAAAAGCTTGCTTGGGTGATGGTGTCCATTTATTATACGCACTTTATTTATTGGAACTTTAAAATATTCTGCGACAAGCTCTAGCACGCGAGTATTTGCTTCATTACGCTCGGCTTTTTCTCTAATAAAAACTTCGAAGTGATCTTTTTTAGTTTGTTTAAAAGATTCTTTGTCTGCATGAGCTGTGACTTTTGCATGAATGTAACCCAAATTTATTTTTCTGTTAGCGTATATCTGTCTAAAATAGCTTCAAACATAAGAGGAGCGACGATGGTAGCATCGGACTCTATCACGAACATTGGAGTTTCTTTTGTAAGTTTGTCCCAAGTAATTTTTTCGTTTGGAGTAGCCCCGGAATATGAACCATAGGAAGTAGTACTATCCGAAATTTGGCAGAAATATCCCCAAGGTCGCACAGGCTTTTTCAAATCATATTTAATAGAAGGCACGACACAAATTGGGAAATCACCAGAAATTCCTCCACCTATTTGAAAGAAACCGAGACCCGGGCCACCAGCTGAAAGTTCTTGATATTGATCATAAAGATACATCATATATTCAATACCCACTTTCATCACAGTTGGTTTTACCTCTCCAGCTTTACAATAACCAGCAAAAATATTTCCCAAAGTAGAATCTTCCCAACCTGGCACAACGATAGGTAAATTCTTTTTTGCTGCTTCGAGAAGCCAGCAGTGCTCTGGGTTTCCTTCGTATTTATCTTTTAGGTCATCAGACAACAAAAGCTGGTAAAAATATTCGTGCGGAAAAAAACGCTGCCCTTTTGCTTCGGCATCTTTCCATCTTTTTAAGATGATGGGCTCTACAACACGAAATGCTTCTTCTTCTGGAATAGAAGTATCTGTAACTCTGCGTTCTCCCCTATTTAAAATTGCTTCATCGTCTTCTTTTGTAAAATATCTGTAATCTGGATAATCTTTGTAGCTATTGTGCGCGACTAAACGGAAAACAGATTCTTCTAAATTCGCGCCAGTGCAAGAAATAGCATGTATCTTGCCCTCTTTGATCATCGAAGCAAGAGTTATACCCATCTGAGCGGAAGACATAGCTCCTCCCATAGCTAGAAACATTTTTCCTCCATCATCTAAATGTTTCTTAAAAGACAAGGTAGCGTCCTTCATCGCGCGAGCGTTAAAGTTGTGGAATAATTTTTGGAATAAATCCAATATTGAAATTTCTTTTTGCATAAAAATTATTTTACTTTTAATTCTAATCTTTCAACTCGTGTGGTTAAATTTTCAATTTTTCTATTGCTGGACAAATTGTCAATACTCAAATCAGATACACTATGCCTAAAATATTTATTCTCCTCGTGTATATTTCTAATCTCTTTTAAGATCATATCTGATACTTCATTTACACGAGCAAAAGATTTTGCTATAGCTAGCATATGTTTTTCAAAAGTTTTTTCAGTTACATATTTTTCAGTCGTTTTTTTAATTTCTTTTTTCACTTTCGTATTGTATCACGTTGGGAAAATTAAATGCAAACACAATTTTTATAATGCTGGAACTGGATCAGAAACAGGGACTGGATCTGGTGCCGGCGCAGGGATAGGATCCGTAATTGGAGCTGGATCCGGTGTTACTGTCGGTTCCGGAATTGGTTCTGGAGTTGGATCGGGAGTTGGTATTGGTTCTGGAATTGGTACTGGGTCAGATACAGGCGCTGGTGCTGGGTCCGGTGTAGGAACTGGATCTGTTACTGGGGTTGGAGTAGAAGTAGAAGATGTGCCTGCCTGTAAAATCAACGCATCAAGTTGAGCTTTTGTCAGACATGTTTTTGCGCCACTATCGTCAGACACACAGAGAGATTTTGTATCTATTTCTCCTGTAAATATTTTCGCTACCCCATTACTTGCATCCGCAAGCCAGGCAGCAAGTTTCCCAAAGAATCTTTCGGTAAAGGTTTGAGTGTTGTTTTCTTCTGTAATAGGTAATGTAAGACTTTCGAGATTAGTGTTTAGCTCTTGTACAGCTTGGGTTAATACAGGGATGAATGATACATAAGATA
>JADZCK010000052.1 GCA_020851595.1 Candidatus Nomurabacteria bacterium | reverse complement strand
GCCATAACTAGGGCAGTTCTTCCGCAGGATGATACTGGATCAACAATGATAGTTGACTTTGGTGCCAACAGAACAGGTATAACAATAGTTACTAACAAAACAGCTATTGTAACTGCAACATTAGACTTTGGAGGAAAAATGCTAACCAAAAAACTCTCAGGAGAACTAAACATATCATTAGAAGAAGCCGAAAAAATAAAAAAAGGCCACGGTCTTACAACTGTTGGAGAGCATAAAGATGTTTTTTCTGTTTTGGTTAGTGGTATTTCAGTTTTAAAAGATGAGATATATCGCCGTTATTTGTATTGGCATGATAAAAGAAAACAGTTTGGAGGATTTCCTCCTATAGAGACTATATACCTTTGTGGTGGTCACAGTAACTTGGCTGGACTTGATGATTACTTGAGTTCAAGTCTGAAATTAAAGGTCGTTAGGGCTGATCCATGGAGAAATTGTTTTTCTGTTGATGATTATATTCCAGATATACACAAAGAAACATCTATGAGTTATGTAACAGCTATAGGTCTTGCGCTAGCAGATTTTATTTATGATTAATCTACTTCCATACAAAGAAAAAAAGAGTATTGAAAAAATAAGAAACATTCGTTTTGCTCAACTTGTAGTTCTAGGACTTTTCTTTGTTTGTATAGCCGCAATATTGTTGTTATTACCAACATTTATGAGTATAAATTACCGCTATAGCTTGGAATTAAAACAAATGAGTAAGTTAGAACAAAGTGGCATGGTATCAAGTGATATTGATCTACCAGATTTAGCCAGAAGAGCAAAGATAGCTGAAAATAAATTATCTTCTATAGAGGTAGCTGGATTAACCGAACACATTGATCTTTTGGAGACCTTAATACCAAAAGGTATTTTGGTAAGCAGGATTATTTCCTTGGAGTCTAAGTCGCTCGAAGTTTCTGGGGTGGCAACAAATAGAGATACTCTACAAAAGTTTTTGGAAATTTTAAGAAAAAACCAAAAAATTTCTTCAGTAGATAGTCCGGTATCTAATTTCATAGAAAATAAAAATAGTCCGTTTAAAATTAGTATTTTATTTAAATAAACTTTATGAAAAACTTTATTAGAAAACAAATTTTTTATTTAATACTATCTATAATAATGGTTGTGGCTATGTCTTTTGCTATTATATTTTTCTTAAACAAAATAAATTCTAAAACTCACAAAGTTCTAGAGATCAAAGAAAAGATAGTAACATATCAAAAAAATGAAAGAGCTTTTAAAGATGAAGTTATTAAAATAAAAGACTTAGAAAATAGGCTTGAAGGCCTAGAGTCAAAGGTTATTTCTAATGAAAACCTACCAAGTTTACTATCTGACCTTGAAAAAATAGCTCAAAATAATAAAAACGAATTTGAGATAACTTCTGTTACAAATCCTATTGTTGATGAAAAGAAAAAGCTTATCATCGAGTTTAATACTAGTGGTTCCTATAAAGATATAAAAAACTTTTTAGAAGAATTAAAAAAACAAACCTTCCAAATAAATTTTTCAAAAATATCTTTATTACTCCAAAACTCTGATGAAAAAACAGATGATAATCAGGAAGGTGTAAATAGTCAGTTCTGGAGAGCTATTGCTACAATAGAAGTATTAAGTTTTTAATTATGATTTTTAATAAAAATAAAAACAATATAAAACACAAAAAAGATGGCAGGATAGACCCTCATCACTTTTGGAATGTATTTATAATTGTTTTTTTAACAGTTCTTATTTTTGTTATATTTGGTTTTACTTATTTTTTTATTAGAACTTCAAATTTACTAGATAAAGAGGTTCAACCGAAAGTTAATGCAAATGCAGGTCAGATAAAGAAAATAGAACAATCTATAGAGAAAACAGAAAAAGCTATTTCAGACAGAACCGGACAAAGCGATACAAATATAATAGTAGAAGAAAATTAACTTCTGTTTATTTTGTGCCCCCGGTAGGAATCGAACCTACAATAACGGCTTAGAAGTCCGCAGTTATATCCATTTAACTACAGGGGCATATTTTTTTGGTGCGCCCTGAGGGATTTGAACCCCCGACCTTCGCTGTGTAAAAGCGCTGCTCTACCACTGAGCTAAGAGCGCAAGATTGCGCTTAGATACTTTATATTATTTATTTGACTTTTTCAAGGTATTCTGACTTTGTGTTAGTATTCCTGTTATATGGAGCCGACTATTATTTTAGAAACACCAGAATATCTAATACTAAATAAACCAGCCGGCTTAATGGTTCATGGTGATGGCAAAAAAGATGTTATGACTTTATCTGATTGGATTATCTCTAAATATCCAGAGCTAAAAAATGTCGGAGAGCCTGTAACTTTTGACGATAAAGAAATAGTTCGGCCTGGTATAGTTCATAGGTTAGATGAAGATACATCTGGGGTGATTATTGTTACTAAAAACCAAAATTCCTTTGAATACTTCAAAAAACTTTTTATGGATAGAAATATCCAAAAAGAATATCATGCTTTTGTTTGGGGGCACCTAAAAGAGCAAAATGGAATCATAAATGAACCAATAGGAAGAAATAAAAATGATTT
>JADZCK010000051.1 GCA_020851595.1 Candidatus Nomurabacteria bacterium | reverse complement strand
AATCACCCCAACTCCAACCCCAATAACCACAATACCTACCTGTACTATCACTAAAACCTTAAAACAAGGTAGTAAAGGAGCAGAAGTCAAATGTCTGCAATCTAAACTAAACATTACCCAAGATGGACTATTCGGTAAATTAACCAAACAATCCGTTATCTCTTTCCAAAAGAATCATAACCTTACTCCTGATGGAGTGGTGGGGAGGAGGACGAGGGCTAAGATGGGGGAGTAAGAAAATTTGGGAATTTAAAGACGAATTATCTTATTTGGATTTGCTTTTTTATAATTTTTATATATACTGTCTTTATGTTTTCAATCAAAGCTAAAAAGAGAGATGAGGGCGTAAAAGTAGATGCTTTAAGAAAAGGGGGAGAAATTCCAGCTGTTTTTTATGGAGCAGGTAAAAAAGCTACTTCTATCTCCGTGCCTATAGTTGAATTTAAAAAAATCTGGCGAGATGCTGGAGAGTCTTCTGCTGTAAAAGTAGAAGCTGGTACAGAGAGTATCGATGCTTTGATACACGAAGTACAAGTAGACAGCGTTACCGATGAACCTATACATGTAGACTTTTTGGCTATCGACATGAAGAAAAAAATACAAGTGGACGTCCCTCTTGTGTTTGAGGGTGTTTCTAATGCTGTAAAAAGTGGTATTGGTAATTTGGTTAAAGTTTTACATGAGGTAAAAATAGAAGCATTACCTGCAGATCTTCCGCATGATCTAGTTGTGGATATTTCAAAACTCGAAAATCTTAATGATCAAGTTTTTGTTTCTGATATAAAACTTCCAAAAGGTGTTGTGGTTATAGACAATCCTACTGATGTTGTAGCTTCTGTCGTTGAACAAGTTGAAGAAAAAGAAGAAGTTGTGCCAGTCGATTTGTCTGCTATTGAAGTAGAAAAGAAAGGCAAGAAAGAGGAGGAAGGTGAAGCTAATACTGAGGCTGCTGCTCCCGCTAAAGAATAAAGAAGCTCTTAGTAAAAAATTTAAAAAATATGTTATAATAAAAACTATGGATAGAAAAGCCATAGTTTTTATTTTTTTGGGTTTGTTGCTTGTTTCGTTATTTACCGCCCATAAATCATATGCCGAATTCGATTGTCTTACATTAAGTACTTCTTCTTCTCAGTCTGATAAAGATTATTGTAGAAGCCAGCTTGCTTCCGTAGAAGCAGAGCTTAATGAATTGCTAAACAAGCAAAAAGAACAACAAAAACAAACAGGTACCATAAAGGGTGACGTGGATTATTTGAATAGTCAGATCAAAGCATTAAAAGCGAAAATAAAAGCGAGGGCTCTTGCTATTTCACAATTAAAAGTAAATATTTCGGAAAAAGTAAGCGCTATTCAATCTCTTACAGAAAAAATAAACAGAGAGCATGCTTCTTTGGCCCAACTTCTTCGTAACACAAATGAATTTGCTGAAGATAATCTAGTGACCCTGATTCTTTCCAATGACAGTATTTCAAATTTCTATAGTGATTTGGAGTCTTATAATTCTATTAAAAAAGCCGTGAAAGCTTCTGTGGATCATATTAATGGAATTAAAATACAGACAGAAGCAGCAAAACAAGATCTTGAGAAAAAACAAGACGCAGAGACCGATGCAAAATCTGAGCTCGAAAGTGCGCAAAAAAAAGTTGCAAAATCTGAAGCTGATAAAAAAGAACTTCTGGCTATTTCCAAACAAAAAGAAGATGCTTATAAAAAATTAGCAGCGCAGAAAAAAGCGCAAGCAGACAAGATTCGTAGCGCTTTGTTTAGTCTGGCTGGCATTTCTACTAAAATTGATTTCGGGACAGCCTTGCAATATGCAAATGAAGTTAAAAATAAATTAGGTGTTGATCCTGCATTTCTACTTGCAATTCTTACTCAAGAATCAAATTTGGGGGCCAATGTCGGTCAATGTTATCTTACAAATCCAGATACAGGTGCAGGGGTAGGGAAAAATACAGGAACACCGTTTGCAAATGTTATGAAGCCAACACGAGATGTGGCTCCATTTTTAGAAATCACAAACGCTCTTGGTTTTAATGCGTTTAAAACTGCCGTGTCTTGTCCTATTGCTGGTGTTGCTGGTTATGGAGGAGCTATGGGTCCAGCCCAATTTATTCCTTCTACTTGGAAAATATTCGAAGATCGTTTACAGAATATTTTAGGATATTTTGCTAATCCTTGGTCGCCTCGAGATGCATTTATGGCTTCTGGGATGTATTTAGGAGATCTTGGAGCTACAGGTAATAGTGCTAGTTCTCAGACGAGAGCAGCTTGTAAATACTATGGTTCTGGAGGTTCGACTTGTTCTTATGGTCGAAGTGTCATGAAATTAAAAGCCGGCATACAAGCAAATATAGATTTGCTTTAACCGTAAAGTTGTGATAACCTATACGAGTTATGAAAAAAGATACACATCCAAAATATGATTTAAAAACAAAGGCAACCTGTGCTTGCGGATCTGTTTTTGAAGTTGGTTCTACAATGCCTGAAATTAAGATGGAAATATGTAGTGAGTGCCATCCTTTTTATACTGGTAACGAAAAAATAATGGATACCGCTGGACGTGTTGATCGTTTCAAAAAGCGCGCTGCTGCCTCTCTTAAAGCTAAAAAATAAATGGACTTAAGCGAATTAAAAAATAATCATAATACCAGTTATTTAGCTGGTGAACTTGAACGCTTGGCTCGTGAAGAAGCTGAGGTGCGGGAGATGCTTGCTGGAGATGAAACTCTGTATGAACTAGCTGCTAAAGAACTCAAAACCCTTCAAGAGGAAAAAGAAAGAATAGAAAAACAAGTACAAGATATTTTAGATAAAGACAAAGAAGCAGAAGAATTTCCAAATGAAATAGTGCTTGAAGTAAGAGCTGGAGCTGGCGGAGACGAGGCCAGTCTTTTCGCATGGGAACTCGCGCATATGTATGAAAAATTTGCCGAAATGGAAGGTTGGCAATGGAAAACAAATTATGAATCAAAAAGTGACTTGAATGGTTATAAAGAGGCAAGTTTCGAGATAAAAGGTAAAGATGTATATAGAAAAATGCGATATGAACAGGGTGTTCATAGAGTGCAAAGAGTGCCTGCTACTGAAAAAAATGGACGAGTACATACTTCTACTGCGTCAGTAGCTGTTTTGCCTATTAGAAAAAAAGTAACTTTTCAGATTAATCCAGCAGACTTTGAAATGGAGTATTCTCGTTCGGGTGGAAAAGGAGGACAAAATGTCAACAAAGTCGAAACGGCTGTTCGTATAATTCACAAACCTACCGGGCTTGATGTGCGTTCTACAAATGAACGTAGCCAACTCGCAAACCGCGAAAAGGCGATGATGATTTTGACTGCAAAATTACAACAACTCGAAGAAGAAAAAGAGGCAAGCAAATATGCAGGTGAAAGAAAGAATCAGATAGGTACAGGAGATCGTTCAGAAAAAATTCGTACTTACAATTTTTCTCAAGACAGAGTTACAGATCATCGCATCAAAAAATCTTGGCATAATTTGCCTAAAATTTTAGAAGGAGATATTGGGGGTATTATTTCTGATATTGAATCTGGAGCTGTAGGGGATGAAGATGAAGAATAAACCACAACTTTTTCTTTCTCCTTACTTTGCTTTTTGTTTTAGTTGTGTTATTATTTGCACGTAGGGTCTCATTTAGCGAAATGAAGTTTCTACGTTTATAATTAGTTTTTGCCCGATTTTTTAAAAACGGGAGAAAGTTAAAATATGGCTACAAAGCTATATGTAGGGGGACTCCCTTACAGCACTCAAGAGGATGCTCTTAAAGAGCTCTTCGCACAAGCTGGAAACGTTGTTTCTGCTGTGATTATCATGGACAAAATGTCCGGTCGTTCAAAAGGTTTTGGATTCGTAGAAATGTCATCAGCTGATGAGGCTGCAAAGGCTATCTCTATGTTCAATGATCAAGAATTTGAAGGACGTAAGCTTACTGTCAACGAAGCTCGCCCTATGGAAGCTCGCCCACCAAGAACAGGTGGAGACCGAGGTGGATACAATGGCGGAGGACGCCGAGAATACTAAAACTTATTTAGTCAAAAAACCACTCGTAAAGAGTGGTTTTTTGTTTTTGTTGACAAATTTAAAATAATATTTTATTCTAAACAAAGAATCATGTACTTCAAAAGGAGGGATTGTCATGAACGAAAACCAAAATTTTGTAGATATCACTAGTGCGTGGGGTGCTTCTATCACCATCTCTGTCTTCTTGATTATTATGTTTATGATTGAGTTGACGAGTCTTTTAGGTGTACCTTTTCCCTTCAAGTCGTCATTATTGACGGCGTACCTAGGGATGCTAGCTTATGTGGTGCAGTTTTTCTGGGTGTGGTTTTTGACCTTCATGGTGCCAAAGAACCAGATGATTCATGGAATTGTCCTTTCTTTATTTGTAACCTGCTGGCTTGTCTTTTCGTATACAGGAATTTATGATACCACCTACGATTTTGCTCACCTAGCTAATCTAGGTGTTTGGTTTTTTTGGCTTAGTTTGTTTCAAATCTGGAAGAAGCGTCCTGGCGCTCATATTCCAGATAGGTAAATTTAACATCAAAACCTAATCGCCCGTGCAAGGTAGGGTTGCTTCGACTCTATCCGAGCCGGGCGACTCTGTTTTTATTTGCTGAAGTTTGTTTTTTTTGTTATATTTCTTATGTTGTTTTTAAAGTTTTTAAGCGTGTAGTTCAGTATAGGACGTTACGGGGATGATGTTTAAAAATATAGCTTGAGCGTGTAGTTCAGTGGTAGAACGCTGTCCTGATAAGACAGAGGTCGATGGTTCGATCCCATCCACGCTCACTTTGGTTTTATGGAAGAAAATAAACAAAATTTGAATAACAAGGGTCCTTGGTGGAAACCTGGAATGCAGATATTTAGTGAGATTTCTACCTGGATTGTGGTGCCTATTGTTTTAGCTCTTATTTTTGGTAAAATGCTAGATGCACGCTATGGGACAAAGCCTGTTATTTTTCTTGTACTGTCCGGTGTTGCTTTTTTATTTTCCTGTTTTAAGATAGTAAATATTGTAAAAATTTACATAAAAAAAGTAAAAGATACAGAAAATCTAGAGAAAAATAATTTGAAAAAATAATTTTATGTCAACACAAGCACAAACAGAAACACAATTAATAACAGAAAATATAAACGAAGCTCCAAAAGCAGTAAAAGAAGAAATTTCTCAAGAAATAACATTATTTGCTGAGCCCATTGTTCATATAAAAAATTTAACGATTACAAATTCTTTGCTTACTAGCTGGTTTGCGGTTTTTATAATAATAATTATATCTTTGATTTTGCGTTCCAAACTTCGAGCAGTTCCTGGAAAATTCCAAAGTGTTTTTGAAATGGTTGTAGAGGGAGCTCTAGGTATGTGCGACCAAGTTACAAACGACAGGGCGCTTTCTGTAAAAATATTTCCATTAGCGATATCAGCTTTCTTTTTTATTTTAGTTAGCAACTGGCTTGGTATAATGCCACTAGGTGGATTTGGAATAGTGGAGGAAGGTAAGCACGGCCTTTTGTTCGTACCGTTTCTTCGTGGCGCTACAGCTGATATAAATACAACAATTGCATTAGCTGTAATGGCGGTAATAGGCGCAAACGTGTTTGGTGTGGTGTCTATCGGTGTCTGGAAAACTTTAAATAAATATGTTAATCTGGAGGTAATCGGAGATATTTTTAAAGAATTTCGTAAAAATCCTTCAATAATAATAGTTTCTCCGATTAAGTTCTTTGTTGGTTTAATAGAAATTGTTGGAGAGTTTGCAAAAGTTGCATCGCTTTCTTTTCGTCTTTTTGGTAATGTTTTTGCTGGAGAGGTGTTGTTGGCTTCTATGGCAGCATTGATGGCATATATTGTTCCAATACCGTTTCTTTTTCTAGAAATACTTGTAGGAGTAGTTCAGGCTCTTATATTTTCTATTTTACTTGTTGTATATTTTACTATCGGTGCTTCTGACCATGATGAACACCACGAAGAGCACCATGAAGTAAATAAGATTCACGAAGAAAACAGACATGGAAAGGAAGAAGACAGATTAATCAAAGAAGCAATAGAAGAAATAGCATAAATTTATTATTAAAGGTCAAAATTATTATTAATTAATTTAAAAATATATGGAATTAACACCATTTGCAAAAGTTATAGTAATGGCAGTTGGAGCTATAGCCCCTGCTTTTTCTATTGGGTGGATTGGTTCAAAAGCCATGGAATCAATCGGACGCAATCCAGAAGCTGCAGGGAAAATCCTTGTGCCTATGCTTCTTGCTTGTGCATTCGCTGAAGCAATCGCTATTTATGCGCTTGTTATTGCGTTTTCAATTTAGTAAGCAATCTAGTAGCTACGGCTGCTAGCTTCTCGGTGTTTATTCGTAAATTCTGAGAAATTAGTAGCTGTGATTAGATTTTATAAATTCAAAAATCTTTAATTAAATGGAATCAATTATTTCTACATTTCACATAGATTGGAAAATTATCATCGCTCAAGCTATAAACTTCGGAGTTGTTTTTACCGTTTTGTATTTGTATGCCCTCAAACCTCTTTCAAAATTGATGAGTGAAAGAAGTGAGAAGATTGGAAGGGGTATAGATGATGCGAAAATAAATGCAGAGCTTTTGGAAAAGACTCGTAAAGAATACGAAGACGTTATTTCTAAAGCTAAAACCGAAGCAAACAAGATCTTTCAAGATAGTAAAAAAGAAGCTTTAGCCGAAAAAGCTCAAATGCTTGAGGGTGCAAAAAATGAAGTAACAACTGTGATAGAAAATGGAAAGAAAATGCTCGAAGCTGAAAAAGTAAAAATGCTAGAAGAGACAAAAAAGGAAATTGTAAATTTGGCGATGCTGGCTACAGAAAAATTGATTAGCACTAAAATAGATAAATCTTTTAATGATAAAACAGTCAAAGATTTAAATAATTTGTAATATTTATGGCAATGGTATCAAACAACGACATAGCTCATGCAATATATTTGGCTTCAAAAGATGTTAAGCACGAGGAGATGTCTTTGTTTTATAAAAAGATCGTTAATTTTCTAATCAAGAGAAAATTATTGTCAAAAGCGCCGGATATACTTTCTCGATTAAAAAAAATAATAAATCATGCTGAGGGAAAGGTGGTAGCTAGGATCTCGAGTAAGGAAAAAATAGATAATACAACAAACAAAATGCTCGCAGAAACTTTAGCCCGTAGATACTCTGCAAAAGAAATAGAAATGGTTGAGAATTTAGATGAAAAGTTACTAGGAGGATTCAAAATAGAGGTTGATGATGAAGTGATCGATCTTACAATCAAGAATAAAATAGGAAAATTACAAGAATATTTAATAAAGTAGCATATGATAACAAATCAAATTGTAGAAAATTTAAAAAAGGAAATAGAGAATTTTTCCTCACAAGTCAAAGCAGAAAAAGTCGGAAAGGTTTTAGAAGTTTTCGATGGTATCGCGAAAGTATCTGGATTGTCTGATATCAAGTCTTCTGAAATGGTTACATTTCTAGGAGGAGAAATAGGTGTTGCTTTGAACTTGGAAGAAGATGCTATCGGAGTAATTATTCTTGGTGATTTTTCTAAAATTAAAGAAGGGGATGAGGTAAAAGCTACTGGTAGAATTCTTGAAATTCCTGTTTCAAATAATATTTTAGGACGTGTCGTGAATGCCGCTGGTATCCCTATTGATGGCAAGGGCGCTATAAAATCTGAGAAAACTTATCCAATCGAAAAAGTCGCTCCTGGTGTGGTCACTCGTCTTTCTGTGGATCAACCAGTTGCTACTGGTATCAAAGTTATCGATGCTATTATTCCTATCGGTCGTGGTCAACGTGAGCTTATCATTGGTGACAGACAGACAGGTAAGACAGCTATCGCAATAGATACTATTTTAAATCAAAAAGGACAAAACATGATTTGTGTTTATGTTTCTATTGGTCAGAAAGATTCTAAATTAAGAAAAATAGAAACACGTTTAGAAGAAGGTGGAGCTATGGCGTATACTGTGATAGTTTCTGCTGGTGCATCTGAAGCAGCGTCTCTTTCATACATTGCTCCTTACACCGGAGTTTCTATCGCTGAATATTTTATGGATCAAGGTAAAGATGTTCTTATTATTTACGATGATCTTTCAAAACATGCAGTAGCGTATCGTGAAATTTCTCTTCTTCTTCGCCGTCCACCAGGCCGTGAAGCTTACCCTGGAGACGTTTTTTATTTACACTCTCGTCTGCTTGAACGCGCTTGCCGAAGAAATGAAAAATACGGAGGTGGATCTATTACAGCTCTTCCTATCATCGAGACACAAGCTGGGGACGTGTCTGCTTATATTCCTACAAACGTTATTTCTATTACAGACGGACAGATTTTCTTAGAGACAGATCTTTTCTATAAAGGTATTCGTCCTGCTGTAAACGTCGGTCTTTCTGTTTCTCGTGTTGGATCTTCTGCTCAAATAAAAGCAATGAAGAAAGTCGCAGGAACACTCAAACTCGACTTGGCTCAATTCCGAGAGCTCGAAGCGTTTGCTCAATTCGGTTCTGATCTTGATGATAATACTAAACGTCAGCTTGAAAGAGGTAAGAGAGCTATCGAAGTTTTGAAACAGTTGCAATACGCTCCGATGAAAACAGAACACCAGGTAGTTGTTCTTTACGCTCTTACAAAAGGATATATGGATGACGTGGCTATTGATAAAATAAAAGAATTTGAAAAAGGACTTATAGATTACAGTGAAAGAAATGCAAAAGTTTTCTATAAACAAGTTTTAGAAAAGAAAATGTGGGATGAAAAAGGTGAAGAAGAATTGAAAAAAGTGATAACTGATTTCAAGGGCGATTTCTTGAGCGCATAGTTTGTATATATTTTATGGCAAATAGTAAGGCAATTAAAAATAGAATAAAATCAGTAAAAAATACAAAGAAAATAACTAAAGCTATGGAGCTTGTCGCTGCGAGCAAGATGAAGCGTGCAATATCCAGCACTTTAGCTTCACGTTTGTATGCTGAATATTCTTGGGAAATTCTTACTTCTATTGCTAGAAATTTAGGTGAATCCAAACATCCTCTTTTTACTGAACATGAAAAAACAGAAGGTAAAGAAAATGTTTTAGTAGTTTTGATTTCATCAAACAGAGGTCTTTGCGGAGCATACAATGCTCAAATAATAAAAAAAGTTATTTCATTACTGAAAGTTGAAAACGGCAGTATAAATATTGAATTCATGGCTATCGGCAAAAAAGGAGATGTAGCTATGCGTCGCCTTGGTAGAAATATAGTCGCGACTTTTTCTGAATTGCCGGACAATATTTCTCTTTCTGATGTTTTGCCTATTACTAAATTTGTTATGGATGAATACAGCGCACTTCGTTATGATCGAGTTTTGATAGCTTATACAGATTTTGTTTCTGCGCTTACACAAAAACCAAATATCAAACAAATTCTCCCAGTTTCGAAAACAGCCTTGGAAGAATTGATAGAAAGTCTGGGAGAAGAAAGAGAAGCCAGCACAGAAGAAAAAGTATTATCAGAATTGGAAAATGAAAAAATAGATTATTTGTTTGAAGGAAATTTCGATAAACTTATATCTTCTCTGGCAGAAAAACTTACTAGAATGCAGATATACCAGATGCTTCTTGAATCAAATGCGAGTGAACAATCTTCTAGAATGATGGCCATGAAAAATGCAAGTGAAGCTTCCGGTGAGATGATAGATGAATTGACTTTGATGTTTAACAAAGCAAGACAAGCAAACATTACGAGGGAGATATCAGAGATAAGCGCAGGGATGGTGAGTGTTAGTTAAAATTTTATAAATAAATTATTATTAATATATTATAAAGATATGAAAACAGGTACAATAAAAAGAATTATAGGTCCGGTCGTCGACGTAGATTTTGGTAATGATTCAGAGAATCTTCCAGATATTTATACTGCATTAGAAGTAACAAAAGATAATGCTGGAAAGCAGCAAAAAATAATTCTTGAAGTCGAACAGCATCTAGGTGGTGGAGTAGTCAGGTCTGTCGCAATGGATACTACCGATGGGCTTTCAAGGGGAATGCAAGTTGTAAATACTGGCTCTCCTATTTCTGTACCTGTTGGTTCTGTGACTCTCGGACGTATATTCAACGTTCTCGGAGAAGCTATTGATGATGGTAAAGAACTAGCGCAACACAAAACTCTTCCTATTCATCGTAAGGCTCCAGAATATGTATCTCAAGCTACTAAAGTTGAAATTCTAGAAACTGGTATTAAAGTTATCGACCTTATCTGTCCTGTTTTGAAAGGAGGAAAAGTCGGACTTTTCGGTGGAGCTGGTGTCGGAAAGACAGTCGTTATCCAAGAGCTCATACACAACATCGCTTCTAACCACGGAGGATATTCTGTTTTTGCTGGAGTCGGGGAGAGAACTCGCGAAGGAAATGATCTTTACCATGAAATGAAAGGTTCTGGAGTTATCGATAAAGTCGCCATGGTCTTCGGACAAATGAACGAACCGCCAGGAGCTCGTTTGCGTGTGGCTCTTTCTGGTCTTACAATGGCGGAACATTTTCGTGATGCTGAAGGAAAAGACGTTCTTCTTTTTATCGACAACATTTTTCGTTTTACTCAAGCGGGTTCTGAGGTGTCTGCACTTTTGGGGCGTATCCCTTCTGCTGTGGGATATCAGCCTACTTTGAGTACAGAAATGGGAATTTTACAAGAAAGAATTACTTCTACCGATAAAGGCTCTGTTACTTCAGTGCAAGCAGTTTATGTTCCAGCTGATGACTTGACCGACCCAGCTCCAGCTACGACATTTGCGCACTTGGACTCTACCGTCGTCTTAAATCGTTCTCTTTCTGAAATAGGTATTTATCCTGCCGTTGATCCTCTCGATTCTTCTTCTACAATTCTTGATCCAAATATCGTCGGTGAAGAACATTATGCTGTAGCTCGTGAAGTACAAAGGGTATTACAACGTTACAAAGATTTGCAAGATATCATCGCAATTCTCGGTATGGAAGAATTATCGGAAGCTGATAAAGAATTGGTGGGAAGAGCTCGTAAGATTCAGAAATTCCTTTCTCAACCAAACTTCGTTGCAGAACAATTTACTGGCGTGAAAGGTGTTTATGTTCCACTGTCTGAGACTATCAGATCATTTAAAGAAATTCTTGAGGGTAAACACGATAGTAAGGGAGAAAGTGAATTCTATATGAAAGGAGCTATATAAAAATATGTCAAAGCAATTAAAATTAAAAATAGTTACACCCGAAAGATTGGTCTTGGAAGAGATGGTAGACCAAGTCAGCATACCTACCACTTTGGGTGAAATTACAGTTTTGCCAGATCATATTCCTTTGATCACAGGGCTTCTTTCTGGTGATATTGTAGCTTTTGTAAATGGTGAACACGTGCCTATGGCTGTCGTCGGAGGATTTGTTGAAATAAAAAAAGGATTAAAGGGGGAGACAGAGGTAGCTATTCTTGCGGATTTTGCTGAGCATGTATCTGAGCTTCACGATGAAAAAATAGAAAAAGCTAAAGCTCGCGCAGAAGAATTGAAGAAATTGATGGAGAATAAAGAGCATGTAGATTTTGAACATTTTGAATCAGAGCTCGAACGATCTTTGACTAGAGTAAAAATTGCTGACAAATGGAGAACTAGAAAATATAGAAAATAAATAAAACCTCAAATCACACTAAAAAGTCAATGTACAAACATTGACTTTTTAGTTATATGTGCTATATTGTTTCTGGCTTTTTTAAGCTAAATTTATTTTTTGTAAGGAGTTCTTTTATGTCCTTGGATGATAGTCATGGGGGCACAAAGATGTTTCGGCCACTTCGTCTGGCTGATTATTCACTCTTCTCTTCTCAGAAGCACTGGCATGACGCCAGACATTCTGAGGATTCGACAGCCGACGAAGGACTACCTTCCGATCTGATCATTGATCCTCCCAAGTGGGAGGCAGATCAATAAACTCAAGCCCCGCGCGGTCACACCGCGCGGGGCTTCTTTATTACTTGACTATTTTACGAGCGAAGTTGATACTTAATTTATGTCTAATTTTTATATAGTTGCGACGTCGATTGGGAATATGGGAGATATTACATTTCGAGCAATTGAGACACTTAAAAGTGTCGATTTGATATTGTGTGAAGATACCAGAGTCACAAAAAAACTTTTAGATAAATATAATATAAATAAACCTACGATGAGCTATCATGCTCAGAGTAAGCTTTCTAAAACAGATAAAATAATTTCTTTGTTAGAAGAAGGGAAAAATATTGCTTTAGTTTCAGATGCTGGCACACCAGGTATTTCTGATCCGGGGGCAATGCTTGTTTCAGAGATCAAGAAGTATTTCAGTGATAGTGTAAATGTGATTCCGGTTCCTGGAGCCACAGCATTGATATCTGCGCTTTCTGTGTCTGGTTTGCCAATTCACGAATTTACTTTTCTTGGTTTTTTACCGCACAAAAAGGGAAGAGAAACTTTGTTTAAAGAAATAAGCGTTGCCAAAAGAACTTTTGCTTTTTATGAATCTCCTCACAGAATTTTAAAAACATTAGAATCGCTTGTAAAATTTTGCCCGGATAAAAAAGTCTGTATCGCTCGTGAAATAACAAAAATCTACGAAGAATTTAAAACAGGTACTCCTGCTGAAATTCTAGAATATTTCCTTACAAACAAAGACAAACAAAGAGGAGAATTTGTGGTAATTGTGGCGTAAAAACTAAAATTATCCACCTATTGATTTCTAATCAATATATATATATGGTATTATTAGTATTGGTATTTTACCAATAATTTTTTACGTATGAAAAAAATAATATTACTTAGTTTCATTTTCGTATTTTTATCTTTTCAAGTAATTTTTGCTGCAACCAGTATTATTTTTGCCACTACCGGAAACGGTCCTATTGCTATAACTATAGACGGATCTGGTAATTTATACACAGCAAATTATTCAGGTAGTGTTTCCAAAATTACCCCCGAAGGAGTTTCTACTATTTTAGGTACTACAGGCTCAGGTCCTTGGGGTATAACTATAGACGGAGACGGTAATGTTTATACTCCAAATTATAACTCCAACAACGTTTCCAAAATTACCCCCGAAGGAGTTTCTACTATTTTAGGTACTACAGGCTCAGGTCCTGATGGTATAACAGTAGATGAATCTGGTAATGTTTATACTCCAAATTATAACTCCAACAACGTTTCCAAAATTACCCCCGAAGGAGTTTCTACTATTTTAGGTACTACTGGTTCTTATCCAGCGGCAATAACAGTAGATTCAAACGGTAATGTATATACAGCTAATTGTAGTTCCAACAACGTTTCCAAAATTACCCCCGAGGGAGTCTCAACTATTTTAGGTACTACTGGTTCTTGTCCTTATGGTATAGTTTTGGATTCAAACGGTAATGTATATACAGCTAATTGTAGTTCCAACAACGTTTCCAAAATTACCCCCGAAGGAGTTTCTACTATTTTAGGTACTACTGGTTCTTGTCCTGCTGGTATAACTATAGATGTTGCAGATGGTAATATATATACATCAAATCTTACTTCAAGCGATATTTCCAAAATTACACCCGAAGGAGTTTCTACTATCGTTGGTACAACTGGCTCTTTTCCTTATTTTATAACAATAGATAGTTTGGGGAATATATATGCCTCAAATTATAATTCCAACAACGTCTCCAAAATCGGTAACCCCCTCCCCACCACCACCAATATCACCCCCACAAGTAAGTTAACCACCGACATCCAATTCACCCTCACCGTCACAGGTACAAACTTCGTAACCGATTCAGTAGTAAAGTGGAACGGAACATCCTTAACCACCACATACGTCTCAGACACAGAACTAACAGCTACAGTACCAACAGAGAACTTAGCAGGAGCTGGTACAGCAAACGTAACAGTCTTTAACCCTACACCCGGAGGAGGAACAAGTGATCCACAAACCTTTACCATAAACAATCCTGTACCCACCTTAACCTCCATCTCTCCCACCACCACAACCATGAACAGTTCACAATTCACTCTAACCACCACAGGTACAAACTTCGTATCTGATTCAACAATAAACTGGAATGGAACTTCTTTAACCACCACATACGTATCTAGCACAGAGTTAACAGCTATCGTACCAACCACAAACATCCTTTCTCCCGGTACAGCTAACATTACCGTAACTAATCCAACCCCAGGAGGAGGAACCACAGATTCTGTAACCTTCACTATCAATTCTTCCTACAACAGTGGAGGAGGATCATCATATACACCACCTAAACCTTCTACTCCAACTGTTACTACTTCAACCACAATCACACCAACCCCCACACCAATAACCACAATACCTATCTGTACTATCACTAAAACATTAAGACAAGGTAACAAGGGAGAAGAAGTCAAATGTTTACAATCCAAACTAAACCTTACACAAGACGGTATCTTCGGCAAAGTAACTAAACAATCCGTTATCTCTTTTCAAAAGAATAATAACCTTGTTCCTGATGGGGTGGTGGGGAGGAGGACGAGGGGGGAGGTGAATAAATTACAATAAATCTTCTGGATCTACAAAAATTTCAAAAGAAGGTGGTAGATTAAGAAGTTTGGTAAATAATTTTTCATCTATTGTAGAATCAATGGAAAGACAGGGGAGAGACCAATTTTTTAATTCTAATTTTAGAAGTGCGTTTGTAACATATTTTTCTTTCATTTGCGTGACGAAGCCGCTAAAAATTTCTACAGAATATTCTTTAAAAACTTCTTCTAGTAATTTCCTTGCTTTTCGGGTTTCTTCTTTGTCTCCCAAGTGAGTAATTTTAATAAATCTTTTAAATGGCGGGTAACCTAAAGCTTTTCTGTCTTCTAACTCTTCACGGATAAAAGATAGTAGATTTAGTGATTCTATAGCTCCTATAGCTTTATCGTTTTCATTTTTAGTTTGGATAATAAATTTACTCGTAGTATTTTTGGTTATCGATAAGATTATATGAATTATTTTTTCACTCATTTTGAAATTTGGTATACTCCAAAGTGAATCAAAAGAAGCAATAATAGAAAGTGGTACTTTGTTTTTTAAATAAAAAAATGTCATTTCTGTTCCGACAAGTATTGCACCCCTATTTTCTTCAAATTCTTTAATTATATTTTGGGCTCCTCTTTGTGTTTTTGCGGATTCTTTATCTAACTTAAAAACTTTGGTTTTAGATAAGGTTGTTTCTTCTGTAATTATCTTTTTTATCTCTTCATATACAGTATCAGTACCTATACCAAGAGGAAGCAAATTCCAGCTCCCGCATGATTCACAAGAAGTATCTCCGTCTTTTTCTTCTGCGCATCTATTACAAACAAATATTCTTTTTTTACCCTTATGCGATAAGTATAAAACCAAAGGGGCGCCACATTTCTTGCAATTTACTGTTCTTCCACAATCTTTGCAAAGAGTTTCTGTGGCTAATCCTTTTCTTAAAGAAAATATAAAAATATTTTTTTTACTTTCTAAACCGCTTATTATTTCGTCTTTTGTTTTTGCTGAAAACATCTGGAATGTCAGTGTTCTTGGGTTTTCTATTTCTATTTCTCCGCCAAAATCAACCCTAAAAGACATAGAATGCAAGGGGTTAAAATTGTCTAATTCTTTTCTTGCTATTGTTTCAAAACGTAAAACATCATCCGATAAAATAAATTTTGCGTTTATTTTTGATGCGTAAATTTCTGCAAATATTCGTAGGTCTACATGTGGTCTTCTGATTGTTCTGTATGCATTTGAATTTTCATGTTCTAGGATTATTGTTCCAATATTCTTTTTGGGTATGGATAAAAATGGTGGGGTAGCGATGATTAGTATCGGGTGCGAAGAAGAGATTATTTTTTCATAAGTTACTAAATTCTTTTTCATGCTCATACTGCTGTGTAGCGAGAAAGTAAACTGTTCTATGCCTTTACACAATAAATTCGTATATTTTTCTATATCAAATTCTGTGGGTAATACCAAGAAAATAGATTTGCCTCTAGCAAAAGACTCTCTTACGAGTGTTTTGTATGTAGATATTCTGTCTTCTTCTCCGCATTGCAACAATAATTTTTCTGTTCTTATATTTGGTGTAGTTTCTGCACTCACAACATACTCTTCTTTTGGTGATATAAGAGCAATTCTATCGTATTCTTCTATAAAAATATTTGGTATTAGAGATGCTATCGTCATATTTTTATTTTGCGCAAAATATTTTGTTGTATCAGATACAGCATCGAGAAATTCTTTTCTAAAAATTGATTTACCCTTTGTTTCAATAACTTTCTTTAAATTAAAATCCATTTCCTTTATATTTCCTTTCCATTCTTTTAGTTTTTTAACAGAAGTTACGAGTGCTATGATTTTTCTGTTTCTTATGGGTACAGACACAATATCACCAATAGAAATATCTAAATTAGAAAAGTAGGTCAAATCACCTTTTAGTATGCCCTTTTTAAGTGGAATTACAGATATTATATTCATAATTTTGGGCCTTTTCCTTTGATTCTGGTTATTTCATTCTAGCATAAAAATATGCTATATTAGCGCTATGGGTTTTTTTTCACGAAAATTAGGAATTGACCTGGGGACGGCAAATACCCTGGTTTTTATACCCGGAAAAGGCATTGTTTTGAACGAGCCGTCTGTGGTGGCCGTATCAGAACAAGATAATAAAATTTTAGCTATTGGTTTTGGGGCGAAAGATATGATTGGGAAAACTCCAGATTCTATAATTACTTATTGTCCGATGAAAGACGGAGTTATCGCTGACTACAGGGTAACAGAAGCTATGCTTCGTTATTTTATTAGTAAGGCGATGGGTAAATTTAATTTATTTAAACCAGATGTTATGGTTTCTGTTCCTGCTGGTGTTACTTCCACAGAAAGACGCGCGGTCATAGAAGCAGCGATACGCGCAGGCGCAAAAAATGCATATGTTGTAAAAGAACCCATCTTGGCAGCGATTGGCGCAGGTATTCCCATTTATGAATCAAAAGGTCATATGATAGTAGATATAGGAGGAGGGACTACTGATGTGGCAGTGATATCTCTCGGAGGAATTGTCGCTTCGACTTCTGTAAAATGTGCCGGGAATAAAATAGATGCTGCGATTGCAGATTATATTAAGAAAACTTTCAACTTAGCAATAGGAGATAAAACAGCAGAAGAGGTAAAAATAAAAATAGGGGCAGCAGTGTCCCTGGAAGAAGAGCTAAGGGTAACCATCAAAGGTCGTGATTTTATTCAAGGATTGCCAAGGAGCGCGCAAGTAGGAACAAATGAAATAGTAAAAGCTATTGACGGTGAGCTTAGGCAAATCATCAAAGCTATCAAAGATGTGTTGCAGGAAACTCCACCAGAACTCGCTTCTGATATTATCGATCATGGGATAATTATGACGGGTGGTTCTTCTCAGCTTCGCAATTTAACTGATTTGGTTTACAGGAAAACAGGGGTCAAGGCTACTCTCGCAGAAGATCCTCTTTTCTGTGTGGTAAAAGGCACTGGTATTGCCTTGGACCATTTGGATGTTTACAAAAAGACAGTTTTAAGTAAGAAGTAATGAATATTTTAGAACATTTAGAAAAAGGTAATTTACATCATGCGTATTTGATAGAAGGCGTGCGGGAAGAAATCATCCCAGAACTTTTAAAATTTACCGAAGGACAGGAATTGATCCAAATAAATTTAGACTCATTTAAAATCGAGGATGCTAGAAATTTAAAGTTGCATGGATTAGAGAAGGGATATTCAGATAAGAAAAAAATATTCATTATCTCAGTAAATAGTTTTCTACTAGAAGCGCAAAATAGCTTATTAAAAATGTTTGAAGAGCCTATATCTGATACACATTTTTTTATAATCTTGCCAGATGTAAATGTTTTATTGGATACTTTCGTTTCTAGGTTTTATTTAATAAAGCCAGACAGCTCCGCTAGGAAAGACCTAGCGGAAGAAAAGAAAGCGCTAGAGTTTATAAAGATGCCCTTGAAAAACAGGATAGATTTTATTAAAGAATTGTTAGCAAAAGAGGATGAAGATGAGGACGAAGAAGGTGAAAATCTTTCATTAGATTCGACTCGCTCAAAGGCCATAAAGTTTTTAAACGCGCTAGAAAGTTCATTGCATCCCAGTTTTCTAAAAAATTCTTCTGGTTTACTCCAGCCTTCGGCCGGAACCTTCCCCATTCAGAATTCTTTAGTAAACTGCTTCCAACAGATTTTTAAAGCTAGAGAATTTTTGAGAATGCCTGGTAGTTCTACTAAGAGTTTATTAGAGTCTGTGGCTATAACTATTCCAAATTTTTCAAATTAATTTTTACATGTTACAATAAGCCTATGCAATACAATTTTTCAAATTTTAAAACAAATTTAAAGAAAGTAGAAGAGTTTCTGGGGAAGGAATATAGCCAGTTGAACATAGGAAGAGCTTCACCAATGATATTGGACGGTGTTTCAGTAGAATCTTATGGTTCATATGTCCCACTCAAAAATGTCGCTTCTGTGTCTATAGAAGATCCAAAGACTTTGCGCATTGCTCCTTGGGATAAAAGCCAGATAAAAAGTATCGAAAAGGCTATCGTAGGAGCAAACCTGGGTTTATCTGTCGCTACTGATGATCAAGGTATTCGAGTTATTTTTCCCCAACTTACCACAGAAACAAGACAAACACTCGTAAAAGTTCTTAAAGAAAAGTTGGAAGATAGTAGGATAACAGTTCGCAAGGAACGCGAGGGTGTTATGGATGATATGGAGACTAAGAAAAAAGAAAGTAAAATGACCGAAGATGAGATGTTTCGTGCGAAAGAAGAATTACAAAAAATAATTACTGAGACAAATGATAATTTAGAATCTATTTTTGGAAAAAAAGAAAAAGAAGTGATGGGTTAAGGGTTGATTATAAATTAAGAATTTCAAATTGAATATAATAATTTTTGTTGTTATCTTGCTTGTGTTGGTTTTGGTTCATGAATTTGGACATTTTTTTAGTGCTAAAAAGTTTGGAATTAGGGTAGATGAATTTGGTTTTGGTTTTCCGCCAAAATTATTTGGTATTAAAAAAGGGGAGACTGAATACACCTTCAATCTTTTGCCTGTCGGAGGTTTTGTAAAAATATTTGGAGAGAATCCTGATGAAGAGAATACAAATGGTCCAGATTCTGAAAGAAGTTTTGTAAATAAACCAAAATGGCAACAAGCTACAGTGCTTTTTGCTGGAGTCTTAATGAATTTTTTATTGGCTTGGGTTCTATTTTCTATCGGGTTCATGTCTGGACTTCCTACTTCTGCTGGAAGTGAGCCTACTGGTTATAAACTTCAAAATGTAAATTTAGTTATTACTTCTGTTTTAGCGAAATCTCCAGCAGAACAAGCGGGGTTAAAAATCGGTGATAAAATAATTAATGCCAGGATAGGAAATAACTTTACCACTTACGTAAGTCCAGAAACAATAAAATCTTTAGTTGTTGGAGGAGAAGGAAAAGAAATAGAAATTGGTTATAAACGTGGTCAAGAATCTGACATAAATATTGCAAAAGTAGTTCCAGTAGAGACTAGCGGGCATCCTGCTATAGGCATTTCTATGGATATGATTGGTACGGCTAAATTGCCTTTTTTTAAGGCTATTTGGGAGGGTCTACGTTTAGACTGGTTTATGACCAAAAACACTGCTATAGGGCTTTATACGCTTGTATTGCAGGCTATAAGTGGCAAAGGTAGCTTTGATACCGTTACTGGACCTGTGGGAATGGTGGGAATTGTCGGAGACGCATACAATTTCGGTTTTGTGTACCTTTTGTCTTTTGCCGCTTTGATTTCCATAAATCTCGCAATTATTAATTTGCTTCCATTCCCAGCTCTTGATGGTGGGCGACTTTTCTTCTTGCTTATTGAAAAAATAAAAGGTTCTAGGATAAATCCAAACATAGCAAATACTGCAAATATGATTGGTTTTGGAATTCTCATATTGCTTATGGTTTTCATCACTTACCACGACGTAGCTAAATTGTTCTAATAATTACCAAAAATTTAAAAAGTGATATACTCTCCAAATGACAAAGAAAATAAAGATAGGGGTGCTTTTTGGAGGTAAATCAGCAGAACATGAAGTCTCTCTTCAGTCTGCCAAAAATGTTATTTCAGGTTTAGATAAAAATAAGTACGAAATAAAATCAATAAAAATAAATAAAGATGGCAAATTTAATCCAAATGTTACAAAAGGTTTAGATGTTGTTTTTCCGGTAATGCATGGACCTTTTGGCGAAGACGGAAGCATGCAGGGTTTATTGAAACTTTTAAACATGCCTTTCGTTGGTCCTAGTGTGCTTGGTTCAGCTGTTGGTATGGATAAAGATGTCACAAAAAGAATCTTACGTGATGCTGGTATTCCTGTCGGAAAATTTATTACAATCAGAAAAGTTTCTGAAATAAATTTTCAAAAAGCTAAAAGAGAATTAGGTTTGCCTCTTTTCATTAAACCAGCAAATATGGGTTCTTCTGTTGGGGTTAGTAAAGTCCGAAATGAAAATGAATTTAAAAAAGCGTTAGTAGAAGCTTTTAAATACGATACAAAAGTAATCATCGAAGAAAATATAGCAGGGCGAGAGATTGAATGCGCGCTCCTTGGTAACGATGTGTCAATGGCTTCTATCCCGGGAGAAATAATAGCAAATCAAGATTTTTATTCTTATGATGCAAAATATATTGATACTGGCTCAGTAGCAGAAATTCCAGCAAAAATAGACAAAAAAACTTCAAAGAAAATTCAAGAATTAGCTATCAAAACTTTTCAAGTATTAAATTGTGAAGGTTTGAGTCGCGTCGATTTCTTTTTAAAGAAAAATGGGGAAGTTTTGGTAAATGAGATCAATACAATCCCCGGATTTACAAACATAAGCATGTATCCAAAATTGTGGGAGGCAAGTGGCATACCAGTTCCCAAACTTTTAGACAGGCTTGTAGAATTGGCCTTTGAACGATTTGAGAGAGAAAAGAATTTAAAAACTTCTGTAAAATAAAACCGTGAGAAATAATTTACCGCTTTCTTATATCGAACTTTCAAAAAAGAATTTGATTCACAATATCAAAATGTTTAAAAGTTTAGCCAAAAAGGGGACTAGATTTTCTGTGGCAATAAAAGGGAATGCGTATGGTCATGGACAAAACGAAATAGCTCAAATTCTTGAGCTGTATGTAGACTATTTTCAAGTAAATAGCGTAGTAGAACTTGAATTGTTACGTAAAGTCAGTCACAAAAAAACTCTGGTTTTGGGATATGTGCAAAAAGAAGATTTGGAGAGGGCTATACAACTGAATTGTATTTTGTCGGTTTTCTCTCTAGAACAGCTTTGGCATATTTCAGCTATAGCTGAAATATGCCATGTAGCGCAAGAAGTTCATTTATCCATTGATGCTTATTTGGGGAGAGAAGGATTTTTGCTGAATGATTTACCAGAAATTTTCAAAGAAATAAAAAAATCAAAATATATAAAACTTACTGGCATATATGCGCATTTTGCAAACATTGAAGACACTACAGATTTCTCTCACGCACAAAAGCAAATTGACGAATACAAAAAAGCTTTAAATATTGCAGAAGAATTTGATTTTAAAAATTTACAAACACACATATCTGCGACTTCGGGGCTTTTGGTTTATGAAAACAAAAAAGGAATTAATCCACTAATCCGTCTCGGTATCGGCGCTTATGGCATGTGGCCATCAGAACACCTAAAATCAAAATATAGCAACTCTAAATTTAATTTAAAGCCAGTTTTATCCTGGAAAACAAAAATTGCGCAGATCAAAATACTTACGAAGGGTAGGACTATCGGCTATGGGCTTACATTCAAAACAAAAAAAGAAACAAAAATCGCTGTAATTCCACAAGGTTATGCTGATGGATTTGATCGAGGATTTTCAAATAATGGCTTCGTGTTGATTGGTGGAGCTATGTGCAAGATTTTGGGCAGAGTTTCTATGAATATGTTTGTCGTAGACATAAGTCATTTATCAAATGTAAAACAAGAGGATGAAGTTGTAATTTTAGGTCATCAGGGCAAAGAAGAAATAACCGCTGAAAGTATGGCAGATAAAATTAAGACTATTAACTATGAAATAACCACGCGAATAAGTCCATTGCTACCCAGAATTATTGTTTAAAATACAGGTTGCTTTTAGATTACTTTTATATTAGTATAGAAACATGTCACAAGATAGACTTATAAAACTTGCTTGCGGGACTTGCAAACGTATAAATTACTGGTCCAGTAAGAATAAGAAACTCGTAACCAAGAAAATCGAGCTTAAAAAGTACTGTAAATGGTGCCGAAAGCAGACCAAACACAAAGAAGTTAAAAAATAATTTCTAGTTTTTTATTTGTTCTGATATACTTAGTTCGCAACAAAAAGTTTTGTTGCTTGTTCTTTCTGGAAATGTGAGAATATTATTTATAATTTTTCTCTGACATTTCCGTGCTTCGGTCCTTAAGGCCGAAGTATGGGCGATTAGTTTAGTGGTAGAACAGCGGTCTCCAAAACCGCTGGCGGGGGTCCGATTCCCTCATCGCCCGCAGGATTTTTTAAACAAAAAGCCCCGAATATTCGGGGCGTGGATTTTGTGTTGTGAAGGAAAGCTTTTTAGGCTTTCCGGGTGACGAGAGTGGATTTGTCGTTCCGCCACTCCCAGGCAGGCCGAGCGTGGCAATGGATCTGATCGCGTCCATATTTGTATTCGTGTTCGATTAGAAGCACTACTTCAGTATCGTCGACGATAGTGCGTCCAAAAACGACTTCCGTTTCATCCGAGCGGTGAGGGATCACGAGCAGTCCGCTAGGCCCGAGTGTGGCCATTACAGCGCAGAGATTGTGTGCTTCACTCTGGCTAATTAGAGGTACATCGAGTACACTCGACACATTCTTGATCGTATGCACCCAGTATTCCAATCTAGGTGCGGTGTACTTGTCGCCTATCAATGAAAAGAACTTTTGAAAAAGGGGATCGATGATGTCGGGTTTTCTTCCTAGGATCTCAGTGAAATTGAAAGCTTCTTCCTTGCGTGGCAAGTAAAGGATTTTCCTCAGTTCTATTTCCATAACCTGTTTCCTTTCTAAAAAATTTATATCACAATATATACAAATAATCCAGTATTTCTTTGTCTGAAATTTTTGATGCGTCAAACCATTTTATTTCTTTGTCTCTTTTAAACCACGTCATCTGGCGTTTGGCATATTTGAGAGTTTCTACTACTACTTTTTCATAAGTCGGTTCAAAATATTCAAAACCAAATTCTTTTAATCTTTTATTAGAAATACCAGTTTTTTTAAGTTTTTTTATTTCATTAAGCAATCCTCCTTTATTTTTTTTATCAAACATTTTTTTAACTCTGAGTTCTACTTTCTTTTTCAATAAATCTTTTGGTAAAAATAATCCAATTTTTATAAATTTATATGTAGATTTCGCTTGTGTAATTTTAGGCACTTTACCCAAAGCCTTTGCTATCTCTATCGCTCTGATTAATCTTACTTTGTTATTTTTGTCTATAGTTCTAGATCTCTCAGAATCCAATTTTTGTAACATTTTAAAAAGTTCTATTTCAGATTTCTTTTCTAAAATTTTTCTCAATTTATTATTTGGTGGAACTTCAGGAAAAATGACACCATTTGTAATTGCATCGATGTATAGTCCTGTGCCTCCACAGATAATAGGAGTTTTTTCATGTGAGATTATTTCTTTTATTTTCTCTTCTGCTAATTTTTTATATTCTGATACTGTAAATTTATGCTTAGGACTTGCGACATCGAGCAGGTGATGAGGTACACCCCCCATTTCTTTTTTAGTAATTTTACCTGTGCCAATATCAAGATTTTTGTAAACTTGTCTAGAATCAGCAGAAATAATTTCGCCATTTATTTTCTTAGCTATTCTTACTGCTAGGTCGCTTTTGCCAGTGGCAGTTTGGCCTAGTATTACAATAACTTTTTGTTTTTGCATTTATTTTAAAATCTTGATATCAGCGCCGATAGAGTTGAGTCTTTCAGCGATTTCTTCATATCCACGACTGATCATATATACATTGCGCAGAATTGAAGTTCCGGTAGCTCCAAGCATTGAAACAAGAATAATCATCGATGGGCGAAGAGCTGGTGGGCATACTATCTGAGCTGGTTTGAGTGTCGTTCCTCCTTGGATGTATACTCTGTGTGGATCAGCCAAGGTAATATTTGCGCCCAGTCTATTTAATTCTGCAAAATAAATAGCTCTATTTTCATAACTCCAGTCGTGGATTATAGTTTGACCCGCAGCTTTTATGGCGATTGGCACAAAAAAGGGTAGATTATCCATATTTATCCCTGGGTATGGTTGTGCGTGAATTTTATCTTCTAACGCTTTTAGCTTGCTTGGCAGTATTTCTATATCTACTAATCTTGTGCGCTCATTGTAAGAATAATATCTTTTTAGAATTTTATATTTTAAGTTCATTCTTTTTAATTTTTCAAGCTCCAAAGAAAGGAAATCAATAGGGCATCTGGTGATTGTGAGTTTGGAATCAGTGATAACGCAAGCAGATATAAACATCATAGATTCGATCGGATCTTCGCTGTTCCAATATTCGACGTCAGTATCTATATCTTTAATTCCGTGTACTACCAAAGTAGATGTGCCAATACCTTCTATTTTTACCCCTAGTTTTTCAAGAAAGAAACATATCTCTTGCACCATATAATTCGCGCTTGCAAAACTTATCGTCGTAGTGCCCTGTATTTTGGCTACAGCAGTCAAAATATTTTCACAAGCAGTGTCTCCAGCTTCATACATTACTATATCGCTAGCTTTTAATTTATTTACTTTTATTTCGTATCTAGAATTCGTGGTTTTTATTTTTATTCCTAAATCTTCAAGCGCGTAGGTGTGAGCCGAGATAGTCCTTTTACCAAGTTTGCAGCCTTGAGCATGAGGGATTGAGAAAGAAGTCATGATGTGTGCCAAAGGGCCTATAAGCATTATCACAGAGCGAGTTTTGATAGAGGATTCCACGTTTATCTTTTCCATAGAAAATTCTTTTGGAGGAATTATCTGCACGGTATTGTGGTCTAGCCATTTTACTTCCACCCCAATACTTTCCAATATTTCTATTACTCTATTTACTTCTTCTATGCGAGCTATGCCGTGAAGAGTTGTTTTACCTTTATTTAAAAGGGAAGCGCAAAGAAGCCCGACAGATCCATTCTTTGAGAAATTTGTTTTTATGGTTCCACTTAATTTTTTTCCGCCATTTACTTGAAAATCGATAGAATCTTTTATAGAAACTATTTTGTGTTCTAATACATTACTTATTTTTGCTAAAAGTTCAGTGGTAAAATTTTGTTCTCCTTTTTCCATTCTTGGTACAGAGCTTTGAGAAGTGCCTAGTTCGCGAGCAAATTCTTCTTGAGTCATTCCTCTCCGTTCACGAAGTTCTTTTATAAAATAACCTATCTTTTGCTGTTCTGTTTCCGTATTTTTATTTTGTGTTTTTTTCATGTCTAAAAGTATATCTCATATATGAGATAATGCAAAGTGGATAACTTATTATAAATTGTGCCCAGGGAGAGAATCGAACTCTCATGATGTTGCCATCAATAGATTTTGAGTCTATCGCGTCTACCAATTCCGCCACCTGGGCAAACAAACTGCATACACTGCAATTCACACATTCTACACAAGAAATACACTAAAATCAATTGTTTAAAATAAAATTAGTGTGCTAAAATCAATTCATGTCCAATAATAATTTATACTCAAATTCAATTTTCTGGATCGACACAGACAAGATCAAACCTAATCCTTACCAACCAAGGCGTGATTTTGATGAAGCAAAATTACAAGATTTAGCTGATTCTATAAAGCAATACGGTGTTTTGCAACCATTAATTGTTTCCAGAACGGAAGTAGAAAAAGATGAAGGTGGCCTTGTTACAGAATACGAATTAATAGCAGGTGAAAGAAGATTGAGGGCCGCTAAATTGGCAAGAGTATCTCAGGTACCAGTCGTTATTCGTGAAGGAGATACATCGATGATGAAGCTCGAGCTTGCAATAATAGAAAATTTGCAACGCGAAGATTTGAATGCTGTCGATCGCGCGAGAGCATTTCAAAGATTATCTAATGAATTTAATTTTACGCACGCTGATATAGCAAAAAAAATGGGAAGAAGTAGAGAATATGTTTCAAACACATTGCGTATCTTGTCTTTGCCAGAAGAAATATTAAATGCTTTGTCTGAAGGTAAAATGTCTGAAGGGCATACAAGACCTCTTTTGATGCTTTCAGATCGCCCAGAGGAACAATTGGTTTTGTTTAAAGAAATTGTTTATAAAAAAATAACAGTCCGCGAAGCTGAAAGACTCGCTCGTAAAATAGCTTCTGATAAAATCCGAAAAAAGGATCTTGTGATTGATCCAGAAATTTCTGAGCTTGAAGAAGAATTTCAAGAAAAATTAGGAACTAGAGTGCAGATAGATCGTAAAGAATTAGGCGGACAGATCAAGATTGATTTCTTTTCTACGGAAGATTTGCGCACCATTTTGGAATTACTAAATAAAAAAGAAGGGGAAGGTAAAACGATAAATTTACTAGAAAATCATATTATTGCAGAAAATAACTCTAAAATTGCAGAAGAGGTGCCTGTTGACGATAGACCTAAAGAAGAAGTAGCCAAAGAAGACGATACTGACCTTTACAATATCTCAAACTTTAGTTTATAGATATTAGGATCTACCAAATGATTTAAGCTTGGACAATAAGCTGTGTTTTTCTAAATATGCTTTTATGTGTTTTTTCGCAAGAGCTGTTTTTGCATATTCGAGCCATTTATTTGATGGATTTGAATTCTTGTTAGTTATTATCTCTACAATATCTCCGTTTTTCAGTTTAGAAAATATCTGCATCATTTTGCCATTTATTTTAGCGCCTGCTGTATGGTCACCTATATCAGAATGTATCGCATAAGCGAAATCAAGCGGAGTAGAATCTTCTGGCATATCGATGACGTCTCCTTTGGGTGTAAAAATAAAAATACGATCATTAAAGAAATCAGTTTTTAAGTGATCTATAAATTTTTTTGGATCATCGGGAGAATAATTTAAATCTTTTAATTCTTCGATCCATTTAAATTTACTTTTATCATCCTTTAATTTCTTCTCACCTTGTTCTTTGTAAGCAAAGTGCGCAGCGACTCCATAAGCCGCTTCCGCATGCATTTCTTTGGTTCTAATCTGTATTTCTGCAATACCTCCTAATCCTGTAAATATTGTGGTGTGCAAAGATCGATATCCGTTTGGTTTAGGGACAGCGATATAATCCTTGATCTTTCCCGGTAATGGATTCCATATGCCGTGTACGAGTCCCAAAACTCGATAACAATCTTCCACTGTATCTACGACTACGCGCAAAGCTACGATATCGTATATCTTTTCTATATCCATATCGTGTTTTAAAAGTTTCTTGTATAGAGAATATTTGTGTTTAATTCTGTAATTTATTTCTACAACTTTTATTTTATTTTTCTTAAGTTGTTTTTTTAATTCTTCTCTTACTTCATTTAAATATTTTTCATAAAGTTCTTTTTTCTCTTTTATTATGTCCTCTATCTCTTTATATTCTTTTGGATAAACATAAGGAAAAGCAGCATCTTCTATTTCACCTTTGAGTTTTCCCATACTGAGTCGGTTTGCAAGGGGAGCATAAACTTCGAGAGATTCTAAAGCGATTCTGCGTCTTTTGTCTTCACGTACAAATTCTAAAGTTCTTAAATTGTGTAGCCTGTCTGCAAATTTAATAATAACCACACGCAGGTCATTTGCCATAGCGACGAAAAATTTGCGTAAAGATTCTACGTGTCTCTCGTGTCCGCGATATTTCAAAGTTCCGAGTTTAGTTACCCCTTTTACTAAAAATAAAATATCATCGCCGAATTCTTTTCGCATTTCTTCTTCTGGGGTGGCGGTATCTTCCAAGACATCATGCATCAGTCCGGCAGCTATCGTCTGAGTATCCATACCGAGTTTAGCTAGATTCTTTGCAGTTTCAAAAACATGGTAGAAATACGGTTCTCCGGATAGCCTTTTCTGTCCCTCGTGCGCTTTTTCGGCAAAATTATAAGCTTTTGTTAAAAGTTCCTCTTCTTTTTTATCCACTCCGCCTTCAATAAGGTCAATTATTTGTTTAACATTCGGCATAAAATGATTATAGCATTTATGCGGGTTTTTGAAATATTAGCTTTTTATATCAATTTTAGATATCTTGTGAGGGTTGTGGTTTGGACAAGTTTTGTTTGAACAACGTTCAGGTATGGTTTTTGTGCCTTCCATCATTAAGCTTCCGCAAAGCTTGCAAATATTTCCAGTAGGTTTTGCTTTTATTGCAAATTTGCAATCCGGATAATTTGAACACGAATAGAAAACTCCAAATCTTCCGCGTCTTTCAGAAATGTCTCCCTTTTTACATAATGGGCAGATAACGCCAGTTCTTTTTCTGGCTTCTTCTGCTTCGTCTTTTTTAATAAATTTACATTTTGGATATCTTGAACAAGAAATAAATGTACCTGTGCCATCGCGTCTTTGGCGGATGATCAATTTGCCTCCTTTTTTCTCTCCACATTCTGGGCATATCTCACCGGTTTCTTCTGGACCTTTTAATTCTGTTCCATCGAGCATGAGCGCTCCATCACAATCCGGATATTTGGAACAAGAATAAAATTTTCCTCCACGGGAAAGTTTGATAATCATGGAACTTCCGCATTTCGGACATTTTATATTTGCTGGAGCTTCACCTAAATTTGTAGCTTTTTCTAATTTATCTTTTGCTTTTACTTCTTTCAAAAAAGGTCCGTAGAAATCTTTTAATGTTTTTTCGTATTCACGCTCTCCACGAGATATTTCGTCTAATTCATCTTCCATTTCTGCTGTAAAAGTATCTGAAATATAATTTGCAAAATGTTTTTCCAAGAAGTCAGACACTACTTCGCCGACATCGGTAGGGAACAATGTTTTATTTTCTTTATTTACATATCCACGCTCCTCGATAGTCTTCATGATAGAAGCATAAGTGGAAGGTCGGCCTATGCCTCTACTTTCAAGTTCTTTGATGAGTCCCGCTTCGCTGTATCTACTTGGTGGTTCTGTAAATTTTTCTTCATCACTCAAACCAAGCAATTTTAATTTCTCTCCAGCTTTGCATATAGGAAGTTCTACATCATCTCCGCGCGCGCCAGTATCTACGGCGAGCCATCCAGGGAACAAAAGTCTTGATCCTGTAGCCCCGAATTCTGGTAAGTCTTCGTGTCCGTCAATTTTTGCAGTAATTTTTGTTTTTAATAATTTTGCGTCAGTCATCTGAGATGATACTGCGCGTTCCCATATAAGTTTATAAAGATTACTTTGTTCATCCGTGCCTACATATAATTTATCTATGTGGGTAGGACGTATAGCCTCGTGTGCTTCTTGGGCATTTTTTGATTTTGTCTTATATATGTGGGCTTCAGCGTATTCTGCTCCATATTCTTTTTTTACAAAAGCAAGTATCTGTCCTTGGGCTACGGTAGAAACGTTTGTACTGTCTGTACGCATATATGTGATATGTCCAGCTTCGTAAAGTTTCTGCGCGATTTGCATTGTACGTGAAGGGGAGTAGCCTAAGCGTGAGCTTGCCGTTTGTTGAAGTGTAGAAGTGGTAAATGGCGCGCGAGGAGAACGTTTCTGCTCACTTTCTTTTACGGTACTTACAACCCAAGTACCTTTTTTGCCCTCAGACATTATTTTTTCTACTAATTTTTGGTCACGAGGTTCTTCCGAACATTCTAGAGTAATTTTTTCTTTTTTCTCAGTTTCAAATAATCCTAAAATCTTCCAATATTTTTCTGGCACAAAAGCGCGAATTTCTCTTTCGCGTTCCATTATTATGCGAAGCGCAGGGGATTGGACACGTCCAGCAGAAAGTCCATAGCGTACTTTTTTCCAAATAAGTCCAGAAAGATCATACCCTACGAGTCTGTCGAGCACTCTGCGCGCTTCTTGAGCTTTGCGTAAAGCTGTGTCTATTTTGCGAGGGTGCTTTAATGCTTCTTCTACAGCTTCTTTTGTGATCTCGTGGAAAGTAACGCGGTCAATTGGCGCTTTTATTTTTTTATCTTGATTTAAAAGTGTTTCTATGTGCCAGGCTATAGCTTCTCCTTCGCGGTCAGGGTCTGTCGCGAGCAATACTTCTTCTGCTTTTTCTGCAAGAGTTTGCAACTCGTGAACTACTTTTTCTTTTCCTTTTGAAATTTCATAATGAGGTACAAAACCAGCTTCGATGTCGATCGCTTTTTTATTTGATTTTGGCAAATCACGAATATGTCCGACAGATGCTCGCACAGCAAAAGCGCCTTCGAGATATTTTTCGATAGTCTTTGCTTTACTTGGTGATTCTACGATTAATAATTTCACGATTTAACAAGTATTACATGAAAGAGAATTATTTTGCAAATCTGTAGAGAAAATTTTATTTTAAAAACTTGCACGGATTTCGCCGAGTTCTTCTTTTATCAATCCTTTTATTTCCATCACTGAAAGAAGCGCATTTGCTTCACCGGTAGAGAGCTTCATTTTGCGGATTAGCTCGTCTCTTTCTACGGGTTCTGTTAGTAATTTTAAAACAGCTTTTTCTTCTGGGCGCGCATCTTCAAAAAGATTTTGCTGTTTGCTTTCTTCGTCTATTTTAAAACCTAAGGCTTCCAAAATATCGTCACTACATGTTATGGGCGTCGCTCCTTGTCTGATCAATCTGTTTGTGCCTTTTGAATATTCTGAGCTTATCGGCCCTGGTACTGCCAAGACTTCTTTATTGTAATCTAGCGCCATGCGAGCCGTGATCAATGTTCCAGATTTTTCTTGTGCTTCTATAATAAGCGCAGCTTTAGAAAGTCCAGCTACAAGTCTATTTCGCATTGGAAAAGTATAATAAGCTGCTTTCAAATCCGGTTCAAATTCAGATAAAACACATCCACCAGAATTAACTATTCTTTCTGCTAGCCTTAAACTGGTCGATGGGAAAAAAGCTTCCTCGGAAATTCCTGAACCAGGGAAAGCGACAGCGGTGAGGCCGGCATCGAGTGCTGCTTCGTGAGAAAGTGCATCTATACCTACAGCCAATCCCGAGACTATTGCTATCGGGTATCCTTTGAGGCCAGAGATAAGTTTTTTTACCACATCTTTTCCGTAAGTAGTAGCTTTCCTTGAGCCGACTACTGCCAAATAAACAGTATTTTCTTTTGGAAGCTTACCAGCAAGATAAAGCTTCTTTGGGGGTTGGGGAATTTCTAAAAGATTTGCAGGAATATCTTTACCTTTTAAAATCCTTAAATCAAATTTCATGTTTTGTAATTATAGTCGTTCTGGTATATAATCACAAATATGTTGGATATAAAATTTATACGAGAAAATAAAGACATTGTTCAAGCTGGAGCAAAGAAAAAAAGAGTTGATATAGACATTGAAAAGCTGATTGCTCTCGACGATACTCGCTTGAAAGAATTAAAAGAAGTCGAAGATCTTCGCAGTGAAATCAATCGTGTTTCTATTGATGTAGCAAATAGCAAAGATACCGCGCTACGCATTCAGCTTATTGAAGAGATGCGTACAGTTAAAGAAGAAATAAAAATAAAAGAAGAAAAGTTGAAAGCAACCGTGGAAGAATGGCAAAAAATGATGCTAAAAATTCCAAATATTCCTTCGGTAGACACACCAGAAGGGCCCGATGATAGTGGTAACCAAGTGTTACGTAGTTGGGGAGAAAAACCACAGTTTTCTTTTACCCCAAAAGAACATTATGAATTAGGAAAAGCCCTAAAAATAATTGATACTGAAACAGCAGCTGAAGTCTCCGGTTCAAGATATGCATATCTGAAAGGTGATTTGGTTTTAATGCAATTTGCTATTATTCAAATGTGTTTAGATATTTTAACAAACGAGGAAGTACTCAAAAATATTGCAACAAATTCCGGTATTTCAATAATTCCAAAAAGTTTTATACCTGTAATACCACCAGTTTTTATCCGGCCACTTGTACAAGTTAAAATGGCTCGATTTATGACCCCAGAAGAACACTATATGTTTCCAAACGATGATTTGATGCTTATCGGTAGCGCAGAACATACTCTTGGTTCAATGCATATGGGCAAAATTTTCGAGGAAAAAGATTTGCCTATACGATACGCCGGATATTCGACTGCATTTCGTAGAGAGGCTGGGGCAGCAGGGAAGGATACAAATGGAATTTTGCGTCAACATCAATTTGATAAACTAGAAATGGAGGTTTTTTCTTTACCTGAAAATTCAATGCAAGAACAAAATTTTCTTGTAGCTATTCAAGAACACGTGCTTCAAGCATTAGGACTTCCTTACCAAGTAGTAGCAGTGTGTTCTGGAGATATGGGTTTCCCAGATAATAGACAGATAGATATTGAAACTTGGATGCCTGGACAAAATAAATATAGAGAAACCCATAGTTCGGATTCTACTGGTGGATTTCAATCCAGGCGCTTAAATACTCGAGTCCGAAGAAGTGATGGAAAAATAGAACCAGTACATATGAACGATGCTACAGTTGTTGCTATTGGACGTATTTTGATTGCTATTATAGAAAACTATCAACAAGTTGATGGTTCAATAAAAATTCCGGAAGTTTTACGTAAATATATGGGCGGAAAAGAATTTATTAAATAGTTAAGTTGATATGCAAAAAAGAAATATTTTAAGTTCTCCACGTCTTTCGGAATTAAAAAGACAAAGAAGGAAAGCCGTTTGGATTAGGTTATTTTTTTCTTTTTTTGTTCTGACTCTAATATTTTTTGTTCTTTCTTATCTTTCTGGCTTAAAAGAAATAAATATCGCCGAAGTAGAAGTCGTTGGGAATAAAATAATTAAAACTGAAGATATTAGAGTTTCTGTGCAAAACGAAATATCCAGCAAGTATTTTTGGCTTTTTCCAAAAACAAATGTTCTTTTCTATCCACAAAATAAAATAAAGAAAAATTTGCAAGAAAAGTTTAAAAGAATTAAAGATGTAAATTTTTCAATTGAAAACAATAGGACAAAATTACTGATATCTATCACAGAGCGTGAACCAAAATATCTCTGGTGTGGCATTCTTGTACCTTCTTTGCGTGGTGATAGCAATAAACCAGAGTGTTATTTTATGGATTCTGTTGGTTATATTTTTGATGAAGCGCCTTACTTTTCGCCTGGGGTTTATTTTAAATTCTACGGCCTCATTCAAATGGCTACGGTCGAGGGTGACCAAAAGATAAACACTGAAAATCCATTGGGGCAATATTTCTTGAAAGATAAATTTGTAGAAATTGCTGAGTTTAAAAATAATCTGGAGACCATGAAATTGTCTCCAGATTATTTCTGGTTGACCAACCAAGGTGAAGGCAATTTCTTTTTGTCTTCAAAAACAACCTTAGAACCCCAGATAAGATTTAAATTGGATTCTGATTTTGAAAATCTAGCTGAGAACTTAGATGCCGCGCTTGATACTGACCCATTCAAGACAGAATTTAAGAATAAATATGCGCTTCTTCAATATATTGATTTAAGATTTGGAAATAAAGTTTACTATAAATTTGGAGCTCCTAGCTCTCCCAGTATTGAATAAAAAATTATGAACAATTTCTGGGAAAAACTAAAAAAACCCTTTTTCTGTTTAGCGCCGATGTCGAATGTTACGGATATCGCTTTTCGCAGCATCTTGGCAAAATACGGCAAAAACAGAGAAAACAAAGACAGAATTGTTTTTTGGACAGAGTTTGTGGCAGCTGATGGCTTGTGTAATAAGCTTGCAAAGAAAAAATTGTCACACATATTGGAATTTTCTGAAAAGGAAAGGCCTATCGTGGCCCAAGTTTTTGGCGCTAATCCCGAAAACATGAAGAAGGCTTGCCAATATATCGCTAGTCTTGGTTTTGATGGAATTGATATAAATATGGGTTGTCCAGATAGATCTGTCATAAGCCAAGGAGCAGGAGCAGGACTGATCAGGACTCCGGAGCTTGCGAGAAAAATAATACGGGCAGCTCATGATGGTATAAAATCAGCCGGGCAAAATATTCCAGTATCCGTAAAAACAAGAATTGGTTTTAATAAAGAAGATATAGATAATTGGATACCAGAATTGTTGAAAGAAAATATTTCTGCTTTGACGATTCATTTGCGTACGGTCAAAGAGATGTCACTAGTTCCTGCTCACTGGGAACATATTAAAAAAATAAAAGAACTTATTAAAAAAAGTGGTAAAGACATACCGCTTATCGGCAACGGAGACATAGTAAGTATCAAAGACGGGGAGGAGAAGGCGATAAAATATGGTTGCGATGGAGTGATGATCGGCCGTGGGGTTTTTGGAAATCCATGGTTCTTTTTACTAGAAGAAAAACCTAATATTTCGCTTGAAGAGAAATTGAAAGTTATGGTAGAGCATACAAAACTTTTTGAAAAAGAACTTTCGAAGCCTAAACATAAAAATTTTGCAGTTATGAAAAAACATTACAAGGCCTATGTGAATAATTTTGAAGGCGCCAAAGAACTCCGTGTGAAATTAATGGAAGCTGAAAACGCCAAACAAGTAGAAAAAATAGTTAATGATTTTTTAAAAGAAATAGAGTAGAATAGCTTTATGCACGATTTAGCTTTATATCGAAAATACAGACCACAAAAATGGGCTCAAGTTTTTGGACAAGAACACATCACCGATGTGCTTGAAAGCTCTGTCAAAACAAGCAAGGTGTCGCATGCCTATCTATTTGTCGGCTCTAGAGGTACAGGAAAAACCTCGATAGCTCGCATTTTCGCAAAAGAAATAGGAGTTTCCGTAAACGATCTCTACGAAATAGACGCCGCTTCAAATAGAGGAATAGAAGACATAAAAGAATTGCGAGACGGTGTACGAGTATTGCCTTTTGATTCAAAATACAAAGTTTACATTATAGATGAAGTACATATGCTTTCCAAAGACGCTTGGGGAGCTTTGCTTAAAACCTTGGAAGAGCCTCCAAAACACGTCATATTTATCTTGGCGACCACAGAGCTACACAAAGTTCCCGAGACTATTATTTCTCGTTGCCAAGTTTTTACTTTCAAAAAGCCAACAGAAAAAATATTAAAAAATATAATTTTAGATATAGCTACAAAAGAAGGATTTGATTTGGATGTTCCTTCTGCGGAGCTTCTAGCCGTTTTGGCTGATGGTTCTTTCCGTGACGCTCTTGGAGAGCTTCAAAAGGTTTTGAATTTCTTGAGCAAAGATGGTAAAAGTAAAAAGAATATAAAAATAACCAGAGAAGAGGTAGAAAAAATAACCGGCGCGCCGAAGACCACCCTTGTGAATGATTTTATTTCCGCAATCGTTGAGAAAGATTTGGAAAAGGGAATTAATACTGTAAAAATTGCCTCAGAATCAAATTTGGATATCAGATTATATTTCAAACTCATCATCCAGAAATTCCGTATGGCTATAATATTGCACTACGCTCCAAAATTGGAAGAACAAATGGCGGGGGATTTATCAGCTTCTGATTTAGAGTTTTTGAAAAAAATAATTAAAGAGGATAAAGACAGGGTGCTTCGTTCCGGCGCGCTCGCTGTACTCCTCGAAGCTTACCAAAATATGGACAACACATTTATACCCGAGCTTCCGCTCGAGCTTGCCTTGATTAAAATTTTAGGACAAGATAAGTAAATATGGCTAAATATCGTTGTTCGGATTGTGGATGGATATATGACGAAGCGCTAGGCTATCCGCCGAAAGGCATAGCTCCGGGCACCAAATGGGAAGATGTTCCCGATGATTTCAAGTGCGCAAATTGCAGCAACCGCAAAAAGACGCATAGGTGGAAGAAAGTGAGTTAGTATTTTAAATATTGCTTGTTTCGTACATAGGTAAGGTGTTATAATAATAATGTCCTACCTATGATAAGAAAAACGGCGGAAAAAGAAAAAGCTATTACTCTTCGAAAAGAAGGCAAAACCTACTCTGATATTTTGAGGGCAATTCCCGTAGCAAAATCCACTCTCGGTATTTGGTTGAAAGATGCAAAACTTTCTATCCCAGAAAAACAAAGATTCACTCTAGCCAAAAAGCTAGCGTCGCTTCGTGGCGGACAAGCAAAGAGAAAGCAACGGATAGAAAAGCAGGATAGCATAATTTCGCGAGCCAATTTGGAAATAAAAGGCATCTCAGACAGAGAATTGTTTCTAATTGGGGTTATTATGTACTGGGCAGAAGGAGCAAAAGAGAAAGAATATCACCCCGGATCTCAGCTTCAGTTTTCAAATATGGATCCGAAAATGATACAGATTTTTCTTATTTGGCTCAAAAAAGTGTGCAAAATTGATAAAAATATGATAATCTTCAATATATTTCTTCATAAGACTCACAAACACAGGGTGGAAGAAATAAGGCAGTATTGGTCTAAGATTACTGGTTTTCCAGTAAATAATTTTTCCACGGTATATTGGAAAAAGAACAACATAAAGACTAATCGTAAGAATGTAGGGGAAAAATATAACGGTGTGTTAAAAATAAAGGTCAAAAGAAGTTCGGATTTAGTAAGAAGGATTGCGGGTTGGTCGGAGGGGATTTTTGAAAAAGTAATAAAGGGATAATTTGTCCATAAAGCTGGGAGATCGTCTAATGGTAGGACTCCTCCCTTTGAAGGAGGCTATCTTGGTTCGAATCCAAGCCTCCCAGCTTTGGGGATAAGTT
>JADZCK010000050.1 GCA_020851595.1 Candidatus Nomurabacteria bacterium | reverse complement strand
CAAAAAGAGGCGGCGCTTCATATGGAGGGTCCGCTTCTTGTTGTGGCAGGAGCTGGAGCAGGAAAAACAAAAACAATCACACATAGAATAGTAAATTTAATAAAAAATGGCATAACTCCAGATAAAATACTTGCTGTAACATTCACAAACAAAGCTGCAAAGGAAATGCGGGAGAGAATTATGAGAGCTTTGGGCGCAGAAAATCTTCTTGAGTGGGGTCTCTCGCAGGTCGACGGACCGAGAGGGAGCGCTCCGCGAGCACGCGGAGACAGCGACCACACGCAAGAAGGATTTTCTGCGCCTTTTGTTTCTACTTTTCATTCACTTGGGGTTTATGTAATAAAAGAAAATGCGCGCTTTTTGGGGCTAACTAGGCATTTTACTATTTTGGATGAAGGTGATACGACAAGTTTGATAAAAGATATCATCAAAGAAATCGGAATTGATCCAAAAATGTACGACCCGAAGAAAATAAAAAATATAATCTCGCGAGAAAAAGGAAAATTTACACATTTGGAAGATTATGCAGAAAAAGAGAGCAGTACTTTGGGGAGAATAGTCGCGCAAGTATGGGGTTTGTATGAAAAACAAAAAATGAAAGAGAATTCTTTGGATTTTGATGATCTGCTTTTGAAAACTGCAAAATTATTAAAAGAAAAAGAAGAAATAAGAAAAAGTTATCAAGAAAAATGGACCCACATACATATAGACGAGTATCAAGACACAAACGAAGTGCAATATTTGATGTCCAAATTGCTTTGTGGGGAAAATAAAAATATTTGCGTGGTGGGAGATGCTGATCAGAATATTTATTCTTGGCGTGGAGCAAATTTGAAAAATTTATTAAATTTTGAAAAAGATTATCCGAATGCAAAAATAATTCTTTTAGAACAAAATTACAGATCTACAAAAAATATTCTTGAAGCTGCAAATGAAATAATTAAGAAAAATAAATTCCGACCAGACAAAAACCTATTCACAGACAATGGAGATGGGGAGAAGATAGGGCTATACGAAGCGATGGATGAGACAGATGAAGCAGAATTCGTCGCAACTAAAATTCTGGAAACAATAGAAAACACAGCAGATTCTTCCTTTCTAGGGTCGCTATCTGAACCTGCTGGTTCAGCGCTCCCTCTCGGCTCGTCAACCTGCGAGAGACCCTATAAAGAAAAATCTGCTGTGCTTCAAAACATAGCAATTCTTTACCGTGCAAACTTTCAATCACGAGCGCTCGAGGAAGCGATGTTACGTTACAATATTCCGTACCAAGTTTTGGGAATAAAATTTTTCGAAAGAAAAGAAATTAAAGATACTTTGGCATATTTGCGAGCAGCTCTGAACCCGGAAAGCTTGTCAGACATAAAAAGAATTATCAATTTCCCTGCGCGAGGAATAGGCAAAGCCACATTGATGAAAATATTTGCTGGGCAAAAAGATGAATTGCCGATAAAAGTAAAAATTAAGGTTGATAATTTTTATCAAACATTGGAAGAAATAAAGGAAAAAATTCAAAATACAAAAGTTTCTGATGTTATTAAATTTGTAGTAAAAAAATCCGGAATAGAGGCAGAATTGCAAAGCGGAGGAGAAGAAGAAATGGAAAGGCTAGAAAACATAAAAGAATTAGCTACCTTAGCGCTCAAATATGACGGATTAGAAAATGGTATGGGTGTAGAAAAGCTTTTAGAAGATGCTTCTTTGGCTTCTGATCAGGATTCTTTGATGATAAATTCGGAAAAGAAAAAAGAAGTAAATGCTATCAAGCTTATGACGGTACACGCTTCCAAAGGCCTCGAATTCAAATACGTTTTCGTCACAGGATTAGAAGACGGACTTTTCCCTCACCAAAAACAAAACGAAGCGGAAGGTATAGATAGGGAAGAAGAACGCCGACTTTTTTATGTCGCGCTCACTCGCGCCAAAGAGAAATTATTCTTGTCTTTTGCAAATTACCGTACAATTTTCGGCTCACGCCAAATAAACGCTCCATCAGAATTTATTGCTGATATTCCAGCAGATCTTATAGAAAAAGAGGGTGAAGGTAGCGGAATAAAGACAATTTACTTATAATATCTACTATTATGAAAATAAAAGATTATGCGGAGGAGATAATAAATAAGATTGAAAATATTCAATTATCCTTTTGGAGTACCATATCCTTGATATACATAGCTATATTTTTTAGAACTTTCTTAGAAAATTTCGCAAATACTAGCAACCTAAACCATATGACCGGTTTTGTTGATACCTTTTTAGGTTATCCGGCTTGGTTTTCCATAATTTTTCTCGCGGTATTTATTATCGCTCGCATATTAACAAAAGAAGAAATAACGAAGGTCTCAAAGGTGGTAGCTGTTTTTTCTTTTATTGTTATGGTTCCACCTATTGTTGATTTAATTTTAAACAAAGGAAACCCTATTCCGTATATTTTCATAAGCGGGAATTATTCCGAACTTTTAAAATCATTTTTTACTTATTTCGGAGGAGGTGATCTGGGTATAGGGATAAGAACAGAGGTTGCAGTTGTTTTAACGGGTTTCGGCTTTTATATCTTTAATAAAACAAAAAATGTTGGACATACTATTATTGGGATATTTCTTTTGTATTCAACTATTTTTGTGGCTCTTATTTTCCCAACTCTTGTTTTAAGTTTAAAAAACACCATATCAAATGAGTATCAAGTAATAAACAAGAGCAATACAATTGATTTTTATTTCAAAAAAGAACCAGTAAAATCAGTGACAGAAGAGAGAACCTTCCTTATAGACACAGTAATTGATAAAAATTTCTATTCGCCTTTAGCACAAAGAATATTAAATATGTATTCAACTACTTTCGCAATAATTTTCCTTGCAATTAATGCAATATTAATGGGTTGGTATTTATTTTTATATTCTTCCAAGAAATTCTTTGCTGTGTTTAGAAATTTTCGTTACTTACGCATAGTTCACTACTTCTTGATGATATCTGTAGGTATTTATTTGGGGGTAACTCTTACCGGTAGAAGCCCAGTAGGATCTATTTTTGATTTATTTTCTTTTGTATCTTTATTTTTGGCAATACTTTTTGCTTGGCTATTCGCAGTTTGGGAAAACGATGAGGTAGACATAGAAATAGACAGAATATCAAACCAGGAGCGACCTCTTGTAAAAGAGGATTCGCTGTTTTCACTCAAAGAGTGGCAAGATATAAAATATTTATTTTTAACTTATTCCTTGGGTTTTGCTTTTCTGTCTGGATTGTATTCTTTGGTTTTTGTTTTATTGTTTATTTTTGTTTACCACATATATTCAACACCACCACTAAAACTAAAAAGATTTATTGGAATTTCTTCTCTTTTAATAGCAATAAATGCATTACTTGCTGTATGGATGGGATTCTTTCTGTCTGCTGGAACAGAAAAATTAAGCGCCTTCCCAGGAAAATACACGTTTGCAATATTATTAATATTTTTGTTGGTTGAAAATGTAAAAAATATCAAAGACATAGAAGGTGACAAGAAGGAAGGAATAAAAACTATTCCTGTAATTTTTGGAGAAAAGAAAGGAAAGATGATAATAGGATGTTGTTTGTTTCTTGCTGCAATATTAGTACCTTTTATTTTTTATTTTAGTATTTACACTTTGTTGCTAGGGATATTTTTTGGAATAATGCTGTTTAGGCTTACAAACAGAAAAGAATTCAAGGAAAATTATATATTTATAACATATTTTATATATATAGTTCTTTTCTTTGTTATGATAAACATTTAATTTATGATCAAGGCAAAAAAATCATTGGGGCAGAATTTTTTGAAATCGGAAATTGCCCTTAAAAAAATTATTGAGGCTGGAGAAATAAAATCTGACCTGCCTGCGCAGACAGGTGATATTATTTTGGAGATTGGTCCAGGGAAAGGAGCTCTGACAGAAAAACTTTTGCTTGCCCTGCGAAGCCTTGGCGAAGCGAGGGAAAAATCTGGGTTAGTTATAGCAATAGAAAAAGACAGAGAACTCTTTGACTTACTAAAGTCAAAGTTTAAAGAAGAGATTTTGTCTGGCAAATTAAAATTAATAAATGATGATATTTTAACCTATAAGGTACCAGCTATAAGATATAAGCTGATTGCAAATATTCCTTACAACATTACTGGTGCAATTTTGAAAAAGTTCTTAACAGAAGAAAACAAGCCAGAACGCATGATTTTATTGGTTCAAAACGAAGTGGCCAAAAGAATCGTGGCTTCTGACCACAAAGAAAGCATTTTATCCATATCTGTAAAGGCTTATGGGGAACCAAAAATGATAATGAAGGTGGGGGCGCGATATTTCTCACCAGCACCCAAGGTAGATTCTGCGATAATTTCAATAAAAAATATTTCTAGAGAAAAATTTAGATACCTACCCAACCTCCCCCTTACCAAGGGGGAGGTGTCGAAGACGGAGGGGGTCAATGAGGATAAATTCTGGGAAATAGTAAAAGCTGGATTCGCTCATAAAAGGAAAAAACTATCTTCGAACCTAAAATCTTCAAAATATTTTAAGGATTTAGAGAAAAATCCACTTTTTAAGGAATTGGGAAACAAAAGAGCCGAAGATTTAACACTTTTCGACTGGATTACACTAGCGAAAGAATAAACGTTCCTGTATAATTACAGTATTATTAAAGATTTTGTTTTAAAACACAAAAGAGTTATTGCAATCGGTTCTGCCGTATTGTTTCTTGTTGTTCTTTTTTTAGCAAAAAGAACAGATTTTTTTGAAAGAACTGTAAACTTTGTATCTGGAGGAAATCGCGCAGAATTAGTTTATGGAGATGCGACAGTTGCCGACCTTGTAAATAAAGATTCTGATGGAGATGGAGTGCTTGATTGGGAAGAACCACTCTGGGGCTTGGACCCAACTAAAAAAGAAACTACTCCTGGTGTGCCAGACAGCACTGTGATAGCCAAATTAAAGACTGAAAATGGGTACAGTTTAGAAACTCCATCAGGAACTACATCGACCACAACACAACCAGAAGAAAAGCTTACCCAAACTGATAAATTTTCAAGAGAGTTGTTTTCCACCACAGCCACTTTAAGCCAAAACGGAGCACTAGATCAAACAACTGTAGACAAAATAAGCACATCTTTAACTGAACAAATAAAAAATACTGTTATTAGAAAAACATATACGCTTGCTGACTTGAAAATAGTTGATAATACATCATCTCAAACAGTAAAAAGTTACTTTGACGCACTTAATAATGCAAACAAAAAATATGCCACAAAAACATCGGTTATAGAAGTTTTACAAAAAGCAGTTATAGACGAAAACAACATAGACTCAAATGCTCTTGCAGAACTTGATCCAATTATAGATCAAACAAAAAAAACATTGGAAGAAATATTAAAAATAAGCGTACCGAAAGTTTTTGCATCATTACATTTAGATTTTATAAATGCAGGAGAGAGACTTATAGAAAACACAGAAGACATGAGGCTTTTTGACAAAGATCCTATCGCAGCGATGGGCGCTTTTAGCAAATATCAAGAGAATTTAATGTCTTTCCAAACAACCTTAAACAAGTTGACGGTTGAAATAAACAAAATTATAAACAATTAAAATAAAATTGTTGTATAATATTAAGAGCAAACGAAGATGCAGAAAATTTTAAACAAAAATCAAAAAAATATTTTAGGTCTTATGATTCTTTTGGTAATGTTACCTGGTTTTTTGTTTTTGCTACCTAAAAAATCTTACGCATTTTGGGGGTTTGGAGATGTTACAGCAGATTCTCCTTCAAACATAGCTAACGGAGCAGTAACATCTGGAACAACAAGTGCTACAGCGGTATCAACAGCAGCAACCTCTGGTACAAGTGCATCAGGTCTGGGTATCGCTACAAATACTTGGTATGGAAAACTTTTAGATCAAGCCCTTATGGCCATAGCTAGAAAAGCAATAGGGGAAATAACTAAAAGTACAGTAAACTGGATTAATAGTGGTTTTCATGGATCACCACTTTTCCTAGAAAACCCACAGTCTTTTTTTAATGATATAGCAAAATACGAAATAAAAAATATGGTAGACACTTTCGGATATGATAGTTTAAAATTCCCCTTCGGAAAAGATTTTGCTTTAAATACGATCGCCTCATACAAAAGAACTCTTGAGAATAATACAGCATACACGCTAAGTAATGTCATAAAAGATTCTACGATTCTACATAACTACCAAAATAATTTTAATTATGGAGGGTGGAATGCTTTTTTGGTAAATACACAATACCCACAAAACAATTATATTGGTTTCCAAATGACAGCAACAGAAGAGCTCGCAAGAAGAGTACAAGGAACAGGACAGACAGCAGTGAATAAAGTTAAGGATACATTACAACAAGGACAAGGATTTTTGTCTCCACAAATTTGTGACCCTGAAGTAAATCCTAAGTATAACAACATGGTAAATGAATTTCAAAAACCCCTTTTCCCTGAAAAAGAATATCGCGATAAAAATCCAAGTTCTGTTTGTACAGACCAAGCTTGTCTTGATAAATGGCGAGATGATTACGACAAAGCTAAAGCTGATTGGGCAGAAAAAAATTCCTGTGTTAGAAAAGACGGAAAATCTGCTTTAATCAATACTACTCCAGGAACCGTCGTCTCAAACCAAATCACAATGGCTTTGGGTTCACAATTTCGTCAGTCAGAACTCGGAGCAGCGATGGGAAACAGTCTTTCTCAAATTTTTGATGCTTTGCTAAATAAATTTATCGGTGAGGGATTAAGCGCACTCTCTTCGAATACAAACCCAACAACAACCCCAGTAGACAACTGGACATACCTAGGACAAAGTCTTTCTGGTCCTGGAGATTCCGATTGGGCAAATGGACCAGATCAAGAGGTTATACTTAGAGATTTCAGAATATTAATTGAAGGAAAAACTGTTGTAACCTTTAAGACGGGACAACAGTTACTTAATAATAATGGTGAATTACTTGTGTATGGAGATAAAAACCCAATAACATGTAAAGATGGGGACAAAATAGTAGATTCTGACGGAAACACGATAGAATTCTGCACAAGAGGAGAACCTATTTCTTGTAAGCAAGGAGAAAAAATAGTAGGCAAAGATCACTATGAAGACAATATAGGTATTGCTTGTACAGGAGAAAAAGCAGAAGTTCAATATCACACACCTGGGGCACCTATCCTTGCGGAAGGAGGAGAGACTGTCACGTTAATTGGAGACAAAAGTCTTGATAGTAACGGAAGCATAAGGGAAGAAAGAGAGTACTTCGCCGGTGACATAGAGAACACTGTTCAAGAGCTTGCAGTAATGGACAATCCTTGTGATCCTGATAGCCCAGATTATAAAGATTGTTTATATACACCGATCCCAAATGCAAAAAAACCAACTGGTTTTTGGTCTAACTACTGGACAGAAGATAAAGCACGAACATTTAAAGTTGATAATAATTATATGATTAAATATCATCCTGGAATTACTCAAATAATAAATCCATTAATAGATGCAACACAGTTTCTTGATTGGTGTATCCCTGGACCAGACAAGGGGTGGGAAAAAAGACTAGATGAAGAAAAAATTCTCGCAAAAAGAAAACTGGATATAGAACTAAGTCTTGACGATAAACTAGTTATTACTGCAGTAAAAAGCTTATTAAATGATTTAAATTTTGCTGTTTCTGGATTTAAAGATTGGATAGAAACAGAAATGGAAACAACTCTTCAGGGGTCTATCTTTTATTTAGATGCAGTAAAAGACATAGACGATATCTCTCAACAGTTGACAGATTTGAATAGATCTAAAAAAGCAAAAAGTCAAGCCTTAATAAGACTTAATGTTCTTCAAAAATTATTGAAGGACATGGCAACAAGATTAGCAAACAACAAGAAACCTGATGGAACACCAGATCCATTAACTCAACCCCAAAAGGGTTCGAATGAAGAAAACAAATTAATTTCATATAAAAAACAATATGATGCAGTTAAATCATCGATTTCTTCTACGCGAACACTTGAGGATTCAAAAAACCAATTGCAAATTTTGAAAGACAAGTTGTTTAAACTAACAAATACCAACCCAACAGATTTGGGTGCTCTTGCAAAATGTAACCAAGAAAGAAAAGAACAATGGCATATACCAATTGAACAAGAAGGAGCAGTTTTTTGCACAAGACCAATTAGAAACGGGTACAGCCATGGAACAACAATACGAAGATTTGACGCTGGATACATAGAAAACAGATGTAGCCAAGGAAACCCAAGTGATTGTGTATCAAAAGATGCACCGATTGATCCAACTAAATCGTATGATAGAGGACCAGATATTTCAAATTGGTTTACTTTTAGAAATTTATCATGGGCACAATATGATTCAAATAATCCAGAGCTTCCAGACAGATTATTACACGACGAAGGTGATGTTGAGTGTAGAGAAAATAATAAATGGGGTGAACTAGTCGATTTTAATTACACCACGGGAAAATGTGAAGGAAATGGTGTAATAGTTGCAGATTACAGAGATTTACCAATGGTTAATGCAAGAAATATAGAAGGAGATGGGGGTGGCAGAAATTTGGTTAAAATAGACATACAGTGTGAACCAATAATGACAGCAAGGAAGTCTGATTATACTAACGCTGGCGATTTAAGCTCGAGTTATTAATTTTTGTTTTAGAATATATTAAGAAAAATGAAAAAGTTTTTACCTTACATCTTAATACTTGTCGTAATGTTCGGTCTTTTTGGTATGGCCGGAAAGGTAAGCGCGGAAAGCCCTGATGATCGCGGAGACTGTACAATAACCGACAGAACGATACCAAAAAGAAGCCCAGTAGTGACAGAAAGAAAAAACATAAAACGATCTGAATGTACAGCGTTATCTTCACCCCCTACAGTAACTGTGGAATTTAAATTAGTCACACCGGCGACAGAAGTTCTTGGTACATGTACGACCAACGGAAAAATTACTCAAGATACAAAAACTCGTTGTGAAGCTGGTGGAGGGACTTGGAGACTAAACGCTGCAGATACACCTGATCCAACAACCAACCCTCCAGAACAAAAAAGTGATTTTGAAAAAATGCTCGGTAAGACCGGTTGTGACAGCCTGCTGTCTTTCGATATGGGAGCGTGTGTTCTTAAATTTTTGTATTATGGAATTCAAATGCCCGTAGCAGGAATTCTTTGGATAGCTGCAAAGTTTTTTGATTATTTGATATTTTTTACTCTATCTACCACCTTATTTAAGCAACCCTTTGTAGGAGGAGCCTGGGGAGTAGTACGCGATCTTTCTAATATTTTCTTTATACTTATTTTACTTTTTGTTGCTTTTGAAACCATATTAGGATTAGCACATGATGCTCAGAAAACAATAACCAAAGTGATAGTGGTCGCCATGCTTATAAATTTTTCTATGTTTTTCACTGGAGTAGTTATTGACACCTCAAATGTTTTAGCTTTGGTTTTTTATAATAAGGTGGATATTAAATATAAAGATAAAGATGGAAATATTAAGGACAGACCTGATACCCCAGTCGGTAACGCAAAAGACATATCAGGAAGTATGGCTGAGAAATTCAACCTAACTAATTTGGTAACCGGTGACATGTTTAAACAAGCTAGAGACACAGTAAACAAAGTACCCGGAAGCGGACAAACAATTGGTTCTGAAGGAGTTCCAACTTCATTAATGATAACTATTGTATTAATAGCTATAGTTATCATGGCTGTAGCTGCTTATGCTTTTATAGTGGCTGGTTTGAGTTTCCTTGGTCGTATGATTGAGCTTTTTGTTTTAATTATATTTTCGCCTTTTGCATTTATGTCCTCAACAGTACCAAAATTAGCAGGTACTGAGTATTTGGGTTGGGAACCATGGTCTAAACGTCTAATTACAGTATCTTTTATGGCGCCAATTTTTATGTTCTTTTTGTATTTTATATTTCTTTTGATGAATGGTCCATTACTTGAACAGGCAAAAAATGTAAGCGGTGATTCTTTTATATCAATGATCCTTGGAATGATTTTACCTACTTTGTTTATCGTAAGCCTACTCTTAAAAGCCACAGAATTTGCTAAAAAGGGGTCTGGAAAATTTGGAGAGATGACAATGACAGGAGCAAAATTACTCGGAGGTCTTGCTTTGGGTGCTGCGACTGGAGGAACGGCAATGCTTGCTGCTGGAACAATAGGTAGATCGGCCTTAAAAACAGCCGGCAATGAAGAATTAAAATCTTTGGCATCTGGTACCGTAGATTCAAAAACACAAAAACATTTTGCAGAAAAATACAACATCACTGATATAAGCAAGATAAAAGAGCATGAAGAATTCAAGAAAAAACAGGCTGACGCACAGAAAACTCTCGCCAGAGCAAATAAATGGGCAAACAAGAGTTTTGATATTAGAGATACTGGTATAGGAAAATTTGCCGCAAGTAAAACTGGCATGAATTTTGAAAAAGGTCTTGGTTTTGTTGGTGCAGATGTAAAATCATTACATGGGGGATGGAAAGAAAGAGAGAAAAACAAAACTGAAAAACGAGCAAAAGAGGAGGAAGAGAAAGTAAAATCATATGAAATGTCTGAGTCGTTTGCTGCAAAACAAAATGCTCGGGCAGAACAATATGAAAAAGACAAAAAAGAAGCAAAAGAGAGAGCAGAAACTCCGACAAAAACATGGGAAAATGGCTTGGCTGATGAATTAGTAAAAGCAAAAGAGGATGCTGAAAAACGAGGTGTAACCTTAAACGAAGAGGTTATTAAACAAACATATATAAGAAAAAATGGAGAAAAACCCGAATCAGCTTGGGATGAAAAAAATTTCAAGGAAGCCTATGAAAAGGGTGACAGAGAAACATTAAAACGTAATTTTGGTGTTGAAAAAGATGAAAAATTTATTGGTGGAGAGGTAGAAAAAGTTGATCTGAAAGCCGTAAACGCTGACAGAAGAGCCGCATATGCAAATAGTCTACAGAGTGGCTATGAAAAAGAAGAAGCGAAAAAAGCGGTTCATGCTTTCTACGATGAATTTAAAAAAGGTATGAAAGGAATGGTTGCAACACCAGGAGGATTAGCAACAACCGCTACTATAACAGCAGCTACTGGCGGACTTGGAATACCTTTAGCGGTAGTAGGTGGAGGATTTATACATGCGCTTAAGACAACACTAGAAGCACACGGAGATAACGCAAAAGTTGTTTCTGCAATAAGAAAAGGAAAATCACAAAAAGATAAAGCGTTTGATGAATTAAAGAAATTTATAAAAGAAGAGGATGAAAAAAATGGGAAGGAAAGCAAAAAAGAAATTCCAAAAGCAGAAAATCATCCATCCCCAACAAAAACAGAAGATCATAACAAAAATGAGCCTCATCCAACACCACATAACACTCACCCTTAACAATTAATTATTATTAAATAATAAATAAAAATATGGATGAAAATATATTAAAAACAATAAAAAATAAGTTCGATTCTTTACCAGAAAGAATTAAGGATACCATAATGTCGTCTCATTATGAAGACACACTTATAGAAATAGGTAATTTTTATAAGTTGAATGTGGAACAAATGGGTATAATGGAAATGGAAACAACAATGGTAATGATGGGTCTTACTTCTCCAAATGATTTTGAGACAAATCTCACCCACGAACTTGGAGTGGACAAAATAAAAGGATCTGAGATTGCTCAAGCAATAAATGAGAAAGTATTTCTGAAAATTAGGGAGTTGTTAAAATTAATGAACACTCCGCAAGGAGAGGAGCCGTCTCTTGAAGAATCAACAGAAGAAAATGAAAACAAAATATTACACTCTTCTGGAATTGAGATTATCAGCGAAAATAAAAAAGAGACATTGCCTGCTGTAGAAAAACT
>JADZCK010000049.1 GCA_020851595.1 Candidatus Nomurabacteria bacterium | reverse complement strand
CTTTTTCTTTTCTCAAACGGAACGGGAACTGAAGCAGGCGGGCAAAAATTCCTTCCCCCCAACCCCCTTCCTTTTTGCCCGCCTGCTTGGGCTTCGCCCCCAAAACTTTTCGGCGGGACGGCGGGACTATGAAACTAAATTCTTTTCCAAAATTTCAAAATGCTTCGGGTCTGATTCTTTCACGATGTTCAATAAAATCTTGATTGCGTCTTTGCTTTCGCTTTTATCTTTATGCTCGATTGTACTTGTTGGGTCGGAATTATGAGAAAACTCATTGACTAGCTTGTACGCTTTACCAGCGTCCACTGTGCTAATTTTCTCATCTGGATCATTGATATTTTTGACCAATACTTCCATTTTAGATTTTTGATCTCCTGTTGTCGGTATCTTGAAATCTGCAAAAATATCAAAAAATCTTCTCGCCATATTTCCAATCGTATAAAAATCTTCATATTGAGTATCTTGTTTTTCTGAAAATTCTTTGAGCTTGGCAAACAAAAAGTGATATTCGGATTTATAATTTCGCAGAGTTTTATCAAGCGCAATAATTTTTGCTTTTCTCACATCTGATTCAGTAAAATTTTCTACCATGAAAAACTCGCAAGGAATTGGTTTCTCCGCCTTGTTTTCCGACCTTAGTTTTTCGTTATCTTTTCTCGTTGAATTGTTTTTATTGATAAACCATTCCTTGACCAAGTTGAAAAGCTGAAAATTATGCGTAGAGATGAAAAGTTGCCCGACTTCCTTGAAATGTGTATTTATCATTGAAAAACAGTGATAAATGAAGTTTGAGTCAAAGCTAGAAATTGGATCGTCAATAAAAATAATTCCCTTTGATTTATCAAAATCACCTTCGCCGACTTTTACGATAAAATACGAAAATGCGATTGCGGTTTTTTCTCCCTCACTCAAATTTTTTGCTGGCTTCCCATCTCTTTTTATTGTGTATCCCTTATTATCGCCGTCCAATGCAAGCTCTATTTCTTTTCTACCAAAAAATTCTTCCAGATGTTTATTGATAGCTATAATCGCTTTGCCAATGTTTGAAGTTTGTTTTTCAAGTTCTGCAATATCGGAATTATTTTTATTGACCGCATTTAGGGCGTCTTTTTCATTTTTCAATGCTTCTTCCAAATCAGTTCCCATTTTTTTATAGTCCTGACCTGCCAAAGCAGTTGCGATTGAATTTAATTCGAGTTTTTCTCGCGCGCTTGATACTTCACTTGCGTGATTTTTTGCCTTTTCGTTATGCTCATTGATAATTTTGTTGAGTTCCAAAATTTCGCCATTGTACGACGACAAAAAATCCTCTGGCTGTGCGGGGCTTGAAATATTAGCAAGCGGGTTGTCGTGTTTTTCTTGAAGAGATTTTGTCGCTTCGTCAATCCAAGTATTTATTTTTTTGATAACTTCGTTAAGTTCCTTTGCCTTACTCGCATATTTGTCTTTTAGATCAGGATAAAGTTCGTCATTTTTTGTCGCAATCTCTAATCGTTTTACTTTCAAAATTTCACTTTTCAGACTTATAATTGCGCTTTGCAGGTCTTCGTAGTCTTTGCTGAAATGTTTTGAAAGTGTGGCTAAAAAGTCATTTTCTAGTGGCTTTTGGCAAAATAAACATTTTTCTTTTTCTTCTTTTGTTTTGTGCAAATCAAAACCTTGCTTTACCCAACTATTCAAAACTTGATCATCTTTTAATCTGTCCAGCGTTTCCGAAACAACTTTTTTGCCAAGCAAAGCTACAATTTTTTCAAAAGTCTTTTGAAAATTATCGACGGTTTCGTCATCAACAGAAAAAGAAAAGTTATATTCTGAAAATGCGGTTTGCGTTTTGCCCGCTTCACTTTTACTTATTGCCTCATATTTTTTCTTATCTTCGTCAGATAGGATTTTGTCGGCAAAATTATCAACGCCAACAGTATTGATTTTATTTTCTGCTTTTGTCTTATTATATGATTTGTCAAAAAGAATATTCGCGATTTCTCGCCCTAGACCAGTTAGAAAAGTATTTTTTGTTTCTTCTTTTGCCGACTTGTCTTTTTTCATCTGTTCATATGTCTTGCCAAGAGTAATTTTATCCAGTTTTAACTGTTCAAGCCGTTTTTTGCTCTCAATATCTTCTTCGCTCACATAAATAATCGGATTACATGAATCTGAAGGGTCAAAGGAAATATTGTCATCTATAAAATCTTGGCTGAAAATTTTGATTGGCAAAACATTTGTAGCAACATCAGTATTTTTTACAGTAGTTCCGCCATCGGTTTTTATTTCAAACTCTCCGTTTTCGGGATATTGCTTGAATTTATCTTTATCGTAAGTGCATTTTTTCTCACAACTCGCAAAAACGCGGGAAATCGTAGTTTTTCCGCTTCTGTTCCAGCCATATATCAGATTGAATTTTTTGAAATCAGAAAGCTCTGTTTTCCAAGTAAAATCATGAAATATGCCGAAGTTTTTGAGTTTTGCGATTTTGGTAATCATGATAAATCTAAGCAGTTACCTCATTTAAAGTGGTTTTCATTTCAAGACTATTAACAAATTTATCAATATTCGAGATCCTCACTTCCAAACCATCTTTTTTGATAAAATTAAAATAGCGTTCAGTATCAATAAAGGATTTTGGCGAGATAAATACGGAATATGATTTTGTGCCTCTTTTGACATATTCTTCAAGATGGCGATGTATGGAAAACGACTCTCTAATATGTTGTTGCGTTCCCGTTAGCAAGGTTACTTCGACTAAAACCGTGTCTTTATCTTCCAAACATTCAATATCGGGACTTCCGCCAGAAGCGAAGCTCGTCGGCAATCCTTCGTCATCTGAAACAAAATTTGGTTTTACGATAACATTTGGTAATTTTTTAAGGATCGCCAAGGAAGTCAAAAATTCCAATCGCAATGGCTGTTCAATAATTTTCAAAATATCATCACTTGATGATTTTTTCTGTGCCAAATTAAGCAGTTCGTTTTTAATTGATTCCCAAGCATAATGATTAACCCATTTTTCCAATTCCGCTTTTGTAGTTTTTGCTGGAGCTTTAAATACTGAAAGTGTTGAAATTAAATCGTGATCAACTTGTCCGATGTATTCAAAAAATTCTTTTTCCATTTTAAATTCCTTGTAGGAAATATAATTTTTCAAAATATAATCTACGGTCGTAGACTCCTTTGTATTTATATCTATAAAACGACCTCCGCCACGCAAAGAAAACAAGCCAGTCAAACGCATTTTTCGTATAAAATCGTCAGGATAATCACCGAGAATCGAATTATCATCTCTTTTTGTTTCGTTTAGCAGCCCGTAGCAAATATCTAAAATTACCTCATTGCTTGGCGTGTAGCCGTGTTTTTTCCGTAGCTTTTTTATTTCTTTATACAAACTTTCGGCATTATTATTTTGCCAGCATAACAACAAAGGTATTTCTGATCTGGATATTCCAGCCCCTTTGTATGCAGGGTCATCATTCAATAACTTGATGGTCTGAATGAGCAAAATAAGCGGGACATTTTTATTTAAAACACGGCGAAACGGATTTTGGCGTTGATATTTTGCAAAAGCATTGGCAAAAACCATTAACTCGTTTTCTGGCTTTTCCTTGTCCAATAACATTTTCCCGCTTTCGGAAAATTTTATTTCTTCATTTTGCCAATACCAAACAAAGCCAAGTTCTTTGGCGATTTTAAACCAAGTATCAAATCTTGATGGCCATCCTTTTTCAAATCCTGCTTCTTTGTGGCTTTGTGGATTATCGGAAAATACTTTTTCGGTTTCGGATTCGCTCAATTCAATTTCATTCTTCCATTTATCCTTTATAACCGAAGATACTTTCATTGGCTGATATAATCCTTTTTGAATTAAGGATTTGGCGACTTTATCTATAATTTCATTTGTTAAAATTTCGCCGTCATATTCTGCAAGTACAGTCAAAAAATCCTTCAATCGTTCAGGATTTCTCATTGTAGTTGTAAACAGTAATGGCTTGTATTCAGATTGTCGTTTATTCATAAATTTAATAGTTAGTGATCAAAACTTCCTTAATTATCTTTTTGCCGTTGTTATGATAATTAATGTAGTTGCTTTCAATTTTGTGTACTTTATATTTTTTCATCCATTCCAGCAGTAGGTCGTTTTTACTTCCGTTATAGTGAGTAACATTTGATAAGGCAAATCTAACGCCTTTTTTGTCTAAACCATCGATCATCTTTAATAAATCCGCTTCTGATTTTGGATTCCATAATTTATTATATTCGCTTGCGGATATTAAATATGGAGGGTCTAAATATACAAAATCATTTTTTGAATATTTTTTGTCTAAAAAAAACTTTTTAAAATCTTTGGAGGTTATAGATATTTTTTTATCATGAACAAAATCAAAGTAGCCATTCAATGCATTAACTACATTTTTATTAAAATCAACATTACCAACAGGTAAATTAAATTTACCCCCGCCATTAAACCGCAACATTCTATTAAATCCATAAATAAGTAGAATATACAAAATTAGGGGGTCATTTTTCTGATAATTATTTACGCACAATCTTAATTTATCGTATCCGTCTTTATTGAATCGTGCGTAATAAGTTTTTTTAAATTCCTTTTTTAACAAATCAGGAACTATGTCTTTTTTGTATGAATGCGATAATTTATACTTATGGATTATTTTTTCGGCATCCTTAAAAAACTTTTCTGGATTTTTTGCGCTGGCGATTAAAAGCTTATGAATATTAATTAAATGCTTATCTATGTCGTTGAGAAAATATTTTTTTGCCTGAATATTCAAAAATACTGTACCTCCGCCGACGAAAGGTTCATAAAAATTATTTATTTCTTTGGGAAATAAATTTACCAATTGTTTCATCAGCTTGTATTTATCACCGACATAAAACAGTGGCGATCTTTTTATTTTATTGCTCATATTTTTGCTTTCGTTACAAACAAGTATTCTTTGTGATTATTAAAATTGGTATTACCTGCATTGAAATGTCTATAATTTTTTTCAAAAACCTTGGTTGGTCCTTTCTTTTGCAAAATCTCCTCGATTTCTTTTAGTGTGATTTTATTTCTTGAGGAATTGCTTTTTGAATCGTAGGTATTATTATACGAAACAACTAAATACTTAGCGTCGAGGTCTTTCACGAGTTCCGCAAATTTATCTTTGGCGTTGTTCCGACAATAGTCGCTCATATTTTCAGGTTCTGGTTTTAACGCAACACCAAAAAGTTCTGGTTTATCCCATTTAGTCAAAGTTTCAAGCACATGATAGAACCTGCTATATTGCCTTGAATTGTAGGGCGGGTCAATATAAACCACATCAGCATTTATTTTTTTTGCCAAAACATTTGTATCTTCTTGAAAAATTGATATTTCTTGCGTTTCTATCGGGTCAATCGGTTTCATAAAAAAACTGTCATTTACAAATTCCTTTTTGAAATAAGCGTCAAAATGTCCAACCGTGTTAGCGATTTTATCGGCAGTATAAAGCAGAGAGGCAATTAGTATATAATATTCTCGCTCAGTTAATTTGCCTTTATTTTCTTCTATGTTCTCACGAATAAATCCAATGATCTTTGCTGAATTTTTGCTAAAAAATTTACCGCCAAAATTTTTGGAAAAATAATTTTCTTCTAGATCATCACCATAAATATTGTTATAGCTTTTTATAATGTTATCTATTTTATTTTTATCCCATGCCTCATTTCCGAAAAAAGCTCGGTATATTGCGTAATTTGAATGCAGGAAGTCGTTTAATAAAACTTTTTCAAAATGTTTTGTCGCAACAGCAGAAACAACACCTGTTCCAGCAAAAATATCCGCAAATGAATTCCCGCTACATTCTTTGTTAATTATAGAAAAAATCCATTCAATCAATTTATGTTTATTGCCGATATATCTGCGATTGTGTAATTGGAGGTGGTTTTCCTTTATCTGCGGAATATAAAAATAATTTTCTTGGATTTTTTCGGCAGTTATTTCATAGGATGGTCGTTCGGTTTCAAACATGGCAAAAAGAGTGCCCTGTATTCCATCCGCGACATAATCAACGCTTGCCTTTTGCTTATTGAATTTTTCGTAAAAGCTGTAATGATTATTTTGAGAAATAATAATAAAATCAATAACAGGTATTCCCATTATCTCGCCAGCCTGCACTATTTTTTCAATAATTTGATTGTCTTTCTCGCTCGGTGCAGAATCGCCCGAAGGGTGATTATGAACCAAAATAACGCTGGCGGCGTTTAATTCGGTTGCAGGGTAAAAAATTTCTCTCGGATGTAGTAACGCTTTGTCTAAAAGACCGACACTAACAATTTCTTTTTTCAACAAAGCATTTCGTGCGTTTAAATAAAGGCAAACCAAATGTTCTTTTTTCTTATCTCTTAAATCGTAAGTAAGGGATAAAACATCCTGAGAATTTTTTATAACAATCTCGTTGGTTTTATTTTCGTCATAAAATCTTTTTACTAATGAAATTGCGGAAGTAATTTGTAATGCTTTGGCTTGTCCAATACCCGAAATTTCCAATAAATCATCAACTGTGATATTCAAAAAGTTTTTACCAAATTTTTTGATAATGTTTTCTGAAAGTTGGCGAACATTTTTTCCTTTTATTCCGCTACCCAAAAGAATAGCAAGAAGATCACTTTTTGAAAGTGCGTCTGCCCCTTTTTGTAAAAACCTTTCTCTTGGGCGATCAATTTTTGGAATATCTTTAATTTTTGCCATATCTTGTTATTTGATTAAATCCTCAATCGTAACACCAAGTGCTTTCGCTAATTTTGCCATGATGAGAACGGACGGTTTTTTAATTACATTACTTTCAATTTTTGTCAGAGTAGTGTATTTAACACCTGATTTTTTGGCAAAATCCTCTTGGGATAATCCTTGTTTATTCCGATGTTTCTTTACATTTTCCCCGATGTTTATTTCTGTTGCCATAATTTCAATTATTTGATAGTATTATTATGAAGTGATATACTTTCAATATAATGATACCAAATTTTCAAAGTTTCAGCAATAAAAACAAAGGGAGTTCCTTTGACATAACGCGCGCACGGGTGGGTGGGGCAAGCGTTATTCCTTTTTTGTCTTCTCTTTTGTTTTATGTCCCGCCGTCCCGCCGAAAAGTTTTGGGGGCGAAGCCCAAGCAGGCGGGCAAAAAGGAAGGGGGTTGGGGGGAAGGAATTTTTGCCCGCCTGCTTCAGTTCCCGTTCCGTTTGAGAAAAGAAAAAG
>JADZCK010000048.1 GCA_020851595.1 Candidatus Nomurabacteria bacterium | reverse complement strand
TTATCTAGATCACATTTAGAGAAAGTTTTAAATTCAATATTCTTAGCTTCGACTATCGCTCCAACAAAAGAAAAATTGAAAAATATCCTCTGAAAAAAGCCGTTGAAAATGTATCTTATGCCTGAAACGATCGTCACTCGCCTCAAAGGCGAAGGGGTCTCTCCCTTTGAAATCCGCTAGAGAGCCACAGACACACCTTTCGGGTTTTACGTAAACCCGCATTTAAAACACCTCCTTTGTACAAAAATCTGTATTGACTATATAATTTTTATGTTTAAAAATAAAGACCAAAATGTGGAAAAACAAAACCCCGCCGAAAGGCGGGGTTTTGCGGCACTTATGTTGTTTACGATAAATGCGAGTTTTACCTCACACTCACAACAGAAGTATAGCATATATCAAATAAAAAAGCAAGTGCAAACAAGCAAAATAGAAAAATCCTCTCTTGCGAGAGGATTTTTCATTTTTTTGGTTCTGTGTTTTATAAGCCGAATTCTGTTGCCCTGACAAAAAGTCGGGGCGATAGCAATTTATCTAGGCTAGCCATTGCTGGATAGCTCAAGCGATTCTCTCCGACCGAAGTCAGAGCACGATCTTGCACAGAGGTAAGGGTTTAGCCGTTTCACTCTGATGTTTCCACCAGACTACTCCGACCAAGGTCGGAGTCCTAGCCTTTCGGCATCAGCGTCTCTGCTCGCACCTATGTATCACTACACACGGGGATTACCCGCTACCATTCTCCCCGCAAAATACGGGGCTGTGTTCGGACTTTCCTCCCCATAGCTTGCACTATAGAGTAGCCATCCACACACAAAACCAAATATAATTGTAATACAAATATTCAATAAGTAAAGAGTACGCTATCACCTATTTTTAGATTATTTTTATCTGAAAAACCAGACACAACTTCAAGCACATACTTTACATTTTTATCACTAATTTCTGGCCCAAAACTTTCAGGATACGATTCTGGTAAAGCGTTTTTCTTTATATAAATTACTTTTAAATCTTCCCCTATCCATATCATATCGATTGGGAAATTCATATCTTTCATCCAAAAAGAATAGTTGTCTAAGTTTTCAAAAACAAAAAGCATTCCTTTATCTTCTTTTAAATTATTTCTCCCACTAAGACCTTTTTGTTTTTCCTCCGCAGTAACAGCCAATTCTACTTTTATATTTTGTCCTGCTATTCGGACAGACTTAATAGTTTTAGAGTTATTTGGAAAATAAAAAAGCAAAAAAAATAAAACAAGAGCAGCAACAAGAATAATTAAATATTTTTTCATTATTTATGATCTCCATTCCAACCAAATAGTTTTCCTATAGTATCTGCACTTTCTCTTTTACGAGCTATGGTTATAGTGCCATCTTGGGCAATTATTTTCATTGGAGTAGAAAGCAGGCAGTGGTGTGAAGAGAGTCCATCTTGATATGCGCCAGTATCAAAAATAGCTACAAGTTGATTTTTTTCATCATTGTGTGTCTTTGGCATTAAAATATAATTCCCTCCAGCTGTATATTTATCATCAGAATCACAGGTACTACCTGCGAGCCATACAGTCTTGAGCGCGCTTGTCATATTGTTTGCTGGTATGACGTGCCATTTTTGATGTATCGCCCAAGTATCTTTCAAGTCATTCATAAAACTACCGTCTACTATATACCAAGCTTTCGCGTTTGCATTTGCAATATATTTTTTAGAAATAACTTTGTATATAGTGACTTGCGCAGGAGCTACGATATATTGGCCCCATTCTACAGCTAAGTTTGGATGTTTTATTCCAGCCTTATCGGAAAGATTTTTCAAAACTTTTACTATTTTACTTGAAACTCCTTTTGCTGTATAAAACTTTTTCTTTTCATAGGGAATTCCAAAACCACCTCCTATATCGAGGGTGTCGAGAGAAGGATGTGTTTTTTGTAATTGCGCATAAATACTGAAAGCGTGTTTGACTCCGTCGATAATACTTTTCTGTGTTTTGATTTGAGAACCTAAATGATAATGCATTATTTTTAGATTTTTTATTTTTCCTAAATCAAGAACATCTTTTTCAGAAAGACCAAAACGGTCAAACTTTTTATCCCAGTGTGTATCTGCTTTTATGTTTAAATCAACTCGCACACCGATATCGCCTTTCAACTTTGAAATTCTTTCAATTTCTTCTTCTGATTCTATTATAGGTACAATATTCATACCCTTGCCCCGCAGTTCTTCTATAAGATCAAGATATTGATCTGTCTTTGGTCCGTTGCACAACACACGAATTTTACTATTAAATCTTTCCCCTTCCCAAAGTTTTTTTACAAGCCAAAGTTCGTTTGCAGAAGTAACTTCCAAATTTGCGCCTTCAGATAAAATAGGCAAGATAAATTCTTTATTCTGATTTACCTTCATTGGATAATGATAAAAGAACTTTCCTTTGTATCCGTATATTTTCATATACGCCTGGAAATAACCTATCAAATCTTTTAATCTATCTTCAATAATGAAAGGAAATATTATTTGTAATGGCGTACCATATTTGTGCGCCAAGTCGCTTATATTATAAATATGGTGTCCTTCGGTCGCCGTCAATTCTCCATCTTTATTCACACCGAAAAACTGAGTATTAAATTCATCTGCTCCTAGTTTCCAAAACTTTTTCCAATTCTTTCCAGACTTTTTAGTTTTTTTATTTTCCATTAAATTAAATTCAAAAATTAGTATACCAACTGCTCAAAAAAATGCAATTAAATTTTATAAGAAAGCCCGCCGGAGCCGAGAGAAAACCTCTCAACTCCAACGGGCGATGCTTGTTGCGCTAGCCTCCCATCGGGGAGTGCCGAGCTTTCGAAACCGGCTGGGTCTCGTCGGGGCTCGCCCGAGAAACTTTCTTGGGCGCCGGCTTCGTGTCGTTAAGATCCGGCTCAGATGCTAAGACCTTGATTTCGTTGTTTGGTTTCAGAACCCAGTTAATCTCAAGAAATTCTTCTCCAGAACGGACCGTGATGGTCCCATTCCCTTCGAGAAGGCCGTCCTTCCCGAAGTAAAGATAGTGTACCTCTCCAACCATTTCGATGGTCTTCCCCTCGACAAGGCCAGAGACCTTCGACATAGCCTCAGTGAAAATCGCCCCCAACCCATCGGGAGACATATCTAATCTCATTTTTCCTCCAGGGTCACAAAACCCCAAGTAAACCAGTTAACAAAAAACAATTACGACTATGCATAGTATACATCTTATTAGGTACTATGTCAAGCTTTTGGAGGCAAAAAGAAAAAGGGCTTCGCGCGGTATACGCAAAGCCCGAAGAATCAAACTTGTTTCAGGGACGAACGATAACGTCCCCACCAGGGAAGTCAGAGAGTGTTACAACCTCTCCCACATCTTCCCCTTCTCTTACCCTTTTGGAGCAAAAGAGAGAGGCAAATGGAAGCATAGGATCAGAGAGTCTCTCCTTCTCCCTTTTCTTTTCTTCTTCTTCGCGAGCAAGATCTTTTTTGAGGATCTCGCTAGCACCCTGAGGGAACACGATCTTGTTGTTCAGATCCACAATAATACTTGTGGATTTACCTTTGAATTCGAACACTTGTAAAATGAAGAAATGAAAGAATTTAAGCATTTTGATTTTAAAGAGCGCGAAAAAATTGAAAAGTTTTTGAGTAAAGGAAAAAGTTTAAGATGGATAG
>JADZCK010000047.1 GCA_020851595.1 Candidatus Nomurabacteria bacterium | reverse complement strand
TTATCTAGATCACATTTAGAGAAAGTTTTAAATTCAATATTCTTAGCTTCGACTATCGCTCCAACAAAAGAAAAATTGAAAAATATCCTCTGAAAAAAGCCGTTGAAAATGTATCTTATGCCTGAAATTGGGGCCAACGTGGTCCTCGCTATTCAGTCCTTCGTAAAGAAGGCTGGGTTCACCATCACACCGAGAGTAAACAAGATGTCCTCTTGGACAGAGTGCGAGAAGCACCTTGTCAACAGGGGGGTGGATGACCTCGGACACGGGACTCTGGGAATCGAGTATCGGTCGGTGACAGACGAGAAAACGTATGTCATCGTTCTCCGGCGGTGGTACGAGTCGGGGGGAATGGCTCATTGGCGACCATCCGGTCCGTACGAAGTGTATGAGATCTTCATCTCCCCGGAGGTAATGGTGAGCGAGATCCATCGGAAACTCGCAGACCCAAGACTCCTATTCTGGGGGTCATTCTGGAAAAACAACTGGTCTTGGTCTTGAAGAAATAGAGTTATTGGAAGGTCTTTTAAAAACTTCCTATCACGGACCCCTTTAGTGTCTAACAACACTCGGGGGTCCTTTTCGTTTACATAAGAATAAATATTTGCAATTTTTATGTTCTTGTAGTATATTCTGACTTGAGTCTTCGGACTCTTTTATTTTATAAAAAATAGATTAGATGCCAACAATAAACCAATTAATTAAGAAAAATAGAACTAAGGTCCATGCGAAAACAAAGACTGTTGTTTTGGCTCGCGGATTTAACGTTTTAAAGAACCGACCAGTATTTTTCCCAGCGCCTTTTAAAAGAGGTGTTTGTACAAAAGTATCTACTACTACTCCAAAGAAACCAAACTCCGCTCTTCGAAAAATCGCCCGCGTTCGTTTGACCAACGGTATGGAAGTCACAGCTTATATCCCAGGTGAAGGACACAATTTACAAGAACACTCTGTGGTTATGCTTCGCGGAGGACGTGTGAAAGATTTGATTGGAGTACGATACCACATAGTCCGTGGTGTTCTCGATACACAAGGAGTAGAGAAGAGAAGACAAGGACGCTCATTATACGGAAACAAGAAACCAAGAGAAGCTAAAAAATAATTCTAAAAGTTCACTATAAATAATTTTAAATAAAAAATGAGACGCAAAGTTAAAAATCGAAATATCGTAGGACCAGACTTCATCTACAACTCTGAAAAGTTGGAGAAATTTATCAACTACATTATGTGGTCTGGAAAAAAGGAAACTGCCAGAAAAGTAATGTACGCAGCCTTCGATACCATTAAAGAAAAAACAGGTAATCCAAATCCTCTTGAGATTTTCGATCTTGCTCTTCGCAACGCTGGCCCTGCTACTGAGGTCCGTTCAAAACGTATTGGTGGTGCAAACTATCAGGTTCCCGTAGAAGTACGCGCTGAACGCAAACTCGCTTTGGCTATGCGCTGGATTCGTGATGCTGCTCGTGGAGGAAAAGGAAAGCCAATGCACTTAAAACTTGCCGATGAACTTATCGCTGCTTCCAAAAACGAAGGTTCAGCTATCAAAAAGAAAGAAGATACTCACAAAATGGCAGAAGCAAACAAAGCATTCGCTCACTTCGCTTGGTAAAATATCAAATAGCAAAAACACAAAAGTCCCCGAAAGGGGACTTTTGTGTTTTTGCTTGACTTTAGTTGCTCTTAGGTATATGATATTATCATATTACATTATCATATAATTAATTTATAAAAACATGACTACATTATCAATACCCGTATCCGGGGACTTAGAAAAATTTATAGAAAGAATGGTTAGAGATGGGAAAGGTTCAAACAAAGCCGATGTTGTTCGTCGTGCATTGAAACAATATGAAGAGAATGAAGCTGTAAGAATCATTTTACAGGCTCAATCTGAACCGACGCTTAGAGGTGATCTTCGAGATTTAATGAGAAAAATAAAATAATATAATGCTCACAATATCTTTTAAGACGACTTTTGTGAGGCAAATAAATAATCTCGAGAAAGCATTAGCCGAAGAAGTTCTTGAAAAGATAGATTTATTCAAGGATCTTAAAAATCATAAAACTTTAAAAGTTCACAAATTACATGGAAAATTTGCTGAATGTTATAGTTTTTCTGTAAATTATAAAACTCGAATTGTTTTTGAATATGGAATAAAAAATGAAGTTATATTATTAGCAATTGGGGACCACGATTTATATAAATAATGGCAGAAGCCAACAAGGCCTTCGCTCACTTCGCTTGGTAAACTATCAAATAACAAAAACACAAAAGTCCCCGAAAGAGGATTTGTGTTTTTGTTGTTTGTGTGTAGTATGAAGTAGGATAATCTGGATTTTCGAAAACAAAAGAAAGGGAGGCTAAAATGGCCAAAGCAAAGAACATCAAGAAGCCCGGCTCTCTCATCGTCAAGTCGAGATTGCCGCTCGTAAACCCAGAAACCCTCTTTTCCCACGGTGTGTGGGAGAACGTGTTTCAATTCATCTTCCAGTATCTTGATATGATTTGTGGCGTATCGAATGGTAGCAACCATCTCACGGTAACTTTCCGTGACTTGTATTTTTTGAAGTGGTACACCGGAGGCTTCAGCTATCCAATTGCAAGTTCAAAGCTCGATAATCTTGGTAGGGGACTCAGTTATCACATCATGGAGAATAACGATCGAGACAACGAGCCTTGTATTAGTGTGGAGACCTTAGGGCTTTCTTTGTATAAATATCATGACCACACTTGCTTGTCTTTAGGGGGTTCGACAGTCTCGAATTCTTGTTGTTGGGGTGGACCAGAATCTTCAGATGGACAGGTTGTGCTTTGGGACATGACCATCGATGAGTTCCTAAAAACTGTCTATTTCATTGAGTCGGTCTTGTCCGGCAAGGGTAGTCCTTACCTGTGTAGGGCCTACTTTGAGGTCGAGCTAGATTTTGCCAAAGTTTTAGTCAAAGCATTCTATGGGCAACATGTACTTATGCCAAGCAACAGTACGAGAGGAGACGAGGTTCAGTGGAAGCTTCGTAAGTACTACGTTCCAAAATTTGAAATTTGCTTTCTTTGAATATTTACGGGCGGTGCGATAACATCAATCCGCCCAATTTTTTTAAACAATTTTTTGTTTGCATAAATAGTAATTATGTTATATATTATTCTAAGCGCATGAAGCGCCTTTTTTATTAGTTAGCTAGAAAATTATTATTTATGGAAAGAGATTATCCGTTAGAAAAAGTTAGAAATTTTGGAATTATTGCGCACATCGATGCGGGAAAAACGACTACGACCGAACGTGTGCTTTATTACACTGGCCGTTCACACAAGATAGGAGAAGTGCACGATGGAGAAACCACTACAGACTGGATGGAACAAGAACGAGAACGCGGAATTACCATTACTTCTGCTGCGGTGACATGTTTCTGGACTCCTACTTACGATTTAAATAACAAAGCTCGCAAACACAGATTTAACATTATCGATACTCCAGGACACATCGATTTCACTGTGGAAGTGAAGCGTTCTCTTCGTGTACTCGATGGCGCAGTCGTAGTGTTTGACGGCGTTGCTGGAGTAGAACCTCAATCCGAGACAAACTGGCGTTATGCTGACGAAGCAAAAGTTCCTCGTATTTGCTTTGTAAATAAATTAGACAGAACAGGAGCATCTTTTGAACATTCTTACGCAACTATTTTGGATAGGCTTACAAAAAAGGCAGTCAGAATGCAGATACCTATAGGTCTTGAAGACAAACACGAAGGGGTTGTAGATCTTCTTCGCATGAAAGCTTATTATTTCGAAGGCGATATGGGTAACAAAGTTGTTGAAAAAGAAATTCCCGAAGAACTGAAAGCTGATGCAGAAAAATATCACAACGAACTTATCGAAAAGATCGTGGAGACAGACGAAGCCATGATGACAGAATATTTGGAAGGAGTTATCCCAAATATGGAAGTTTTGATGAAGACACTTCGCAAGGCCGTGATCGCAAACGAAATTTTCCCTGTTTACGCTGGTTCAGCATTGAAAAATAAAGGAGTTCAATTGGTTCTCGATGCGGTCGTAGATTATCTTCCTGCTCCTACTGATATTCCTCCTATTCCTGGAATAAATCCTGATACAGAAGAACATGCGGAAAGAAAAGCTTCTGATTCTGAACCTTTTGCTGCGCTTGCTTTTAAAGTCGCTACAGATCCATTCGTCGGACAAATTATTTTCTTCCGTGTTTATTCCGGAAGTTTGACTGCTGGAAGTTATGTATATAATCCTCGTACAAGAAACAAAGAACGTATCGGACGTATTCTTCGTATGCACGCAAACGATCGTGAAGAAGTAAAACAAGTTTTTGCCGGAGAAATAGCAGCAGCTGTAGGACTCAAAGACACTATCACATCAGATACTATTTGTGACGAAAACAATCCTATCGAGTTGAACCGTATTGTATTTCCTGAACCAGTTATTCAGCTTCGCATCGAACCAAAAACAAAAGCTGATCAGGAAAAAATGGGTATGGCGCTTAACCGTCTTGCCCAAGAAGATCCTACTTTCAAGGTCACTACTGATCAAGAAACAGGGGAAACCATCATTGCAGGAATGGGTGAGCTTCATTTGGAAATTATCGTTGATCGTATGAAGCGTGAGTTTGCTGTGGAAGCAAATGTTGGTAAGCCTCAAGTTGCTTACAGAGAGACAATTACAGGAAATTCGGAAGCAGAAGGAAAATATATCAAGCAGTCTGGAGGACGTGGTAACTATGGACACGTCAAAATTAAAGTTAAGCCAATGGAAATGCTTACTAAAGAAGAAATTGAAGATCTGCCAAAGAATACCAAGCGTTCCGAAGGTTTCGAATTCATCAACAACATCAAAGGAGGAGTTATACCTCAAGAATATATTGCTCCTTGTGAAAAAGGATTTAAAGAAGGTCTTGATCGTGGAGTTCTCGCTGGATTCAAAATAGTAAATGTCTCTGTCGATCTTTGGGATGGAAGTTATCATGAAGTTGACAGTAACGAAATGGCTTTCAAAATCGCTGCTTCTATGGCTGTACAAGATGCATGTAAGCGTGCAAATCCTGTTATCCTAGAACCTATGATGAAAGTAGAAGTTGTAACTCCAGATAAATTCATGGGAGATGTCACAGGTAACCTTTCTTCAAAACGAGGTATCATCGAAGGTATGGAAGACCGCGGAATGAATAAAGTTGTTAAGGCTATTGTTCCTCTTTCTGAAATGTTTGGATATATGACAGGGCTACGTTCTATGACAGAAGGACGCGCAGGATTCACAATGGAATTTTTCCGTTACGATATTGTTCCAAACAATGTTGCTGAAACTATTATTGCTTCAAGAAAATAAAATTTAAACAAATTTATTAAAACAAAAAATTACTAGCCAAACCTAGTAATTTTTTGTTTTATGTGTTATAATTTTTCATAGGAGGTGCTTGTGAAAAGCATAATATATGAAAGAGATTTCAGTGATGTTCAAAAAATCCTGAAAAATCCCGTGAAGATTTGTTTTGGAGAGGGTTCTGGAGATCTCTACCTCGAAGTGTTTCCCGCAGAGGGAGAGGATATTTTGAAAAAGCTTTTCGAATCGAAGATCTTCGCAGAGAAAGTGGCGGAGGAGTAGACATGAAAAATCTGGTACTGAGTGCCCTGAAAGACGAGTTCAGGAAGGCCACCCCGTTGTCCCGTGTCCTTATGGTTTTTTCTTTGGTCACGGTCGGGGCATGGTGTGTTCATATTACGTGCATTGTGGGTGTAAAGGTGGTACACACCATCTTCGTAAAATAAGCATAATCAGGGTAGGGGTCTCGGTGTACACCAAGACCCCTTTTCAATTTGACAAACCTTTTTAATTTGCTACTATACTAGCAACTGCACTTTCTGCAGTTTTTGTTTTGATTTATTAAATATTATTAGTTAATTTTGTTAGTAATTAGGCCTTAGCGACTGGTTCTCGTACGTTAAGTTTTAATTATTAGCTTGTCTCGTTATGCGAGACTCAATAAAAATATGGCAGAAGAATTTAAAAGAGATAAGCCACACATTAATGTGGGCACAATTGGTCACGTTGACCATGGTAAGACAACATTAACAGCTGCAATTTTGCATGTTTTAAACATGGCAGGAAAGGCTGTTCGCCTTCGTGGAGTTGATGAAATCGATGGCGCTCCAGAAGAAAAAGCTAGAGGAATTACGATTAACATCTCTCACAACGAGTATGCTACTGACTCACGTCACTATGCACACATCGATGCTCCTGGACACGCTGACTACATAAAAAACATGATCACAGGTGCCGCTCAAATGGACGGCGCTGTTCTTGTCGTTGCTGCTACAGATGGAGCAATGCCTCAGACTCACGAGCACGTTCTCCTTGCAAAACAAGTTGGTGTTCCAAAGATTATTGTTTTCTTAAACAAGTGCGATATGGTTGATGATAAAGATATGATCGACCTAGTCGAAGAAGAAGTTCGCGAACTTTTGACCAAACAAGGTTTTGATGGCGCGAATGCTCCAGTTATTCGTGGTTCTGCTTTGAAAGGATTGGAATCAAAATCAATGGATGATGAATGGGCAAAGAAAATAATGGAACTTGTAAATGCTCTTGATACTTACATTCCTATCCCAGAACGTGATGTTACAAAGCCTTTCCTTATGCCTGTTGAAGATATATTCTCAATCGAAGGCCGTGGAACAGTCGTTACTGGTAAAATAGAAAGAGGAGTAGTAAAGGTTGGCGAAGAAGTTGAAATCGTTGGTATCAAACCTACTCAAAAGACAACAGTTACTGGTATTGAAATGTTCAACAAAAATCTTCAAGAAGGTATGGCTGGCGATAACGCTGGTATTCTTCTTCGAGGTTTGAAAAAAGAAGATATTACGCGTGGACAAGTTTTGGCAAAGCCAGGTACTGTAACCCCACACGATCATTTTACTTGCGAAATCTACGTTTTGAAAAAAGAAGAAGGTGGACGTCACACTCCATTCTTCAAGGGTTACAAGCCTCAGTTCTACATCAGAACTACGGACGTTACTGGAGATGTTACTCTTGCTGAAGGCACAGAAATGGTTATGCCAGGAGACACCGTTAAAATCACAGTTAAATTGGTTACTCCAGTTGCCCTAGAAGAATCACAAAGATTCGCTATCCGTGAAGGAGGCAAGACAGTCGGCGCAGGAGTCGTTACAAAAATTCTTGGTTAATTAAATTAAATCGATTTTAGTTCAATGACAACAGCACATACAAAAACAAAAGAGGAAAAGGCAGTAAAGACAAAAGCACCTAAGTCCGCGAAAGCTTCTTTGAAAAAAGAAAAAGACGAGGGAAAAGTTGTGCTTCGCATACGAGTTCGAGCTTACGAGAGCAAGATTTTAGATGCGTCTGTTAAACAAATTATAGATACCGCTACTAGGTATGATGCTGTTATCGTTGGTCCAGTTCCATTACCAACAGAAATCAAAAAATATACCGTCAATCGTTCTCCTTTTATTTACAAAAATACACGAGAACAATTCGAAATAAGAGTACATAAGCGATTGATTGATATTATAAATCCAAACGCAAAGACCGTTGAGTCTCTCACAAATCTTTCGTTGCCTTCTGGAGTCGATATTGATGTAAAAATGATGTAATGCTATGAAATTCATTCTAGGAACAAAAGAGAATATGGCCGAGTTTTTTGCTGAGAACGGTACAGTGATTCCAGTTACTATAGTATCTGCTCCTTCCGTTACTGTGACTAGAATATTTGAAAAAACAAAGGATGGATACGATTCTGTTCAGGTTGGTTTTGGTACACAAAAAAAAGAAAGAGTCACAAAAGGCGCATCTGGTGCTATGAAAGGCGCTTTTTATAAAGTCCTAAAAGAATTCCGATTAAAACCTTCTGACAAAGTTGAAGTAAAAGAAGGTGATGTTATCGATGTTGGAGTTTTTGCTCCAGGCGATACCATAGAAGTATCAAGTATTTCAAAAGGTAAGGGATTTCAAGGTGTTGTGAAGCGTCATGGTTTCTCTGGTGGTCCCCGTACACACGGTCAAAAGCACTCTGAAAGGGAACCGGGAAGTATCGGTGGAGGTCTTCGAACTCACGTTCCAAAAGGAATGAGAATGGCAGGAAGAATGGGCTCCGATCGCATAACACAAAAGAATTTAAAGGTTGTTTTTGTTGATAAAGAAAATAATTTGATTCTTGTAAAAGGCGCGATAGCTGGCCGACGTGGAACCTTGGTGGAAATAAAGAGCAGATAATACGAAAATTTATATGACAACAGAAGCAAAATTACAAACAAAAATATACGATCAAAAAGGAAAAGAAGCTGGAGTAATATCTTTACCCGAGAAAGTTTTCGCTGCAAAATGGCGTGCTGATTTGGTGCACCAAGTAGTAGAAGGAATGCGCAGTAACAAACGCGCTGGTACAGCTGACACCAAAGACAGAGGTGAAGTTCGTGGAGGAGGAAAGAAGCCTTGGAAACAAAAAGGTACAGGACGCGCTCGTCACGGATCTACGCGTTCTCCTATATGGGTAGGAGGAGGTGTCACACACGGTCCACTTTCAGATAAGAATTACAAGAGAAAGATCTCCAAGAAAATGCGCGCTCAAGCTTTGTTCTCTGTTCTTTCAAAGAAATTAAAAGATGGAGAGATTATTTTTGTTGATACGCTTGCTATGCCTGAAATGAAAACAAAGAGCGCTTTAGATGTTATGAAGAATTTAGCAAAAGCTTCAGGATTAAAGCCTTTAGCTTCATCAAAAAAGGCTAGAGTTTTGACGGCGCTTTTTGACAGAAACGAAAAGGCGGAAAAAAGTTTTAGAAATTTGTCTCAGCTTGAGGTGGTTTTCCTTAAAAATTTAAACCCATTAGACGTTCTTAATCACCAGTATCTTTTAATAGAAAATCCAACAGAATCTGTTAAATTCTTAGAAGCTAGAGGGTAATTTTTATAAATTTATGACAACACTTATTAAAAATCCAAGAGTCACTGAAAAAGCATCTTTTGCAGCAGAGCAAAATGTATATACTTTTGAAATTTCAGAATTTGCAAACAAAACAGAAATAAAAAAAGCTATCTTTGCTTTGTATAAAGTAAAACCAGTCAAAGTAAACGTTCTTTCTGTACCAAAGAAGCGTGTTATGTCTCGAGGCAAAGAAGGAGTTAAGGGCGGCGGAAGGAAAGCCCTTGTTTATTTAAAAAATGGTGACAAGATAGAACTTGTTTAATAAGCTAAAGATTACGAATTTAAGAAAATGAAAACATACAAACCAACAAGTAAATCAAGGAGACAAATGACCAATGTGAACTACAGAGGAGTTTTGACTACGAGTACTCCTACCAAATCTTTGACTTATGGTTTTAAGCGCGCAGTTGGTAGAAATAGCCAAGGACGCATCACTACAAGACACAAGGGAAGTGGACACAAGCGTCTTTATCGTGATGTTGATTTTTTATATAACAAAAAAGAAATTCCTGCGAAAATAACTTCTGTGGAATACGATCCAAACCGCAGCGCATTTATCGGTCTTGCTGTTTACAGAGACGGAGAAAAGAGATACGTAGTTTTGCCAAAATCTATGAAAGTAGGCAGTACATTTATCGTGTCTGATAAAGCTCCTCTTGAAACAGGAAACAGACTTCCTCTTAAAAATATCCCAGTTGGTACTTTTGTTTACAATGTTGAGATAAAGCCTATGGGTGGAGCAAAGATCGGACGCTCTGCTGGAATATTTGCGCAAGTTGTAGCAAATGCTGACGGATATTCAAACTTAAAAATGCCTTCTACTGAAGTTAGAAAAATAAATGAAAATTGTTGGGCATGCGTAGGTTCTGTTTCAAACGAAGAACATCACTTAGAAAATTATGGTAAAGCTGGACGCAGTCGATGGAAAGGAATTCGCCCTACTGTTCGTGGTACAGCTATGAACCCTGTCGATCACCCATACGGAGGTGGAGAAGGAAGACAAGGACGCGGAACAAAGAGACCAAAAACTTTGTGGGGTAAAGTAACCGGTGGAAGAAAGACCAGAACTCCAAAGAAATACTCAAATATATTTATAGTTTCTCGCAGAAAGACAGGAAAGAATAAATAATAATAAAAAAGACTAAATTTTAAAAAGACCCTTAACAAATAAGGGCCTTTTTAATTTCACTTGCATTATTTTCTAGGAGTGGTATAATTCCAAGTAGGAGGTTCTTTGGTATGCCGAAGAATAAACAGGTGGAGCGAATCGCGGAAAAGGTTGAAGCAAAGAGACGGAAGCTTCAACTCAAGAGGCAACGGCGTCAGGAAAAGAAGATCGTCTCGAAACCGATGCTCACAAGCAAGAAGCCTTCGAGAGAAGAGCTTCTCCGTCAGAAGGCAGCAGAGATCGAGGCGCTCGCGGAAAAGCTCGAGAGGGACACCCATCTGAAGTTCGACCGGAAGACCCTCGAGCTTTTGTCTGGGTACTAGAGGTTCACGGTCTTTTTTTTACTCCGGGAGTGTGCGTTAACAGTTTCTTGCAACAGAGATTTTTTTGTTTTTCGAGAAGGGGACACACCATGGCGAATGACACTGGTACCCCCAACGGGAACGGGCAGAAGCCCGCGCCCAAGCCCTCTCCGGCTGAGCCCAAGTTGGTCTGGGCGGGGTCTCACAAGACCCCTCTCACTGGTCCTTGGGGATTGTATCCCAGGACCACTATCAGTCGGATGGCTGGCAAGGAACCGCCGGCTGATCTCATCCTTCCGCGGAAGCCCTAGAAGATAGGGTCTTCCATCGAGCCCCGGTACGACTTTTTGTCGGACCGGGGCTTTACTATTTTTATCGCACAATTTGACATTTTTTTATTTGAGCTTTTTATTACAATGGTCTTTTAGAATCTAGTTGACATTAGTATTAAATTTGCTATTATGAAACCAAGCTCGCTTAGAGCTTTTTGTTTACCCAAAAGAAGATAAATTTATGACAAGATCAATCAAAAAAGGATTAAATGTTGACGAGAGGCTTCTCAAAAAGATAGCTGGCAAAAATCCGCTTCAAACACCTATGGTGAAGACGTGGAAACGCGCTTGTATGATCTCTCCCGAGATGCTTGGTTTTACTTTTGGAGTTTACAACGGAAAAACACACGTAGAAGTTTTGGTTACCGAAGATATGGTCGGCCATAGACTAGGTGAATTTTCTCCAACAAAGAAATTTATCAAACACGGAGGAAAGATGCAGAAAGAGCTTGAAATGAAAAAGAAAGAAGCTGAAATAGCTCAAGCAAAATCCGCTACAGCTACTGCTGACGACGCTAAAAAGAAATAATTTTACATACCTACGAGCTTAACGCCACAAAAATAACATGAAAGCATTTTTAAAAAATTACAGACAATCACCAAGAAAAGTTCGCTTAGTTGCTACTTTAGTAAAAGGAAAGAGTGTATCACAAGCGATAGCAGAGCTTGATTTTTTGGCTAAAAGAGCAGGTCTTCCAATAAAGAAACTTCTTCTTTCTGCTGTAGCAAATGCAAAACAACAAGGAAAAGAAGTAGAGAATTTATTTATAAAAGAATTACGCGTAGACAAGGGAATAGTCATGAAAAGAATGATGCCCGCAGCTATGGGTAGTGGACACAGAATAAACAAACGCACAAGTCATTTGAATTTATTATTAGCTGAGAAAGTTGCAAAAGTTTTAGATGTGAAAAAGACCAAAGCAGTGAAAGCAACAAAAACAGTAAAAGCTAAAAAAGTAATCAAAAAATAATATGAGTAAAATAGTTCACCCATACGCGCATAGATTGATAATACTAAGAGACTGGAAGTCTCGATGGTTTGCTGATCCCAAGAAATATGTCGCTTATTTGAAAGGTGATGTTCTTATTCGCCAATATTTGGAAAAGAAATTGAGAGGAATGTATATTTCAAGTATTGAAATAGAAAGAAGCCGAAAAGCTACTCGTTTTATAATCAAAACTTCTCGCCCGGGTCTTATCATCGGCAGAAACGGTGAAGGAGCTACAAAACTCAAAGAAGATATTTTGAAGAAAATGGATTACCTTAAGCTTCCAAGACCAGAAGATTTCAAGCTTGAAATCATAGAAGTTACAAATCCAGAAGCTGATGCTGCTATCGTAGCGTACATGATCGCGGAAGGTTTGGAAAAAAGAATGCCTTATCGCCGAGTCATCAAACAAGTTATCGAAAAAGTTATGCAAGCAAATGGCGTGCAAGGAGCAAGAGTAGTGCTTTCTGGCCGTTTGGGTGGAGCTGAAATTGCTCGTACGGAAGAGCTTAAGAGGGGAAGTATTCCACTTCAGACTTTCCGCGCGGACATTGATTTCAAGCGTGAACGAGCTACTCTTTCATACGGTGTTGTCGGTGTGAAAGTTTGGATTTATCGTGGAAAGATTTTTGCTGATAAGAAGAATGCTCGCAATGCATTCGTAAATACACCTGCATCAGAAAAAGGAGATTTAAAAAATGATTAAAACACGAGCTTAACGCCACATAAAAATATATGTTAATTCCAAAAAAAGTAAAATTTAGAAAATGGCAGACAGGACGTTCAAATCCTAAAACACGTACAGCAGATACTCGTGGTATCAAGCTTGCTTTCGGATCTTTTGGTTTGAAATCAGAATCTCAGTCTCGAGTAAAATCCACACAGATAGAATCTGCCCGAAAAGTTATTTCTCGTACTCTTACAAAAGCTGGTAAATATTGGGTTCGCATTTTTCCAGACAGACCTTATACAGCAAAAGCAGCTGAATTAGGTATGGGTAAGGGAAAAGGTGATCCACAAGGATACTGTTTTGATGTTCTTCCAGGACGCATCATATTTGAAGTAGATGGCGCCGAAGAAAAAGTCGCACGAGAAGCTCTCAGAAAAGCTGGTACAAAGCTTCCAATCAAAACAAGAATAGTTTCCAGAATAAATAAACAATAATTTTATGGCAAAAGCAAAGAAAAATTCAAAAGATAATTTTAAAGAAATGAGTAAGGAAGAATTAGTAAAAAAGTTAAATTCCTTACGCGAAGACATTAGGGTTATCCGGTTCAAAATGGAAGGAGCTAAGTCCAAAAATGTAAAAGAAGTTTCAAATACAAAAAAGGACATAGCGAGAATCTTGACTGAACTAAAGAAGAAATAATTAGGAATTAGAATTACAAATTTATGAAAAACAAAACAACAAAAAAAGATAAAGAATTGATGGGCAAGATACTAAAAGGTGTCGTTGTTTCTGACAAGATGGACAAAACCATTGTTGTTTCTGTTTCCAGATTTGTGAAGCACCCTCTTTATGGCAAATTCTACAAAGTCAGCAAGAAATACAAAGCTCACGATGAAGACAATAAATACAAAATAGGGGATAAGGTAGAAATAGCTGAGACAAGACCAATTTCAAAAGATAAGAATTTTTCAGTAATATAAAATAATTTTATGATTCAAAATGAAACTTTAGTAAAAATAACAGACAACGCAGGAGGAACCGTAGGAAAGGTTTTCAAGATTTTAGGTTCTTCAAAAAAAAGATACGCTACTTTGGGTGAGCTTGTTATTATTTCTGTGAAAGTGGCAAGTCCTCGTAAAGCTGTCAAAAAGAAAGACGTTCACCAAGCTGTAGTAGTACGCACAAGAGGTGCATACAGAAGAAAGGACGGATCTTATATTCGTTTTGACGACAACGCTGTTGTGATTTTAGAAAAAGGCAAGAAAGATCCTAAAGCTGGACGTATTTTCGGACCTATCCCTCGCGAGTTGGCAGAAAAAGGGTTTCAAAAGATAATTTCTTTAGCTCAAGAAGTCATATAGTTATTTAGTCAATTACGAATTATCAATTACGAATTACAAATTATGAAATTAAAAAAAGGCGACAGTATAATAATAGTAACAGGAAAAGACAAAGGTAAAAAAGGAAAAATTGTCCATGTTTTCCCTAAAGAAAATAAGGTAATCGTCGAAGGTTTGAATATGGTAAAAAAACATCAACGCCCTAGAAAGTCTGGAGAAAAGGGGACAATCAAAGACATAGAGATGCCAATAAACGCTTCAAATGTAATGATTATTGATCCAAAAACAGGGAAAGCTTCGCGTGTGGGCAAAAAAGAAGTTGGTGACAAGATGGTGCGTGTCGCAAGAAAGAGCAGTCAAGAGATATAGTCAATTTAAGAATTATCAATTACGAATTACGAAAATGAAACATTTAACTGTAAAAGAAAAAGAAGTACAAGCGTTTGAAAAAATGAAAGATGCCTTTCATTTCAAAAACGTCATGGCTGCGCCAAGGCTAAAGAAAATAGTCGTCAATACTGGTACGGGTACTCCCATGAAAAAGGACAAAAACAAAAATGACACCATCGCGGATCGTTTGGCAAAAATAACTGGCCAAAAAGGAGCACTCCGTGGTGCAAAGCAATCCGTTTCTTCTTTCAAAATTCGTCAGGGTGACCCTATCGGTATCGTCGTTACCATGCGTGGAAATAGAATGTATGCTTTTCTTGAAAAGCTTATCAATGTTGCTTTGCCCCGTACAAAAGACTTTCGTGGTATAAGCAAAAAAGCTGTGGATGATATAGGTAATATGACTATAGGTATCAAAGAGCACACTATTTTTCCTGAAACAGCTGATGAAGATATACGCGATGTTTTCGGTCTGTCTATAACTCTAGTGTCTACTGCAAAAAATAAAAAAGAAGGTACAGCCTTCTTCGAACTCCTCGGTATTCCTTTTAAGAAAGAAGACGACTCAAAGAAAAAATAAGATTAAATAAAACCCGTAAAATACGGGTTTTATTATTTGACTATTTTTATGTAATTTGTTAGTATCTAGGAGTCCAAGGAATAGGTTTGATCTGTGTTTCTCCTTAAGGTTTTTAAGAAAACTTTAAGAAAATACACACGATATCACCTATAAATGGGCAATATTTATTTATGGCAAAAACATCAGTAAAGGCCCGAGCGGCCAAAAAACCAAAATTTTCAACACGAGCAAAGAATCGATGTTTTCGATGTGGAAGAGGAAATGCTTTCATGAGAGATTTCGGTATTTGTCGTATTTGTTTTAGAGAATTAGCAAACGAAGGAATGCTTCCGGGCGTCCGCAAATCTTCTTGGTAATATAAAAATATATGGATTCAATTTCAAACATGATAATAATAATGAAGAACGGAAGTCTTGCAGGCAAGGAGTCTGTTAGTTTCCCTTATTCTAAAATGAAGAATGCTATAGCCGAATGCTTAAAAAAGGCAGGATACATTTCTGAAGTTTCAAAGAAAGTAAAAAAAGGACAACCTTTGCTCGAAGTTAAATTAGTTTACACAGACAAGAAACCAAGAATTACAGAAGTAGAAAGAATTTCAAAACAATCACGTCGTGTATATTTTGGCATGAAAGATATTCATTCTGTACGCAACGGTTCAGGATTGCTTGTTCTTTCCACACCAAAAGGAATTTTATCAGGTAAAGATGCCCGAAAAGAGCAAGTCGGTGGTGAGGCATTATTCAGACTTTGGTAATAATAAAATTATATGAGTAGAATTGGAAAACAAGAAATTTTAATACCAGCAGGAGTAAAGGTTGCGCAAAATGGCAACACTATTTCGGTGACTGGTCCAAAAGGAACTCTTAGTAAAGTATTCAGAGATGATGTCGTTATTACTGTTACCGATAAAAATATTACTTTAAATATAAAAAGAAATGATAAGTTTTCTCAATCACTTTGGGGCACATACGCTTCTCATATCAAAAATATGATAAAAGGCGTAGAGACACCTTACCAAAAGAAATTGATCTTGGAAGGAGTTGGATTCAAGTCTGAAGTAAAAGGAAAGGATTTCCATTTTGCATTAGGTTTCTCTCATCCTGTCATTGTCCATATTCCAGAAGGTATCACAGCTACTGCTGACAAAAACAATATAACAATTACAGGTATAGATAAAGAATTAGTCGGTAATTTCACAGCTTCTATCCGCGCATTAAAGAAACCAGAACCTTATAAGGGTAAAGGCATGCGTTACGATACTGAGGTGATCAGAAGGAAGCAAGGAAAGAAGACTGTATAATAATTAGATAATAATTAGAATTTAAAATGCAAAATAAAACTGACAAAAGAATAAGATTAAAGAAAAAGATTAGGACGAAGATCAAAGGTACTGATGCGCGTCCTCGTTTGACAGTATTCCGTTCAAACAAATTTATCTATGCTCAAATCATAAACGATATGACAGGCAAGACTTTGGTCCAAGCTAGTGATGTCAAAATAGCAAAAGGCACCAAAACAGAAAGAGCAAAAGAAGTCGGAAAGATGATCGCGGATGTAGCTTCAAAAGCAAAAATCAAAAAAGTTGTTTTTGATCGTAACGGATTTAAATATACAGGCAGAATCAAATTAGTAGCCGATGAAGCTCGAGCTTCAGGATTAGAATTTTAATATTTTATGGAAAAAGGAAAAGACAACACAAAAGATAAAAAAAGTGGAGGCCGAAGAGGTTCTTCTTTCACCAAAGTAAAACCAGAATTTGATCAAAAAATTCTAGATATCAGACGCGTTACTCGTGTCGTAGCTGGCGGACGCAGATTTTCTTTTAGTGTTGCTCTTGTTGCTGGAGATCGAAAGGGTAGTGTCGGACTAGGACTAGGAAAAGCTGGTGATACATCTCTTGCTATAAACAAAGCACTACGAAATGCAAAAAAGAATATGGTCAAATTGAATTTGACTAAGACAATGTCCATACCTCACGAGCTTTCTGCTAAGTTTTCTAGCTCATATATTTCTCTTTTGCCAAACAAAGGACGTGGTTTGGTAGCTGGTTCTGTTGTTCGCGATATCATCAAACTTGCTGGAATCAAAGATGTCACAGGAAAGATTTTATCTAACAGTAAAAATAAATTAAACAACGCAAAAGCTGTTATCTCAGCGTTTTCTCCCATTTCTTCAAGATATACAAAACACGTTGCAACCCCGGAAACTGTTGTAATTGAAAATAAAGAAGTCGCAAAAGATGAATTAGAAGTTACGAATTAAAACAAATGCAAATACATAATTTAAAAAGACAACATAAGAATAAAAAGGACCGCATAGTTGGACGTGGAGGGAAACACGCCAAGACGGGAGGTCGTGGAGGCAAGGGACAGACAGCTCGTGCAGGTAACAAGCGTCGCCCAGAACTTCGTGATATCATAAAGAAGTTGCCAAAGAATCGTGGATATCAATTCAAGTCTATTCAAAGAGTTTTTGTTGTAACCAAAGACAAGCTTGTAGAAGGGAAGGATGGCAAGCAAGAAAAATTTTCTGAAATGCGAAAGCGTTTAGGAATAAAAGGAAAGAAAATAAGCGTTAAATAAAATGGATAATTTTTGGAATAAAATAAAGTTAATCTGGACAGACACAACCTTAAGAAAAAGAATGTTGTTTATGTTTTTTGCGTTGATAGTCTTTCGATTGCTCTCTGCTATTCCTATTCCAGGTATTGATACACTTGAACTTTCAAGATTCCTTTCCAACAATCAATTCTTCGGAATTCTAAACATCTTTTCCGGAGGTGGTCTTTCAAATCTTTCCATCATAATGCTCGGAGTTGGGCCATACATTACTGGTTCTATCATAATGCAACTTTTGACCATTATGGTTCCTTCTTTAAAAAAGATATACCACGAAGAAGGAGAAATGGGCCGAAAGAAATTTGCTCAATACGGTAGATTGCTTACTGTTCCCTTGGCTGCTATTCAAGGATACAGTCTTTTGTACATTCTTGAACAACAAAATATTTTATTTAATTTGACCGCATTCGATCGTATTACAAATTTGTTTATTATCATTGCGGGTTCTGTACTCTTAATGTGGATAGGTGAGCTTGTGTCAGAATTTGGGATCGGCAACGGCGTATCACTTATCATCTTTGCAGGTATAGTTTCTAGGCTTCCATCTTGGGTTAGCCAACAGGTTTTCACCTTTGATGTTTCTCAGATACCTTTGTACTTAGCATTTTTTGTTGTTGGAATAATTATCCTTGCAGGTATCGTGCTTGTCACTGAGGCAGAACGTCCTATCCCTGTGACTTATGCCAAACAAGTACGCGGGATGAAAATGTACGGTGGTGGTTCTACTTACTTGCCACTTCGCGTAAACCAAGCTGGGGTTATTCCTATAATCTTTGCGCTTTCTATTTTGCTTTTCCCTCAAATGATAGGTACATTCCTAGCTCGTTTTGATAGTGGAATTTTGCATACAATCTCTGGTTTTCTTTTAAAGTTTACTCAAACTTCAGTTCTTTACGCTATCTTGTATTTTATATTTGTATTTATGTTTACTTACTTTTACACAGCAGTCACATTTGATCCAGAATCTCTTTCTACTAATTTACAAAAGAATGGCGCGTTTATTCCTGGAATTCGTCCCGGTGTTTCTACTTCACAATATATTTCAAAAGTTTTGAGTCACATCACACTTTTAGGTGGGGTATTTCTTGGAATTGTAGCTGTTCTTCCTTTAATTATGCAATTTATAACAGGTAACACTGCTCTTGCTTTGGGTGGTACATCTGTACTTATCGTTGTTTCTGTTGTATTGGACTTGATAAAAAAAGTCGATGCGCAGATCTCAATGCGAGAATACTAACCTTGATTTTTAGCTCAAAAACGTGTATTCTTCTTCTATGAATTCACGCGCTATTCTTTTCTTTGGTAGATCTGGTTGTGGAAAGGGAACTCAGGCAAAACTCTTGTCTGAGGTTTTAAAATCTAAAGGAAGAGAAGTTATCTATACAGAAACAGGAAGTAAATTTCGAGAATTTTTGGAAACAGATAATTATTCTGGAAAAATTGTGGGAGATATTTTAAAAGACGGTAAACTTATCCCCGTCTTTTTGCCTATTTGGATATGGACAGATATTCTAGTAAAGAATTTTACAGGTGAACAAGATCTTATTTTAGATGGGCTTTGTAGAAGGCGTGAAGAGTCAATAGCCCTCGATTCTGCTTTTGATTTTTACAAAATAGAAAAGCCTAATATCATTTTAATGAATGTTTCAAAAGATTGGTCTTATACTAGAATGATGGAACGTCAAAGGGCGGATGATACACCAGAAAAAATACAAAATAGACTTGATTGGTATGAAAAAGACGTCGTGCCTTCAATAGAATATTTCCGTGGAAATCCAAAATACAATTTTATTGAAATAAATGGCGAGCAGACCATTGAGAAAGTGCACGAAGATATTATTAAGGCGCTTAATTTCTAATAAATAAATATGGAAGAAACAATAATAATTTCATTGGGCGGATCATTAATCATGCCTGAGAATATTGATGTAGATTTTTTGAAAGAATTTAAATCTTTAATTCTTTCTCATGTTGAAAAGGGAAAAAAATTTGTGATCATTACTGGTGGTGGAAAAATCTGTAGAAAATATCAGAATGTGGCAAAAGAAATAGTGAGTCCTTCTCATGAAGATCTTGATTGGATAGGTATAGCTTCTTTGAAATTAAATGCTGAATTATTACGTGTAGTATTTGGAGGTTCTGCGCAAAAACAAGTTATATCTGACTTAGCAAGTAATTTTGTTTTAGAAAAAAATGTAGCAATCGGTTCAGCTTTAAAGCCCGGGCATAGTACGGATTACGATGCGGTTTTGGCGGCGAAAACTCTTAATGCGAAAAAAATAATTAATTTATCAAATACTGATTATGTATACGACACTGATCCTAAAGTAAATCCTGAAGCTAAAAAGATTGAACAAATATCTTGGGCAGATTATCGTGCATTGATACCTACAGAATGGAATCCAGGACTTAATTCTCCGTTTGATCCGATTGCCTCCAAGATGGCACAAGAAGAAGGTATAAGTGTTTGTATCATGAACGGCAAGCCGATAGATAATTTAGCAAAGTGTTTAAACGGGGAGAAATTTATGGGTACGATAATACAATAAACAAAATGTATCCACCCCGGCGCAAGCGCCACCCCTCAAGAGGGGAATCAAATACATGGAATCCGAAATCTTTGTATCCATATTGGGAAATACCTAAAAATAAACTTTTAACAAATAGAGCCAAAGAATTAAGAAAAGCAGGGAATTTACCCGAAGTAATTTTTTGGCAAACGTTTAAAGATAAAAATAAATTAGGTTTCGATATAGATCGACAAGTAATAATAGGGAATTATATTGTTGATTTTTTTATTCCTGAACTCGGTTTAGTTTTTGAAATAGATGGTTCCAGTCATGATAATAAAATAGAGTATGACGCAGAACGAGATGCTTTTATGAAAGACCTAAATTTAGAAATAATTAGAATTCTTGATATAGATGTTAAGAAAAATATGGGTAATGTATACCAATTGGTGTTAGACAGCATAAATAAAAGAAAAAATACATTGAAATTCCGCTCTTGAGGGGGTGGACTTTGTAGTCAAAGGACGGGGTGGAAAAAGACAAATTCTACTTTTTATGTTAATATTATTTTATATGAATTTAGAAGGTCCAAATAAAAATTTATCTTCAAATAGAACTATTGAATTTCTGGGCAAAGAATACAAGGTAATTGATGTTCCGTTACTTACCCCTGATTTGATTGAACAAGGAGACAGGGTTTTCTTTTCGACCGAAAGTGGCAATCGTTATATGATTAGAAGGTCAAGAAGTCATAATGGTGATTTAAAAATTTATAACGAGAAACAAGATGGTTTTTCAACTGGTGAACTTATACACGACCAAAGAGCTAAAAAGGTTTTGGCAGAGGTAGGTAAACCTATGGAGCTGTGGATAGTTACGGATGAGGTAAAAAATCTTGGTGTGAAGATCAATTCCACTAATGTAAAATCAATTGAAATAAGAAAAGCTATTGACGATATCGCGAATTTAACACCGGACGAATTAAAAGGAAAAAATTTATCAGACATGCTTCTTGATCAAATACATGGGAGGAAAAGATAAAATGAATTTTTAAATTCCCCTCTTGAGGGGTGCTCCGATTACAATCGGAGCGGGGTGGAGTTTAAGTTAAAACTTTTTAACTGTAATATAAAATAACATGTCAGTAATTATAAAAACACCAGAAGAAATAGAAATAATTCGCGAAGGTGGAAAAAATTTGGCGATAGTTTTGCATAAAGTAAAAGAAAAAGTAGCGCCGGGGGTTTCTACTAAAGATCTTGATTTATATGCAGAGAAATTAATTCGTGAAATGGGGGACATTCCTGCATTTTTGAATTATCGTCCCGAAGGTGCTAGCTCGCCATTTCCCGCTTCTCTTTGTGTTTCTGTGAATGATGAGGTGGTGCATGGTATTCCAAAAAGAAATGTAATTTTAAAAGAAGGGGATATTGTGTCTATTGATCTTGGTGTAAAACATAAAGGACTTTTTACAGATATGGCGATGACTGTTCCTGTCGGGAAAGTCAGCGAAGAAAATTTAAAACTTTTGCAAGTGACCGAACAATCTTTACAAGTGGGTATCGATGCTGCGCGGGCAGGGAATACTGCCGGTGATATTGGATATGCAGTGGAGAGTTTTATTCGCGCCCAAAAAGAAAGAAAATATGGCATCGTGGAAGTATTAGCTGGGCACGGTGTGGGTAGAATGATCCACGAAGATCCTTTTATTCCTAATTTTGGGAAAAGGGGAACGGGCGCAAAACTTGTACCAGGAATGGTTATAGCGTTAGAACCTATGGTAAATCTAGGAACAAAAAATGTGACTATAGACGATGATGACTGGACTTTTCGCACAGCAGACAGAAAAAACAGCGCACATTTTGAACACACTATTCTAATTACAGATGGTGATCCGGAAATATTAACTCAAATATAGTTTTTGTTGTATAATTAAATAAATGGAAAAATCTTTCTTTAAAGAAATGCCAAAATTTGAGACCCCAGAAGAGGAGCTCGAATATTTGCGCGCTCATGTGAAAGAGCGTGAGGAAGAACTTATTAAAATAGGGCACATAGAACATGCAAACGAAAAAGCTACAGGTGAAGTGATCGGAGAGTACAAGAAAATCCCAGCAGAGGACTTGGTCCATAAAAAACATTTAATCAAAGAAAAGGAAGTTGAAGGTATTGTGCTTGCTTTAAAACCAGAGACGCATGATTCCACGATGGAGGAGCTTCTTGGTATTGTCATAACCAAAGGTATTCGTAACGCGCTTTCTGTGGTAGAAGCTATGAACAATCCGCACATAGATGATGATTTTCATAGAATTCTCATACAATATTTAAAAACTGGCAATGTTGTTTCAGATTTGAAAGAAGGTTCACCTGTTTATAAAGCATTAAATATGACACTTTTTGAAATCACTCTTCCTCCACCAGAAGACGAAGGAGATAAATCGAAAAGTTTTAAAGAATTTATCGGCGCGATGGAGCAATTTTATGCAGGAATGCAGTCTATCTCGATAGGCAAAAACAATGAAAAAGAAAATTATTTTACTCTAGAAGTTGCTCTAGGTAATCAAAGCGATGAAGTTGTGGTCTATGCAGCTATCCCAAATAAATTTATTTCTCTTTTTGAAAAACAGGTATTAGCTTTTTATCATGATGCGAAAATTCTAGAAACATCAAACGACTATAATATTTTTAATGAAAAAGGCCAATCCGTAGGTGCTTATGCGCATTTTGCCGAAAGAGCGGTTTTGCCTATAAAAACTTACGATAATATAGAGCATGATCCTATGAATACGATATTAAATGTTTTTTCTAAGCTCCAAACGATGGGTGAGGGCGCAGCGATACAGCTAGTCGTGGCTCCAGCTGGAGATAAATTTATAAATGAATTTCATAAAGTTTTAGACGATGTTAAAGATGGGTATTCTGTAAAATACGCAAACGACTCTTTTTATAAAATCAAGAAAGAATTGATCGGAATTTCCAAAGAATTAATTTTTGGCCCAAAGAAAAAAGAAGAAAAAGAAGAAGTAAAAGAAAAAAATATTAGTGGCAGACGTGCAGTGGACGAAGGAGCGGTAGAAAAAATAGGCAACAAAATGAAAAGTTCTATTTTGAAGGCAAATATTCGCGTAGTTGCTTCAGGAGATACAAGAGAAAGAGCGGAGGCGATACTTAAAGAAATAGAATCATCCTTCAATCAATTCACAGAAGCGGCAAGCAACTCTTTGGTTTTTGAAGAGGTACGCGGTGGGGCATTAAAAAAACTTTTCCATGATTTTTCTTATCGCACTTTTTCTTCCGAGCATACATTGCCGATGAATTTAAAAGAGCTTGCTTCTGTGTTTCATTTCCCAGTCGGCATAGGAAGTCAGCCACAGCTCAAAGAAGCAAAAGCAGGTATAGCCCCAGCACCAATAGAGATGGGGCAAGAAGGAATAGTTCTTGGAGTGAATAGTTACAGAGGGAAAGATACAAATATTCATATGGCTCGTGAAGATAGAATGAGACATTTTTATGTAATTGGACAGACAGGTACAGGAAAGACAAATATTTTACTCAACATGATCACTCAAGACATAAGAAATGGTGATGGGTGTTGCTATATTGATCCGCACGGTACAGATATTCAAACTATTCTTTCACGAATTCCAAAAGAACGTATTGATGATGTTATTTATTTTGATCCAGCTTATACAGCAAGGCCAATGGGGTTAAATATGCTTGAATATGATCCTAAATATCCAGAGCAAAAAACTTTCGTGGTGAATGAGCTCATGGGAATTTTCAATAAACTTTTTGATTTAAAAAATGGTGCTGGTGGTCCAATGTTTGAGCAATATTTTAGAAATAGCGCTTTTTTGGTTATGGAGGACCCGGAGTCTGGTTCTACTTTGCTTGAGATTACGCGTGTTCTAGCTGATAAAGAATTCCGCGATATGAAACTTTCCAAATGTAAAAATCCAATAATTAAGCAATTTTGGGCTGGAGCAGAACAAACCACAGGGGACCAATCACTCGCAAACTTCGTCCCCTATATTTCTTCCAAATTCGACAACTTTATTAGTAACGACATCATGCGTCCAGTCGTGCTTCAACAAAATTCTGTTTTTAATTTCAGAAAGATAATGGATGAGAAGAAAATACTGTTAGTTAATCTTTCTAAAGGAAGGCTAGGGGATATAAATGCAAACCTTATCGGCTTAGTCCTTGTAGGTAAAATACAAATGGCTGCGCTTTCTCGTGTAGATATGTTTGGTAAACCTATGAATGATTTTTATTTATATATAGACGAATTCCAGAATGTCACCACGGATTCTATTGCTTCTATTTTATCTGAAGCTAGAAAATACCGACTTTCTTTAAACATTGCGCATCAGTATATTTCTCAGCTTGAAGAAAATATCAAAAATGCTGTTTTTGGAAACGTTGGATCTATGGCAGTATTTCGTGTGGGAACAGAAGACGCTACATTTTTGGAGCCAAAGTTTAAACCAACATTTAGCGCTCAAGATATTACCAAACTTGATAACTACAATGCTTATATTAGTATGCTTGTAAAAGGGCAGCCCACAAAGCCTTTTAATATTAATACTCTTCCGCCAGAAAAGGGAAATCCGGATATTGTGGACAGTTTAAAAGAACTTTCATATTTAAAATACGGACGAGAAAGAGAAGAAGTAGAACAGGAAATTATGGGAAGATATAAGACGATGGAATAAATATGCAAGAATTTGGAATAAAAAGAGAAAATGAGGAGAGACGAGATGGCGGATGTGGGGTTATTTTTGATCCAGAAACCCAAAAATATGCCGTCGGAGAAAAAATAAATAATGGAGTTTTTGTTCTTTTTGGAGGGGGAGTAAACCCTGACGAAGATATAAAAGATGGAGTTACTCGAGAAGTAATGGAAGAAAGCGGATTGTATGATTTTATTCATATTGAAAAAATAGAAGAAGTTTTATGTCATTATCATAATAATTCAAAAAATGTAGATCGTGTGGCGCATGCGACGTGTTTTCTTTTTATATTAAAAAATAAAAATTTGATACCGACACAACTCGAAGAACACGAAAATTTTACTTTAGTTTGGTCTATTCCAAAAGAAATGAAAGCAAATTGGGAAGCAAGAAATCAAAACAAGGATTACGATCATTGGTTCTATTTTTTAGACAAAGCTGTGATTAGGGCCAAGGAATTGGGTTATGATAAAACAAGTGTTTTGTAGGACAAGAGCGCTTTGAATTTATTAAAAAATCTGTTAAGATGCTTGTATTATAATTTTAATTTAGATATTTATGAAACACTTAAAAGAAGAGAAGACGTACGTTATGATAAAGCCAGACGGGGTTCGGAAGGGTTTGACAGGGGAGATTATCCGTCGTTTTGAACAGCGAGATTTAAAGATAGTAGCGCTTGAAATGTTTCAACCAAGTCATGATCAGATGGATAATCATTATCCCAAAAATGAAGAATGGATTACCAGACTTGGTAAAAAAACTCTCTCAACTTATGAAAAATATGGCTATGACGCAATGTTGGACTTTGGTACCCTAGAACCAGAAAAAATTGGTCCGGAGATTCGTAAGTGGTTAATTGATTATATGATGAGTGCCCCTCTTGTAAAGATGATTGTGCAAGGAGTACATGCGGTGGACGTTGTTCGCAAGATTGCAGGGGAGACGATGCCATATTTGGCTGCAGTCGGTACGATTCGTGGAGATTATTCCATTGATAGCCCAGCTCTAGCAAACAAAGAAAAACGTTGTGTGACAAATGTTGTGCATTGTTCAGAAACTCCAGACGAAGCAGAACATGAGATAAAGCATTGGTTCGGTGAAGGAAAAACTTATGACTACAAACGTTTTGGAGTAGATGAATAAAATGCATGAAATTGAAACAAAAGTTTTAGAAATTGATCCAAAATCTATAGCCGAAAAGTTAAAAATTTTGGGTGCTGTGGAGATTTCAAATGAAAAACTTGTCGTAGATTGGTATGGTCCCAAAGGATTGACTCATGACGGAGATGATCCTTGGTTTCTACGTATTCGAAATTATGAACCTTCTGGCAAAAAAGAAGTTACGTGGAAAGCAAAATCTGAACATATTGGTGTTTCGAGAAAACATAAAGAAATAAATTTTACAGTTTCCGATGAATCTTCAGTAGGTTACCTTTTAGAGGAGTTAAATTTAGAAAAATATGCGCATCAAGAGAAGAAACGCACCTCTTGGAAACTTGGAACTATCCAATTTGATTTGGACATATACCCAGGAATGCCTAGTTTTATAGAAATTGAAGCGGAAAGCGAGAATGATATAAATGAAATGATAAAAAAATTAAACTTAGAAAAAAATGAGACCTGGAATGATGGAGAAAGAACTCTGATAAAAGGAAAATACAATTTAGACTGGTTTAATATGCGTTTTTAGAAAAATTTGTTTGAAATACTAAAAAAATTGTGTTGTTTTGAAAAAATTCTTGCAAAAAATATTAAGAAGGATAGAATGAATGTAGGGTTATTTCCGATTATTACCTAGAACACTAATAAATGGGAGTTTCGATCGAGTAGAGCCTTGGTTCTAATCGTCTAACACCCACCTAGCTATAAGCTACGGTAATACATCAGAGATAGTCCTAAGAAGAATTCCGCACTGTATCTATTTCGGGCGGATTTTTTCTTTTCAGGAGGTTGTTTTTAAGGTAATATAACTATATGGACAGGAAAAAATTCTTTAAAAAGCTTGCTTCTCTAATTATTTTGATTTTTCTATTGAATTACGGGGCAGTAAACCTGTATTGGTATTCTTCTATTTGGTATTTTGATATGATTATGCACTTTTTGGGTGGATTTTGGCTCAGTCTCTTTTTGATATGGCTTTTTTCTTTTAAAAATTCTTCTCTCGGTATTTATTCTGGGATAGATAATGAGCTAAAGGGGCAGATAGACTGGAAACTAATTATAAAAATTATTTTTTCTGTTTTGCTTGTCGGGATTATTTGGGAATTTTATGAAATTGTTGTAAATGATAATTTTGCCAAGCAACCTTTTAATGCTCTCGACACTCTTTCTGATATTTTCTTTGATTTAGCTGGCGGTGTTTCTGCTTTATTTTATTTATTTTTCTTTTTATTAAAGGACGCTGTGTCTAAAAAAGAAATTACTGTATAATCAAGTTATGGATACGAAAGATAATAAATTTAAAATAACATTTTGTGGGGGAACGGGCTCAGTGACGGGCGCGAATTTTCTTTTAGAGATTGATGGTAAGAGAATATTGATAGACTGCGGACTTACTCAAGGAATGAAAATGGCGGATGATATCAACTGGGATCCATTTCCATACGATTCTAAAACAATAAATATTCTTTTTATTACCCACGCGCATGTGGACCATTTGGGGCGTGTGCCAAAAATTATCCACGAAGGATTTCGTGGAGAAATTTATTCTACGGAACCTACACGCGATCTCGCTGGGCCAATGCTCGAAGATACTGCTGGTATTCTGGGGAAAAATATTGATTTAGAATTAGATAAAATATATTCTGAGGAAAATATAAAATTAGCACTTTCACTTTGGAAAGGATTTACTTATCACCAAAAGATTAAAATTACAGATAATGTGGAGGTTGAATTTTTAAACGCTGGGCATATTCTGGGTTCTGCCATGATTCAATTTTTGTGCAATGGTAAGAAAATTCTTTTTACTGGGGATTTGGGTAATAGCCCTTCGCCACTTCTTCCAGACACGGAAAGAGTTTTTGATATTGATTATTTAATAATGGAATCCGTGTATGGTGATAGAAACCACGAATCAAGAGATGATCGCCGCAAATATCTAGAGGAGGCGATAGAAGATAATTATAAAAGAAAAGGGACACTTATCATTCCCACTTTTTCTTTGGAACGTTCACAAGAGCTTCTGTTTGAGCTAGATGCTTTGGTAGAAAATAATCGCATACCAGTTATGCCAATATTTTTCGATTCGCCACTCGCTATTCGTTTGACTGAAGTTTTTAAAAAATACAAAAATTATTTTAATGAAAATGCACAGAAGGCGATATCTCCTGGTAAATATTTGTTTGATTTTCCTGGACTTCATAGCACATTGAAATCTGAAGAATCAAAAATGATTGCTGATGTTCCAAATCCTAAAATAGTTATCGCGGGAAGCGGTATGTCTACTGGAGGGCGCATAGTGCATCACGAAAGGCATTATCTTCCAGATCCAAACAATACTTTGCTTTTGACTGGTTATCAATCAGTAGGAACTCCTGGCAGGTTGATTCAGGAAGGATTAAAAACAGTGCGAATAACAGGAGAAGATGTGGTTGTGCGCGCTCATGTTACCACGATTTCCGGATATTCTGGACATAAAGATTCAAATGGCTTGCTCGCTTTTGTGGAGGACACTCAAGACACAGTAAAAAAAGTTTTTGTTGTTATGGGTGAACCAAAATCTTCCATGTTCTTGGTTCAAAAATTAAGAGACAATTTAGGTATAGAAGCATACGCTCCAGAGCAGGGTAGCAGCGTGACTCTCGAATGTTAGTTAATAATAATATCAGTGATATAATAAAAATATGGATTCACCATTTAATTTTTCTAATAAACACGGACACAATCAAATAAAGATTTGTGTATCTGGCGCGGCTGAGACTGGGCACTGTGGGCTAAATGCTTTAGACAAAGCAAAAGAACTCGGGCGTGAGATAGCTCGGCAAGGAATAGTGCTCGTTACTGGAGCAACTACCGGCTTTCCTCTTTGGGTGGCTATGGGGACAAAAGAAGCGGGAGGTGTATCTATTGGTTTTTCTCCTGCAGCTTCTGAAAAAGAACACGTAGAAGTTTACAAACTTCCTGTTGATTATATGGATTTGATAATTTATACAGGTTTCGGCTATCCGGGGCGTGATCTACTCCTTACTCGTTCTGTAGATGGTGTCATCTGTGGCTGTGGACGTATCGGTACGATACATGAGTTTACTGTTGCATTTGAAGACGATAAAGCTATCGGTATTTATGAAGGGCCTTGGGAAATGGGGAATGAGTTAAAAGAAATTTTAGAGAAATCTCATCGCCCAAACAATAAAATAGTCTCAGGGGACGACCCAAAGAAACTTGTAGAAGATATACTCGCAGTTATCAAAAGAGAAAAAGTCGCAGAATATAAAACAGACAATGGTGGTGGAAGAGAAAGTGTGGTGTAATAAAAAGACTTTCGTTAACTTATCCACCCTTAAATTTTTAATCAATATATATATATGGTATTATTAGTGTATTAATCATTAATAATAATTTGTATGATATGTGTATATAAGGAATATATAAGAAATTTTTTAGTATTTTTTTCTTTTTTAATGTTAAGTCTGTTTATTTCGAAAGTAAGTTTTGCATATTTTGAACAGCAAGGCTCTAAGCTTGTTGGAACTGGGACAGTAGGTACGGTGTGGCAAAGTACTTCCGTTTCTATTTCTTCCGATGGTAATACCGCTATTGTTGGAGGTTATGGCGACGATTCAAACAAAGGTGCTGCCTGGATATTTACCCGTACAGACGGAGTTTGGTCTCAGCAAGGTTCTAAACTTGTTGGAACTGGGGCTGTGGGAAATGCAGCTCAAGGCTATTCAGTAGCTATTTCTTCCGATGGTAATACCGCTATTGTTGGAGGGAGAGTTGACGATTCAAACAAAGGTGCTGCCTGGATATTTACCCGTACAGACGGAGTTTGGTCTCAGCAAGGTTCTAAACTTGTTGGAACTGGGGCTGTGGGAAATGCCGATCAGGGCTATTCAGTCGCTATTTCTTCAGATGGTAACACAGCTGTTGTGGGTGGAAAAAGCGACGATTCAAACAAAGGTGCTGTCTGGATATTTACCCGTACAGACGGAGTTTGGTCTCAGCAAGGCTCTAAACTTGTTGGAACTGGGGCTGTGGGAAATGCAGCTCAAGGCGTTTCAGTTTCCCTTTCTTCTGACAGTAATACCGCAATTGTTGGCGGATCAGTTGACGATTCAAACAAAGGTGCTGCCTGGATATTTACCCGTACAGACGGAGTTTGGTCTCAGCAAGGTTCTAAACTTGTTGGAACTGGGGCTGTGGGAAATACAAGTCAAGGTATTTCAGTTTCCCTTTCTTCTGATGGTAATACCGCAATAGTAGGTGGAAATATTGATGCTTCATTCAAAGGTGCTGTCTGGATATTTACCCGTATAGACGGAGTTTGGTCTCAGCAAGGAAATAAATTAGTAGGTACAGGAGTGGTGGGAACAAACATATATCAAGGCACTTCTGTTTCTATCTCTTCCGATGGTAATACCGCAATTGTTGGTGGGCCAGGCGACGATTCAAACAAAGGTGCTGCCTGGATATATACATATGTATTGAGTAATAATGCTACCGTTTCTTCTGGTGAATACACTGTAAGCATTATTGGTGGTGGTTCTGAAACCATTACAGACGTTCCATTCGGAACTTTAAAAACAGATTTTCTAGCTAACCTAGAAGAAAATCAAGTTGGTCAAACTTGGAACGACACAGATATTTCTGATCCTGTATTAACAGATGATACTTTAGTAGTGACAGCAGAAGATGGAACGACAGTTATTACTTATACTGTTACGGTTGATCCACCAAGCAATGATGCTACCATTTATTCTGGTGAATATACAGTAAGTGATCTTGGTGGTGGAGCTGAGACTATTACAGATGTTCCATTCGGAACTTCAAAAGCAGATTTTTTAGCGAACATAGAAGAAAATGAAACTGGTCAAACATGGAACGACGCAGATATTTCTGATCCTGTATTAACAGACGATACATTAGTAGTGACAGCAGAAGATGGAACAACGGTTATTACTTATACCATTACGGTTTTGCCTGAACCAAGTCATGATGCTACTGTTATTTCTAGTGTGTATACTATCGGTACAGATGGTGGTTCTAGTAGAACAATTACAAATGTACCATTTGCTACTTCGCAAGATGACTTTTTAGGTAATTTAACAAAAGGTAATATTGAACAAAGTTGGGACAGTTCAGATCTTAATGATCCTGTAATTACAGGTGACACGTTGGTCGTTGAAGCAGAAGATGGAACAACAACTATCACTTACACAATCACAACTCTTGCCGACTCTGGTGTTGACATAGATACTTGCGCAGAATTTGAAAATATTGAAAATGCTTTATATCGCACCTATCGATTAACTACAGATTTAGATTGTACTAGTGAAGGGAATAATATTATGGTCGCTGATAATGGTTCTCCATTTA
>JADZCK010000046.1 GCA_020851595.1 Candidatus Nomurabacteria bacterium | reverse complement strand
TGAAATATTTGCAGTTGTGCTTGTGGGAGGAGTTACAAGATTATAATTTCCCGCATCTGCACCACCACTAATCGCAATACCGTCTACGGTCACAACTTTATCAGCACCAGAATCTGCTGTATCAAAAGATGCGCTAGAGTAAGAAAGAGTAACATCATCAGTAGGAATTTTATCACTACCCAAAATAACAGTAGCGCTTGTATTGCCATCGTAGATTTTATTTACACCAGTAACAGTAACATTTAAATCGCGAGCGTTAATAATAATATCAACACTCCCACTAGCATCATTATAATTACCAGTAACATCTGTAAAGGTCCAGTTTGCTGTACCTCCTGGAACATTTCTGAATGAAGATCCAAGGTCAAGACCGCTCAATGATTCTCCAAGTACACCTGTAGCAGTACCAGTAGCACCGTGTGTCAAAGAATCATAAGTACCAGTATATCCGCTTACATTAATAGTTGCATCTGCTTTATTTGCTATAACTGTTTCGGTTACTTCTGGTGCAGGATTATAGGAAATATTTCCTGCTTGATTATAATGAACAACACATGATGTAGTTCCGCTTGTCATTGTGATATCTGCAGAATCATTACCACCACCAGTACAACCGCCAGTAGTTGTTATAACAACAGGATTACCAGATGCACCACCAGTAGCGGCTACAGAAAAGGTAGAATTATAAACCGCATTAGCTGGAGCATTGGTTGTTACTGTTATAGTCTGGTCAATCATTGGAAGAGTGTAAGAAACAAGAGCACGAATAGCACCAACACGAACTGGATTATTGTCGGTCTTTACAACACCTATTTCAAGAGAAGTCGTGTTGTTTTTTATAACGCTAGAGATACTTATATCTTGTGTGTCTAGCGTACAAGTACCACCAACACCACTACCCACAGCAGAAATACCAGAAGATGCGTCTGTGTCTGCCCCATTTATTCTTGCGAAAGTTTTAAATTTACCTCCAGCGATAACCACATTGCCTCTACTCCAAACACTAATTGAAACATTGGTGATAGTTGCATTGTCTGGGATAGAACTAATATCTAAAGTGAAAGATTCGCGTTCTCCTGTTGCACTACCAATTACAGAGTCAGAAACAAGACAACTAGGTATACCAGTTTCATCAACATCTGATTCTCCTCCAGCCCATGAACTATAATGACCATTGCCATTTGTAAATAATACTGAAGTATCGACAGCTGAAACATTTTTTGTTACTAAAAACAAACCCAAAACCAACACCAAAATTAAATATTTTTTCATATATTTTTTATTAAAAATTAATAATAAAACGTTATTAATAAGAGTTACTTCCTCGAGCAGAGAATAGGATATTGTACATCAATTGTCAACACAAAAAGTGCAAAACGAGTGCATAAAAATTCAAAGAAAAAACCCTGTTTTTGCAGGGTTTTTTCTAGTGTTTTTGGTGATTTATCTCCACTCTTTTGCTATTTGCAACTTAAGCGCAACAAGAGAACCAAGAGTAATGAACATTAACAACATTTGTACCAACCATCCAACAAAAGGAATAAGACATAACAGAGAATAAACTATTACCCCAAGCAAAATAGTTTTCCAAGAAATTTCAATTTCTTTTTTAAATAAATAACTATACAAAACACTTCCCAAAACTATTGGAGAAATAACCCATACAAACAACATAATCAAGGCATAACCAAGAAGTCCAGCTACCCCAAAAGGAATCCCTACTACAGTCACAAAGAAAAGAATTGATATTATCGGCATAGCGACCATAACAAGCACACCTCTACCGAGCTCGAAGAAGGGACGCTTTACTGCAAATTGAGCAATTTCTTTGTTAAATTTGCGAAGCATAAGCCCAACCAAAAGAGCACAAGCTAGAAGTGCAAAGAATTTCCAAACAATAACAGCCGAGAAAATAGCTTTTAACGCCAAAGGAGAAATATTTTTATTTTTGTTTTTTATCGGTTCAAATTTTACTTCCCCTTTTACTACAGCACCAGCTTCTTTTGTTAATTCATTTTTTGCTTTGTAAGTCAAAGTTCCAGAAATTACAGCAGAACTTCCAAGAGTTACTTTTTCTGCTTCAATTTTTACATTTCCTCCTATTGGAGCATTGACGTAAACATTACCACCTCCTATATATACATTTCCTTCTACTGGCGCATCGATACTAAGGTTACCAGCCCCTATCACCGCATCTCCTCCGATACCAGCACCGCTTATATTTACTTGCCCCCCACCAACGATCAAATCTCCACCAACTTTTCCAGACAGAACGACTGTTCCACCACCCACTCGCACATCATCCCCAATATCTGAAATAATACTAATATTTCCTCCACCAGCCATAAGGTCGCCCCCGACATCACCACTAATTAAAATATTTCCTCCACCGGTAATCAAATCTCCTTTTATGCTACCGGCGCTAGTGACACTCCCTCCACCCATATATAAATCATTCGCCACCTTTTCATTCTTACTTACTGAAGGCTGTTCCCCTCCTCTAAATTCTAAAGCATTAGATACGAGAGGCATCACAAACATTGCTAAAATAAACACAAAACCTAAATATTTTTTCATAAAAAATAAAATTAGTTAATAATATATAAACCACCCTATATTATACTCCAAAAACAAAAAGCTTTCTATTTAAGAAAAATACCAACAAGAACACCAAAACCAATTGCCAATCCTCCAATAATCATCATCCTCAATGAGTTTTTTAAAATATGAGTTTTAAGAATTTTCGCACTTATAAAACCTAAAACAAATAAAGCTAGAAAACTAGCTACGACAGACCACCAAAAAGCTCGTTCGACATTAAAAGCCAAATAGGGAAACAGTGGAATTAAACCGCAAATAAAATACGATGCAAACATAATGATTGATGCCAACAAAGAACTACTTTTTTGTTGTTCATAGTTCGGAGACGATTCTTCGGTGGTTCTTTCAGATAAAAAAGTTCCGACAGACATAGAAAAAGCTTCAACACATATCAAAACAACTCCAGAAATAACTATTTCTTTCTGAGCCACCCCAGCCGAGGCGATACCTGCCAACATCCCTACGGTAGAGACTAGACTGTCCTCAGCCCCAAAAATAAAATTCCTAACGTACAAAATAAAAGTCTTCTTATTTATACTCATTTAAATAATATTATATCACTTATAAAAATAAAGAAATTTTTATACCAAATGTAAACGCCCCGCACAGAGTCTTACGACCTTTTGTGCGGGGCGACGAATAAATGCCCTAACAAACATTCTATGGATTCTCCTCGACGAGAAACTCCACGCAGACTTCCCGTTCTGCGTTCGGGTCCTCCTCGTTTGGGAGGCCAAAGACAGAAATACTTCTCAGTAATTCCTGAATTTCGAAATCAGAAATCACATCTTTTCTTTTGGCTTTCTCGACCTCAGACACACCGTCTTTAATCGAGTATACATCAGAACTCCGGCTCCTGTCCGAAAAAATTATATGGCCATGAGTACGACAAGGGCAGAGTTTGAAATAAGCAGCAGAGACAATGATCGCAGACATCAATTCCTCCTTTTTTGATTCAGGAAAGATTTAATTTTTGCTCCCAACAACTTTCTAGCAATCGCAGCTCTTGCGTTTTGCGCGTCAGTCACACAGACTCGTATTTTTTTACAAAAAGTATTTCCTTGAATCGAGAACAAGAAAGCATCATACTTTTTTACAAGCCTAGCGTACTTCGACATACACACCTCCGAATAGATACTGTCACGAAAATCACATTACGTCAACAATCCCTATATTCTAAAGAGAAACTTGTATTTGATTTGAGTAGACGCCACAAGAGCCACCAAGATACTCACAAACTTTTACATAATATGTACCAGAACCACTAAAAGCATCTAAGTTTGTTGTATTTGCATTTGATTCTGATAAATAAATATATTTATCTCCTTCTCTGGTTGGATATGTTGGATTACTGTTTTTAGACCAAACAATCTTAAAACCATTTTTTGAATATCCATCAGCTGACCATTTCACAGCAGAACCGTTTGCACTCAAACTAATAGACTTTACTTTTGAATAATTATCATCGCTATTTTCTTTCTTATTTATCTTACTAGAGTCTACTGAATAAGATTTTCGACAAGTCATCGATTTTATTTTATTTCTAGTTTCAGAGTTTAACTCACCTGTTTGCACAAGATTATTCGCTGCCTGAAAAGCAATCAATGCTGCTTTCGTGTTTTTACCAAAAAGACCATCTTGTTTCTTAGACAAAAAACCTTTTTCGTAAAGAAAACCTTGTAATGATTTAACATCAGATCTCAAATCATCCTCAAACCCATCACCTACAGATAAATCTCTCGAAGAGACCACGCATGCTACTGAGCTCTTTCTTACTTCTTCCAATTGCTTTTGTAATTTTGCTATCAAAGAAACGAGTTGTTCTTCTGAATAATTTGTATATGAATTTGAATTAAAATTCACACTTTCAGCAGAAACAAAAGCGGGCAAAACAAACAAAGACAGAATAAAAACAAAGATAAATATTTTTTTAAGCATATATTTTTATATAAATTAATATTCTCTAATAATAGGAAGATTATATCACGAAATTTAAGAAAAAAGTGCCCCGAGACCATGGTGATCTGGGGCACGGGTTGGGGGCATGATACGCCCTCGATTTAGGCGGCCCGACGGTGGGCCCCGGTGTCAGCCGAGGGTTGAGTCTCCCTCAATACCTCCTTGAGGAAATACTTGAGAGATCTCACCCTCTTTACGCCAACAGCGGCTACCGAGAACCGCCAACGCCTCTTGGCTTCTTCAATGGTTTCCTTGGAAACCTTTTTCATAGAGCACCTCCTATTCGCATTATAACACCAATACACGACAAAGCAAGATGGAATGGTTACGGAAGATTCATGACGACAAAGAAGCCTTTTTTGATTCCTGGCTCCCAAACAGTATCGTCATCAAGAAAAAGTTTTTCCTCCGCGGAAATCGGTAAATAACTTATGTCGAGATAAACGACAGCCACCTCCCCTTTGTTGTAAAATGGGAAGAACATCCCTTCATTTCCCTTTATCTCCCCAAGCCTGTCGGCAAAACGTCTAAACTGATTTTGTACCACCGAAAGCGACGGGAAAGAAATCCTGCTAAGCTCTCCATCACGAAGACTATGGAGAATCTGCTTGAATTGACCTTTTCGAACGAGTTTGTAAACACTCAGTCTGTAATTGTCCGCTTTCAAATCGAAGAAGTGTTGCAGATATTTTTTATCCAACACTTTTTCTTCAGCCCAGTGACACTCTCTTTTCCTATCCAAGAAAGCCCTAAGCTCTTTATAACAACTAACCCCACGATTAACAGCAAGTCCTTCGTTGATCATATCTGAAATAGCGCCCAAGGCTCCTTCAGAAAGTTTGCCCACATTTTCGATCATCTTACCGAGCAGTTCCTCGTCTGTTATTTTCTCGGGAGCAAAAACGTCTTTAGGATTACTCAAGCCACGAACCATGCACGGCTCATGTTTAGCGAATCTAAAAAACTGACTATACCATTCTTTCCTATGAGAATCGTCGGACTGGTAATGAGTGAGGACGGCAATCAGATCTGAAAGATTCCTGTACCTTTCACCAGGAACCTCTTTCAGTGAGGTAACAAGTTCACCGATTTTTTTGTGTTTTTTGTTGTGGGTCATCCCCATCTCCTTTCCGTATTTGTTTATGCTGTTGTTTCGACAGAAACAACAATTTTAAAAGAGCGCTCCAAATGTAAGTAATACATTATATAATAATATATGTCAACATAAAAACTTTAAACCCTCAAACACCCAACAAACACTCACAGGGTTTTTGTTTTAGAATTATTTTTTGTTCATTATGAGTATTTATAAATATACGCTGACTACCAGAACCAGTAGCAAACTTTTTATCAAGAGGAGTGAAGTGTTTATATCCGCGACGATAAAATTCTTTTACCAATGCTTCGTGCCTTAGATATAAGCCTTTTTGTTTTCCGACCCAGCGCAAAGTTTCTGGGTGACGCGAATATCCTCCTTTACCTTTATGTTTAGTCAAAATATTCCAAAGACCATGAAGTTCCCTATGCTCTGCAAGCAAATGTTTCCTGCATAAATGTTTTGGATGTATATCCCATACACGCATAGTTTTTGAAAAATACTCTGCTCGGGAGGTAGGGATCGAACCTACGACCAATCGCTTAACAGGCGACCGCTCTACCGCTGAGCTACTCCCGAATGTACTAATATACTATCAGAAATTATATAAAAAACAACAAACGTATTATAGGGGATAAAACATAATCAAACCATTTTGGCTTGTAAGATTTTGGATCAAACAGCACAGATTCTTTTTCCCAGCTATTTATTATTTTTAAGACCCGAGAAATAGCTTCATTGTCTTTTATAAAAATCCCAATTTCAGAATTTAATTCAAAAGAAAAAACATCCAGATTATTGCTCCCTATCATTCCCTCGTTTTCATCCACCACCAATACTTTTGCGTGATTCATTTGTGGCTCAAGGTATACATTTACCCCGAGTTTAGACATTTTATATATGTAAAAATAATTCACACGATCCACAAAAAAGCTTTCCGTAGCCTTTGGAATGATGACATCTACTTTCACTCCCCTATGCACACATTCATGCATAGCATTTATGAACCAAGGCTTTGGCATAAAATACGGACTCACCATGACTATCTTTTTTTCAGCATTTTTAAAAGCTTCACGGTATAACTTTCTCAAACGAAATTTGTTGCTAACCGGGAAATGTTCTAAAAGCCATGACCGCGCTTTAAACGAAACAATTTTCTTTTTCAGGGAAACCAGAGCTTGATCTTTCCCTCCAGACAAAACATAAGCCTTAGCAAAAGATTTGATTACACTTTTTACGAGCCTGCCTTTTACTTGCACCACCATATCTATCCATATATGCATATTTTGTTGTAAATTTACTCCGCCAACAAACGCTACTTTGCCATCTACTACCAATATCTTTCTGTGCGTCCTGTGTAAAAAATAACTAAAGAAAATAATTTCAACTCCGGCTTCTTTAAGATCAGAAATTACTTTGTTGCTCAATTCAGAACTCCCAAAAGAATCCAAAATAATTTTTACTTTTACTCCATTTTTTGCTTTATCTTTTAATAATTTTAAAAAATTAAATTCTCGTATATCATCCGCAAAAATATACATTTCCAAATAGATAAATTCTTGGG
>JADZCK010000045.1 GCA_020851595.1 Candidatus Nomurabacteria bacterium | reverse complement strand
TCAAGTATTGCGGCGACTTCTTTAGCAACTTGTTCTTCGTCTGCTGTTATTTTTTCCACTTTTGCTATTTCGTTTAAGATAAGAGCAAGTTTTGCTTTTTTCTCTGCGTCTACTCTAAAATCTTTCCTCAAATCTTCTGTTGTTTTGTTTATGTGTTTCAAATAATCTTCAAATTTCAAACCCATTTGCGTAATGTCTGATTCCATTCGATACAATATTTTATCCAATTCTATTTCTACTAGAATTTCAGGCAAATCCATCTTGCTAGCTTCTACTATTTCTTCGATTATCTTTAGACGAGTCTTTTCTTTTTGTAGATTTTCTTTTTCTAATTTTATATTTTCTTTTAGTTTCTCTTTAAAGTCCTCTGTGTCTTTGAAGGGCCCGAGTGATCTTACAAATTCATCATTAAATTCTGGCAATTCTTCTTTTATTTCCTCTCCATCTTTGTGCTCTTCACCTTCTTTGTGTTCGTGAGTGGCTCCTTCTGCCATATGTATTTTTGGAGCGCGAGATTTTCTTATGTCGTTTATCGTATTTTCTAAATCTTCTTCAGATACTACGATATTTTTCTCTGCTTCAGTAACACTTCCAATTATTTTTTTGGAAATTCCTTTATAATCGGGAAGTTTTATTTGGGGCATTACAGCAGTTTTTATCTTAAATCCGAGCGGATTATTTCTAGCTAATTTAGTAATAGCGATTTCTGGTCTGCTTATCGCGTCTATTTTTTCATCCTCAATTATCTTTGGGTAATGTTCGGACAAAGCCATCTCTGCCATCTCTTCTAATATTTGGCTTTCAGGAACTTTGGACAATAAAATATTCTCTGGAACTTTTCCTTTTCTAAATCCATCTATCTCTACGTTCTCACCGATTTTCTTTAGAGCTTTTGCAAAATATGACTCAAAGATAGAAGAATCCAATTCTCCTTCGATTTCTACTACACTATTTGGTAGCTTGTTTATTGTTATTTTCATCCCAGTACTAAAATTTTAATTAATAATATCTATCTTTATTCCCCGTAATCAAAAATTTAGTACGGGACAGGTAGATTTTTAGTTTATATTTAATTGTGTTTTTTGTCAAAAAAATACCCCGATTTTGTCGGGGTATTTTTAAGTGTTTTTATTGTACGTTATTCACATCTACATCTATAGTGGCATTTACGGAAGCAGCTTCTTGATCGAGCGCATCGAGAGTACTAGCATCTTCTGTTGTTAAGGCCGGGTTTTGTTTTTCCATTTCCTTCACTTTTGATTGCCAAACATATATGCCACCAATAACAAGAATGATAACTATAACTATCAAACCTATTAATGCTCCATTTGATTTTTTTTCTGGTTCCATAATTTATTATTTATTAATTAATAATTTATTGATTGGTGGTTTCTGTATTTTTTTCAGTTTCAATTTTTACTTTTACAGCAGCTCTCAAAGATTTAACTGCGTCTTTTAAAGCATTATGGGAAGCGACAACAAGGGTTTGGGTTTCTTGCGTGAGCGTTCTTAATTTTGTTTTGTTTTCTAGGGTGAGTTCGTTTACAGAAGTTGCAAGTAAATTGTTAATTTCTGCAATTTTATTTTTTGCTTCGGTTAATTTTGTTTCAGCATTTACCACAAAACTTTTAGCCTCCGCAACATTTACTTCCTTTGTTTCAAATTTTGAAATTTGAGTGTTAATTTTGTCTTTTAACTCACTTATTCTTTCTATTGCTTTGTCAAATCTTTCGAGAGCTTTTTCGCGTCCTTCTATTCTCAATTCTTTTATTTTAGCTTTTGCTTCATCTTTTTCTTCTTTTATCTTTTCTCTCAATGCTTCTAATTTATTTTTAGCTTCTTCTCGAGCAGACTCAACTTGTTTTTTGTATTCTTCTCTTTTTGCCTCAAATTCTTGCTTAAGAGAATCTCTTTTTTCTCTTAAATCATCCTTGATGTCATCTTCTTGCTCATTTTCTGTCTCTACTTTCAAAGTAGAAGTGCTTTTTACCTCTACCTCATTTTTTTTATCTTCAGCACGCACGCTTTGAACATTTAAAATAAATGCCAAAGCCAAAACAATAAAAAGGCTTAAGTATTTTTTCATATTTTTATACTTACTTAGTGATTACCGTTGCTTTTGCAAGGTAAGTTAAATTGATAATAAGACCTCAATCTTATTATAGCAAGAAAGCGACCAAAAGTAAGGCAACGATATTTAGTATTTTTATCATTGGATTTATGGCTGGTCCGGCTGTATCTTTGTAAGGGTCTCCTACTGTATCTCCTGTGACAGCTGCTTTGTGCGCATCTCCACCTTTTCCTCCATGATTGCCTTGTTCTATATATTTCTTTGCGTTGTCCCAGGCTCCTCCACCGGAAGTCATAGAAATAGCTACGAAAAGTCCTGTAACTATTGATCCCATCAACAATCCACCAAGAACTACGAAACCTTGTTCTTGTCCAAAGAGCAATACAACCAATAGGGGGGCTAGAACTGGTATCAAGGCAGGCAAGATCATTTGTTTTATAGCTGCTCCAGTGATAATGTACACAGCTTTAGCGTAATCTGGCTTTGCTTTTCCCTCCATTATTCCTTTTATCTCTCTGAATTGTCTACGTATTTCTTCTACAACCTTTCCTGCTGTTTTTCCTACAGCTTCCATGCAAAGCGCCCCGAAGTAGTAGGGAAGAAGTCCTCCGATAAATAGTCCGACGATTACATAAGGATTACTCAAATCAAAAGTTAAACTTTTTCCAGCTTTTATTATTTCTTCTGTGTAAGAAGCAAATAGCACAAGTGCTGCGAGTCCCGCAGAACCAATGGCATAACCTTTTGTGACGGCTTTGGTGGTATTTCCGACAGCATCAAGAGGATCGGTAACATTTCGAACTGATTCTGGAAGTTCTGCCATTTCCGCTATACCTCCAGCATTGTCTGTGATTGGGCCGTATGCGTCTATTGCTACTATTATTCCAGTCATTGAAAGCATAGACATAGCAGCTACAGCGATACCATAAAGTCCACCGTAATAATAACTAACCAATATTCCAAGAACAATCGTGAAAAGTGGCATAGCCGTAGATTTCATTGAGATGGCTAAACCTTGAATTACATTTGTGCCGTGCCCAGATACAGAGGCTAGAGCTATAGATCTGACTGGGGAGTATTTTGTAGAAGTGAAGTATTCTGTGATCATTACGAGCGCTCCTGTGACAAAAAGTCCGACAAGGGAACAAATAAACAAATCCATTACTTCATATTGTCCATTGTCTTTCATTAATAAATTTGTAACAGGATAAAACGCTGCTGCTGCAATTATACCGGAAGTGATAAGGCCTTTGTATAAAGCTCCCATTATATTTTTTGAATTATTGCCTAATCGTACAAACCAAGTACCGATGATTGAAGCGAATATTGCTATACCACCTATAACAAGAGGGTATAAAATTGCGTTTTCAAACTCTGTAAACAAAAGGGAACCAAGGAGCATGGTTGCTACAGAGGTAACGGCATAAGTTTCAAAAAGATCTGCTGCCATACCTGCGCAATCTCCGACATTGTCTCCGACATTGTCTGCGATAACTCCGGGATTTCTTGGATCATCTTCTGGAATTCCAGCTTCGAGTTTACCTACGAGGTCTGCGCCGACGTCTGCTGCTTTAGTAAAAATTCCTCCACCCAATCTTGCGAAAACAGAAATAAGTGATGCTCCAAAACCGAGTCCAACCAAAGCATTTACATCTTTAGTGATTGCATAAAAAGCTGTGACACCTAGAAGAGCAAGGCCTACTACTAAAAGCCCAGTGACTGTTCCACCTTTGAAAGCAAGAGAAAGAGCTTCATTGATTCCGTTGCGAGCAGCTTCTGTTGTTCGTACGTTTGCTCTGACGGATACATTCATTCCGATATACCCCGCCAATGCAGAAAAAACGGCTCCAACTAAAAATCCGAAAGCCATTGTCCATCCGAGTTTTGGCACAAGACCAATTATCAAGAAAAGAGCTATGGCTATCATACCGATAGTTTTATATTGTTTATTCAAATAAGCTCCGGCACCTTCTTGTATTGCTTTTGCAATTTCTTGCATGCGTTCATTACCTGCGCTCTTTTTTAAAATAGATTTTGCTAAAAACAAACCGTAAACAATAGCTAAAACAGCACTAATAACCGCAAACAATAAAAATGAATTCATATTTTTATTTTTTATTAACCCCGCTATGGCGGGGCAAGCTAATAATTTTTTTTTTAATTTTCTTCTTCTACTTCGGTGTCTTCTCCGTCTGTGCTAGCGATTTCTTTACCATCACCCTTTATGTCTATTTTCCAACCAGTAAGCTTGGCTGCAAGGCGTACATTTTGTCCACCTTTACCGATAGCAAGTGACAATTGATCGTCTGCTACTTCTACTGTTGCTTTGTGTCCATCTTCATCAATTTCAATCGAAATTACTTTTGCCGGAGAAAGAGCATTTGAAACAAATTGTTTTGGATCTGTAGACCAAGGTATTATATCAATTTTTTCTCCACCAAGCTCTGCCGTGATCGTGTTTACTCGAGTCCCTTTTTGTCCCACACAAGAACCCACAGCATCAATATGTTCATCGTTTGAGTAAACCGCAATTTTTGAACGAGCACCAGCTTCACGAGCGACTGATTTTATTTCCACAACTCCATTTTCTATTTCTGGAGCTTCAACTTCAAAAAGTTTCTCAACAAATTTTGGATGAGTTCTTGAAAGTCTTAAATTTATTCCTCTTGGTGTATCTTCTACGTTATACAAATACGCTCGGATCCTCTGACCCCTCTGCCAATATTCTCCAGGAATTTGTTCTTCGGCTGAAAGAATACCTGTCGCTCTGTTGAAATCGACATATACATTTCCTCTTTCTACTTTTTGAACCACACCAGAGATTATTTCTCCTTCTTTTGTGCCGTATTCGTCGATGATAGATGTGCGTTCTGCTTCACGAATCTTTTGGATAATGACTTGTTTTGCTGTTTGCGCTGCGATTCGTCCATAATCATCTTTTGCTTCGAGAGGGAATACGACTTCATCGTTTAATTCGACATCTTTTTTAATTTTCTTTGCGTCTTCAAGAAGAATGTGGTGTTCAGGATTAAAATATACTCTTTCGTCTTCTCCGTTTTTTATAGAATATTCCCCGTGTTCTCCTTGATTTGTTTTTTCTTCATCGATAATTGCTATGCTTTCATCGACGACTATTTTAACCTGGTAGAAATCAGTTTTGCCTGTTTCTAGATCAAATTTTGCGCGGATAATTTGTCCTTTTTTACCATAATCTTTTTTATAAGCCGCAGCCATTGCCTGCTCGATGGCTTCGAGTATTTTGGCTTTGGGAATTTTCCTTTCTTCCTCCAATTGTTCCAATGCTGATTTGAATGTTTTTATATCTAACATGTTATTTATTGTGTTGTTTTATTAAGTTTTTAAAAAAATAAAGCCCTGTTGCGACAGGACTTATACATTGGGAATAATATCACAATATTTATTTTTACGCAATAACGCTATTTAAGAAAGAATAAACACAAAAAACTATCTATAGATTATTTCTTTTGTGTTATAATTACTGTTATCATATATTAAAAATAACAATAATGGTTATCTAAATTCATGCAAACCAAATTCCTAAAATTTTTCGCTTTAGTAATTCTAATCATCAGCTCCTTTTTTCTTGGCAAACATCTCATAATCAACGCTCAAACCGGTAGCAATAGTGTAAGAGTAAATTGTGGTCCAG
>JADZCK010000044.1 GCA_020851595.1 Candidatus Nomurabacteria bacterium | reverse complement strand
TAAATTCTATCTATTCAACCACCACGCTTCCGTCGTAAGGGAAAGACGGGTCATTATAAAGTCTTATGTCTAAACTTGTTTTCTTGACTTTCACATCTACATTAGCAAAATCATCATGCCCAGTCAAAATTGCTTCATTTATAAGAACTGGGCTCGTGCCTACCTGAGAAAGAGAAGGACTAATGGAAACCTGGAAAGAAACGCTGCGTGGTGCTCCGGTAATACCTGTACCCCGTGGTATTCTGTCAGCATTCCAAACTATTTCTTTAGTAGAAGAATTGTAAGTAAGAGCTTCACTCGCAGGTAATATGGTACCAACGAAATTTACCCAAGGTGGAAGGGTAGAATTTATTTTTACAGCAGAAATATTGTTTGCAGTATTCGAAAGAGTCCAAGTGATAGTGTAAGTCGTCTTTTGTTCAACTTTTGGAGGAATAGGGCCAGAATTTGTAAATGGACCAGAATAGTATAAGGCTTTTGTGGACAACCCAACATCAGAAATGACACGAACAACAGCAGAAGTAGAATTTTCCAGTTCATTAATATCAAAACCTTGAACTGCTTGTTTGCCAGAGATATTTACTTCTATATTTACAACAGGATTTGAAGTTATTCCACTAGCCACAGAATATAAAGAGAGAGGAGAAACAGAAAACCCCACAGTATCTGATTCCCCAGGATTTACCTCTCTTAGTTTACTTTGATAATTTTTATCCCATACAATTTGGTCTTTAGATGAATCATAAAATCCTTGACTAACCCTTATGGTTTTACGATCAAAAGAATTCCCAGAAATTTTTGCGACAATGCTTACGTCATTAACTTTGCTATCTAAATTATTTGCATAACGAATATTTACGCTTATTGGTGTCTTCCAATCAATAGCGTATTCTTTTTGGGTAACACCATTTATAGAAAGATTTGCTTCTATAAATGGTTTTTTAATCGTAAGGATATTTTTTGTAGAATTGAAAACAACACCAATAACATTTTTATTTGAATTAGATTGAGAACCTATAAACGTAGTGAAGGTTTTTTCTTCTCCATCAAAGACATCAATCATTTTACCAGTGATTGAAATATTTTTTTCTGCTCCAGGAGCAAGATCACCCAAATTCCAAACATTGTTTCCAAAAGAAGGGGCAGGCACCGCATTTACAAATTGAAAACCCAAGGGGTAATCTACCCTTGCAAGTATTTTTGGTGCCGGTTTTGTGGAATTCAGAATCGCCTTAACATTAAAAGTCACATTTTGATTTGGGCTTATGGACATGGGCGCATTTACAGAAAGGTTTATAGGAGTAGAACTGATATTTACTTCATACATTTTTTCTTTCACGAAAATAGCATTAGAACCTGATACACGATATTCGATAGAAATTTTAATAGGCCGCACGCTTCCCTGTTCACCAAATAAAACCAATTTTAAATTTTCATTGCGAATAGCTCCAGATGGGATTGTACCCAAAGATTCACGAAGTCTTTCTGTGTCTGAAGATAAATCTGAGGAAGAACCTTTTGGATATTCGACAACAAGATCTACTAAATCTAAAGCAGAACTGTTTTTGTTTGTAATCCCCACAATAAGAGGTAATTCTTCGCCTCCGACTGTAAAATTGTTTCCAAGAATTGAAATATCAATATTATCGTTTGATACAGTATTACCTCCGGCAAAAAAAACATAAGCTGCATAAAATAAAGTCAGAATAAAAAATCCAACTGAAAAAGTAAAAAATTTCTTAAAAACAGAAGTTTTCATAAAAAATTTCTCTTCCTTATCATCTCCCTCTCCTGTTTTTTCTTTAGTCTCCCAAGAATCCGCAACCTCCTTTTTGTGTGGATTAGAAAAAGTATCTCTGTATTCTATTTTTGTCTTATAATTTCTACTAAAAAGCTTACTCTTTAAATCATCGAGCCTATTTAGCTTATTTCTATCATCTGGTGGCATATACAAATTATAACACATTTACAAATGTGTTTCCTTAAGAGCTTTGTTTATCTGGTTGAGTATTTGTGACCTTGTTTTGGATGCTTCAAATATTATATTTTCTTCAAATGGAGATTTGATAAGATTTTGTAATTTTTCATCTCCACCGATATATCCGAGGTTGTTTAGTATACGCAATACAATAATAGCTTCTATGTTTCTTAAATGCTCCTCTTTTTTTTCATTTTCTAAAATATATAGACCATTTATCAAATCGTCAAAAAGAGTCTCGTTCTTTTCGACTCCAGCCAATAATCTTTTTAATAATTTAGAAATATTTGCTAAAACTTCAAAAGTTCGAGTGTTTTTGGTAAGTTGCTCTAGTTTATTTGTTTTTGAAGCGCTGGTAAGTCTCCAGAAATCTTTCCCTTGCACAAAATCAACCTTAATGTATGAAAAATCTTGTAAAACAAAACGAAGCTTAGAAGACATTTTGCGCACCCCTTGAGCCGAAGCGTAAATCATACCAAGATCTCGCGTAAAAATGGAATAACACCTTCCCGTTTCTCCATAATTCTTACTCCCCAATATTATTCCCTCTGTGTGATAAATGTGATGCATAAAAATTTATTTAAAAAATTCTTCTATTTTTTGTTCAAGTTCTTCTGGCGTATTTACCAAAACAAGTGGATTTTCTTTGGAAAGATAATCCTTGTCGTGAAGCCCCCAAGTCACAGCTATCGACTCTACTCCACATTCACGCGCTTCTACTATATCCCCCGTCGTATCTGTAATAAAAATAACATCTTTGGGTAGAATTTTATAATCATTCAAAACTTTTTTTATCTTTTCTGTTTTGCTTGTATGAATATCACATCCTAAGATCATCTTAAATTTATCTGCTATTGATTCTTTTTCTAAAAGAGCGCGAATTTGGTTTGAATGAGTAGAGGATATGATTAAAAGAGTATATTTTTTAGAAAGCTTTAACACTATTTCTTTTAACTCTTTAGGCATTCCCAAATCAGAAAGACGTTCATCGTAAATATTTTGAAAATCAGAGTTATGTTTTATTTTTTTATCTTTTACAGCATTTTCGTAAAGTTCCCAAAAGTTACCATGAGAAAGACTTTGAAAAAAGTCATACTTTAAATCTGGGTTTAGCTCTTTGTGTATTTCGTAACACATTATATGCGTATGAACCAATACACCGTCAAAATCAAAAAGGATTATCTTCATTTGTATATTTTAGCACAAACGAAAGCCGGCAATGCTTGAAAGCAAATACCGGCGTTAAGAGGAGCCCGAGGACAAAACTAGCATGCGAGGAGACGAACCCCCTTGGCATCAGGATCGGTGAGAGACAAATGACTCTCTTCGAAGGAGACTTGGATATTGCTCTCCTCCTCGACTTCCTTCAACCAGAAGAACGGTTTTCCGTTCGAGAGATAACCTCTCGTCCGGCATAAGATACATTTTCAACGGCTTTTTTCAGAGGATATTTTTCAATTTTTCTTTTGTTGGAGCGATAGTCGAAGCTAAGAATATTGAATTTAAAACTTTCTCTAAATGTGATCTAGATAATCCT
>JADZCK010000043.1 GCA_020851595.1 Candidatus Nomurabacteria bacterium | reverse complement strand
CTGCGAGGGCGCGGCGGAAGGGGGGCGTGGGGGGAATTCCGCCGCGCCCGAGCGTTCCGCCGGAGCGAAGCGGAGGCGGTCAGTTCCGTTCAAAAAATGTTCGAGCAGAGTTGTATAATTCCACCAAAATTTGACATAAAATATTAAATCTGCTATAATACACGACAGAAAGGATAAAAATAATGGAAGAAAGAAAATATCCTCCAGAATTTGTAAAAAAAGTGAAAGATGCGTACCCTACTGGGTACCACCTTCACAAGGCCTTGGACGCCGGCAGCCCTTGGGTCGGCCGGTACCTACAAGACCAGAACGACCGCTCCCTCTATCTAGAGTGGAGCACAATCACGGCTAGTTGGTTCGTCTGGTAAAATCAGAAACCAATCAGCCCGGGCTCGCTTTCGCGAGCCCGTTTTTTTATTTATTTCCTAACGCCATCATTATTTTGATAACCGTATCAGGATTGAGCGACATGCTTTCTATGCCTTCTTCTACTAAAAACTTGGCAAATTCTGGATAGTCGGAAGGCGCTTGACCACAAATGCCGATATATTTATTTTTCTCTTTGCATTTGTGGATTATTTCTGCGACAAGTTTTTTCACTGCTTCATTATTTTCATTTGAAATATGGGTGACTATTCCAGAATCACGATCAAGCCCTAAGGTAAGCTGAGTAAGATCGTTTGAACCGATAGACATACCGTCAAAAATTTCCAAGAATTCATCTGCTAGCAAAATATTCGAAGGGATTTCGCACATTACATACACTTTTAGACTCTTATCTTTTTCTCTATCCAAGCCATTTTCTTTCATTACTTCAATAACTTTCCTGCCTTCTTCTGGGGTTCTGCAAAAAGGAAACATAGGCACAACATTTGTAAATCCCATCTCCTCACGCACTTTTTTCATCGCTTTGCATTCAAGACCGAAAGCAGTTTTAAATTTTGGATCATAATATCTCGACGCTCCACGCCACCCAAGCATTGGGTTCTCTTCGTGCGGTTCATACAAATCTCCACCCCAAAGTGTGCGATATTCGTTTGTTTTGAAATCAGAAAAACGAATTATAACCGGATGAGGATAAAAAGTCGCAGCGATTTTTGCTATACCCAAAGATAATTCGTCTACATAAAATTGCGTCTTGTCTTTATACCCTGAAGTCAGAGCGTCAATATTTTTAATTAATTTTTGTGTATACGGAGTTTTCTTGCCAGATTTTAATTTATTGTAATCTATTAAAGCATTTGGATGAAAACGTACATGCGAAGCGATTATAAACTCAAGTCGCCCGAGGCCCACTCCTTCTGCTGGCAGATAATAATTTTTAAAAGATTCATCTGGAGAACCGATATTTACCATTATTTTGGTATTAGTTTTAGGAATATTGTCCAAATGATGCTCCAAAACTTCAAATGGGATGACACCGTCATAAATCTTACCTACTTGCCCTTCTGAAGCGTCCACAGTCACCTCTCGTCCATTTTTGAGCAATTTAGAAGCATTGTCTGTGCCTACGACACAAGGAATACCGAGCTCTCGAGACACGATAGCCGCATGTGAAGTACGCCCGCCTTTGTCTGTGACAATAGCGCTTGCTATTTTCATGATTGGCTCCCAATCCGGATCTGTAATTTCTGTCACCAACACTTCACCTTTTTTGAAAGCAGAAATATTTTTTGCATTATGCAATACTCGTACTTTTCCCGCGCCTATTTTTGAACCGACAGCAATACCGGTGGTCAAAATTTTGCCGGCCTTTTTTAATTTATACTCTTTCAAAATATTTTTATTCTCCCCGGAATGAACAGTCTCTGGACGAGCCTGCACTATAAAAAGTTCTCCCGTTTTCCCATCTTTTGCCCATTCTATATCCATAGGCTGATAATGCCCATGTTTCTTTGAGAAATATTTTTCTATTTCAAGACACCATTTTGCGAGTTTTATCGCTTCTTCGTCTGTGATAGCAAATTTCTGTTCATCTGAAGCTTTTACTTTTTCATTCTTTGTTCCTTCTTTTGCATAAACAAGTTTAATGTTTTTCTTGCCGATATTTTTACCGATTATTGGGTTCTTACCACTTTCTAATGTTGGTTTAAAAATTATAAATTCATCTGGAATTACTTTTCCTTGAACAATGAATTCTCCAAGACCATATATAGCATTTATAACGATAACTTTATCAAAACCTGTCTCAGTATCTACCGTAAATGCGACACCAGAAGAAGAAAGATCGGAACGCACCATACGTTGAACACCTACGGACAAAGCTGCGTCAAAATGCGAAAATCCCTTATCTGCACGATATGATATAGCTCTGTCTGTAAAAAGTGAAGCGATGCATTTCTTTGTCGCCACAAGGACGTCATCGATACCACGAATGTTTAAATAAGTTTCTTGTTGACCAGCAAAAGATGCTCCCGGAAGATCTTCGGCTGTAGCGGAAGAACGTACAGCTACATCAGAATCCTTGCCATATTTATTACCCAATTCTGCATAGGCTTTTGTAATTACAGCGTTAAGGTCTTCTGGCAATTTTGCTTTCAAAATAGCTTCACGAACTTTTTTACCACGAACTTGAAGATTACGGATATCTTTTGTATTTAAATCGGAAAGAATCTTTTTTATTTCTTCATCCAACCCAGTATTTTTAAAAAAATGTCTGTATGCGTCTGCCGTCAAAGCAAAACCGTCTGGTATATTTACTCCAAGTGGAACAAGATTAGAATACATTTCTCCCAATGCAGCATTTTTACCACCAACCGAAGGCACATCAGCAATACCGACCTCACTAAACCATTTTACAAAATCTTTTTTTTCTTGTTCTACCATAAATAATTCTTTTTAATTATTAATAATTTTAATTAACCTTTTATACTTTACCATTCTTTCTGGTTTTGTGGGAGCACCGGATTTTAGACCGAAACAATTAAATGCATAAGCGAGATCAGCGATAAAATCATCGTCCGTCTCCCCGCTTCTGTGGCTCACGATAAGTTCTACATCATTTTCTCTAGCCAATTGCATCGTTTCTAGCGTCTCGGAAAGTGTGCCTATCTGGTTTGGTTTGATAATCATCGCATTTATACTGCCTTTTTCTATCGCTTCTTTTAAAATAACTTTATTTGTAACAGTCAGATCATCTCCTACTACTTTTATATTATTATTTTCTCTCAACTTTCGGAAACTTCCAAAATCTTCTTCATAAAAAGGATCTTCAATAGAAAGTAAATTAAATTCTTTAATCAAAGAATTATAAATATT
>JADZCK010000042.1 GCA_020851595.1 Candidatus Nomurabacteria bacterium | reverse complement strand
CTAGAGAAAAAAGAAAAATAACAAGACTTTTTTTTCTTTTTGTGATATAGTGCTCCTACTTTAATATTGCAGAGGAATTTACTGACACCCCCTATGAGCACGGCGGGGTGCCGAATGCGTTTTAGGGTAAAAATCATATGAAAACAGAGAAAAACATAGACAAAATAACAGTTAAGGGGGCTAGGACCCACAACTTAAAGAACATAAACGTAGAAATGCCAAGAAATAAAATGGTGGTTATTACTGGCGTTTCTGGATCGGGAAAAAGTTCCCTTGCCTTTGATACTATCTTTGCGGAAGGTCAACGTAGGTATGTAGAGTCTCTGTCTTCTTATGCCAGACAATTTTTAAACCAAATGCCAAAGCCAGATGTGGATGAGATTACTGGTCTTTCTCCAGCTATTTCTATAGATCAAAAATCTCGTTCAAACAATCCTCGTTCTACTGTGGCGACTATCACAGAGATTTATGATTATTTGCGCGTTATGTATGCGCGCATTGGGCACCCACATTGTCCTTTGTGTGGAGAAGAAATTAAAAAACTTTCAAACGAAGAAATTTTAAATTTTATTTTAGAAAAAGTGGGGGAGTTTAAGAAGAAGAACATAAGAAAAATCATGGGCGTAGAGTGGAATGAAACAGAAATTAGTATTTTCTCACCGATAGTTCGCGGAAGAAAAGGAGAATATTACCAATTGCTTTATGATTTGCTCGGCAAAGGTTTTGCAGAGATTCGCTTGGATGGAGTTATGAAGAAATTGCGTGAACAAATCACCCTTTCTAAAAACAAAGCTCACAACATAGATGTTCTGGTTGATAGATATGCTATCCATGAATTTTTTGACGACAAAGATGCCAGTCGAGCTAGGCTCGCAGAGGCTTTGGAGCGAGCTCTTTTGGAAGCTGACGGTTTGGTGACCATACGTATTGGAGAAGAAGAATTTATTATGTCAGCAAAATTTGCTTGCAAAAATGATGGTTTTTCTTTTCCAGAAGTCGAGCCAAGACTTTTCTCTTTCAATTCTCCTTATGGCGCGTGTCCTACTTGCAACGGGCTTGGTTCCAAATATTTTATGGGGTCGGAGCCTTGTGATGATTGTAAGGGCGCGCGTTTACGTAAAGAAGCCCTAAATGTTTTCTTAGAGGCAAATAAAATTAAAGTAAATATTTTGGATCTTACTTCGCTTTCTATAAAAGACGCGCATGATTTTTTCAAAAATTTAAAACTTTCTGATAAAGAAAAAGAAATTTCCGTGCCAGTAGTTCGAGAGATAGAAGCTCGGCTTCAATTTATGCTCGATGTTGGTTTGGATTATTTACAACTTTCTCGAAAAGCAAACACTCTTTCAGGTGGGGAAGCGCAGCGTATTCGCCTCGCTTCACAGCTCGGGTCTAGGCTTGTTGGCGCGCTTTACGTACTCGATGAGCCGACGATTGGTTTACATCAAAGAGACAATGATAGATTAATAAAAACACTGCAAAATTTACGTGATTTAGGAAATACTATTCTGATAGTTGAGCACGACGAAGATACTATTTATGCCTCGGACTATATCGTAGATATCGGTCCAAAAGCTGGAGTACACGGCGGGGAAGTCATAGTGTCTGGATACTTAGAAGATTTATTAACAGCGAAAAAGAATACAAACAATTCCCGTACACTTTCATACCTTCGCGAGGAAACTCGAATAGAAATTCCAGAAAAAAGAAGAATTGCAAAAGGAGCTCTGCGTATCGCCGGCGGAAAAATTTTCAATATAAACAACATGAACGTGGAAGTGCCTTTAGGTGTGATGACTTCTATTACAGGAGTTTCTGGTTCCGGAAAAAGTTCTTTTATGTATGAGATTTTGTATAAGAATCTTCAGGCCAGATACGAGAGGAAATATCGTACCGCGCAAGTATTTAATTGCTCATCTTTTTCTGGAACAGAATATCTTTCTCGAGCTATTTTGATTGATCAATCGCCGATAGGCAGGACTCCACGTTCAAATATTGCTACATATACTGGAGCTTTTACGCATATTCGTGACCTTTTTGCTACAACAGAAGAAGCTAGGCTTCGTGGTTGGAAAGCAAACCGTTTTTCGTTCAACGTAAAGGGCGGACGTTGCGAGGCTTGTGAAGGTAATGGAGAAATAGCCGTAGAAATGCACTTTTTGCCTACGGTTTATGTGACTTGTGATGTTTGTAATGGAAAACGTTTCGACAAAGAAACTCTTACCGTAAAATATAAAAAGAAAAATATTTATGAAGTGCTACACATGACCGTAGAAGAAGGACTGAAATTTTTCAAAGATATTCCAGCGATTTCTGACAGGTTGCAGACTTTGATGGATGTCGGTTTGGGGTATTTGGAAATCGGCCAACCCGCTACTACTCTTTCTGGCGGGGAAGCGCAGCGAGTTAAAATTTCTAGCGAGCTATACCGTCCGCATTTAGAAAAAACAATTTATCTTTTAGACGAGCCGACTGTAGGGCTTCATTATGATGATGTTCATAAACTTTTAGAAGTTTTAAATAAATTAGTTTCCAAAGGAAATACTGTGGTTCTTATCGAACACAACTTGGATATTATAAAAAGCTCAGATTATATTATCGACATAGGGTCTGAGGGTGGAATAAATGGAGGGAATATAGTAGCCAAAGGCACACCAGAAGAAGTTGCAGGTAATACAAAATCACACACGGGAAAGTATTTAAAAAAAGTGCTCAAAAAATAAGATGACTCTAGGGGAATTTAAAAATTTAAACAAAAAAAATAATTTGCCAGACAAACCAGGAGTTTATTTTTTCTTGAAAGGAAAAGAAATTATTTACATTGGTAAGGCCACATCTCTTCGAGATAGAGTAAAAAGTTATTTCGGAAAAGACCTGATAGAAACCAGAGGTCCAATAATCGTGGATATGGTTTTTAAGGCGGATAAAATAAAATATGAAGTTACTGATAGCGTTTTAGAAGCTCTTGTTTTAGAAGCAAATTTAATTAAAAAATATCAACCAAAATATAATACAAAAGAAAAGTCTGATAAAAGTTTTAATTATGTATGCATAACAAAAGAAAAATTACCAAAAATCATTTTGGTGCGTGGTAAAAGTTTAGAACCGAAGAAATATGAAAATGTTTTTGGACCTTATCCGAGCGGGTCTCAACTTCGTGAAGCCTTAAAAATAGTGAGAAAAATTTTTCCATTTCTAGACGACAAGAGTAAAAATTATCTTGAATTTTATAAGCAGATAAAATTGGTACCAGATTTAGAAGACAGAAGGTTGTATATGCAGAATATAAAAAGTATAATTTTGTTTTTTGAGGGCAAGAAGAAAAAAGTTTTTAAAAATTTAGAGAAAGAAATGAAAGAATATGCCAAACATCGTGAGTTCGAAAAAGCTGGTGAAACAAAAAGGCAAATTTTCGCATTGAAACATATAAATGATGTTGCACTATTGAAACAGGAAAATTTTTCCAATTTGGAAATTTTGCAGGAGAAAAAGAATTCTTCGACATTACTCCAGCCTTCGCCCGGAACCTTCCGTCATCAGAATTCTTTTTCTCCTGCCTCTTTTCGCATCGAAGCTTATGACATAGCTCATATGGGAGGGAAAAATATGGTGGGGGTTATGGTTGTTGTAGAAAATGGAGAAATAGAAAAAAGTGAATATAAGAAATTCAAAATCAGAACACAAGACAATGCAAATGATACTGGAGCGCTCAAAGAGATACTTGAAAGGCGCTTGGCTCACACAGAATGGACTTATCCGAATTTGATTGTGGTGGACGGAGGATTAGCGCAGATCAACGCTACTAGAAAAGTTTTGAATAAATTGAATATAAATATTCCAGTGGTCTCTGTGTTAAAAGACGAAAGACATAAACCAAAGGCAATTATGGGGAACAAGAGCTTAGGCATAAAACACGAAAAGGAAATTCTGCTCGCAAACAGCGAAGCTCACCGTTTTGCCATAAATTACCACAAAAATATGAGAAATAAGAACTTTTTAAAATAACATGGAGAAACAACAGGAGAGTATTTTAATATTGCATAATATACGAAGTGTATCCAATGTCGGGGCGATGTTTCGTACTGCTGATGCTGCGGGGATAGATAAGATTTATCTGACGGGTTACACACCCACGCCGCTAGATAGATTTGGTAGAAAAAGAGGAGACTTGGCAAAATCAGCTTTGGGTGCAGAGGGATTTGTCGCTTGGGAACAAAAGAAAAATGTATTTCCACTAATTACAAAATTAAAAAAAGAAAAATATTTAATTATTGGGATTGAGCAAGATAAAAAATCTATTGATTATAAAAAAGTTAAGCTAAATAGCAAAAATGTTTTTATTGTTGGCACAGAGGTGACAGGTATACCGAAAAATATTTTAAAACTCTGTGATATTATTGCTGAGATACCAATGTGTGGCAAAAAAGAATCTTTAAATGTTTCAGTAGCTTTGGGAATTGCTTTATTTAGGATGTGTAATTTGTAGTTTACTTCTGGCATCTTGGGCAAAATATTGTTGTTCGGCCTTGAATTGTGGTTTTTGCTAATGGCTTACCGCAATGAGTACAAAGTTTTCCAGCTTTGCCGTAAACCTTATGCTCTCTGGCATAATTGCCACGAGTTTGATCCAAGAGTCTGTAAGTGGCTACAGAGGACCCCCCTACTTTAACTGCACGACGAATTATTCGTATTATCGCTTTGTATAAGTTTTCAACTTCAAGCATAGAAAGTGAAGACGAATTTCTATCTGGACGAATCCGTGCTTCGAATAAGCTTTCGTCAGCATAAATATTTCCAAGACCGGTAACAATTTTTTGATCCATTAACACTGCTTTTATTTTTCCTTTTTTATTTTTTAATTCTTTTTTGAAATATTTTAAATTAAAATCTTTAGAAAGAGGTTCAAGTCCATAATTTATGAAATGGTTTTCAACCTCAAAAGATTTTTGGTTAGGATAATATAGCAAGTATCCAAACATGCGAGTGTCATTATAATAAAGTGTTCCATTCTCGAGCTCAAATATTACATGAGTGTGTTTGTTGGGTAGCTCTTTTTCTGAAAGTTCGATAGGGTGACCACCACTTATTAGCTTTGATTGGATTTTATTTTTATAAACGAATTGCCCCGACATTTTTAAATGCACTAAAATAATTTTTCCATGACTTAGTTTAAAAATAAGATTTTTTGCTCGTCGTTCAATGTCGACAAATTGCTCACCCTTTATGCCCCGAATAAATTCTATTTTTTTCTTTTCTGAGGCAGAGCGCAGAGTACCTTTACCTGAAACAAGCTTAGGTTTTTGAACTTTTACATTTTTTATCTTTTGGCCAATAATGGCTTTGATTAATCCTATTCTTAAGTTTTCTACTTCTGGTAATTCTGGCATGGTATGATTGTATAATGTTTCTTAAAAAGTCACCAATATTATTTCTCTTTATTTCCGTAGTATTATTTTTACCAATTTTTAGCGCAAAAGCTAGTGTAGCTAAACCTGTAAAAATATTGATTGTACCTGGGCACGACAACGAAGTGTGGGGAGCTCAATATGGAAATATTAAAGAAGCAAACATGACGCTAGCTCTTGCTACTAGGATTTTTAATAGTCTTAAAAAGGACAAAAGATTTGAAGTCCATATTACTCGTGACAAAAATGGATATACAAAAGAATTTGCGGATTATTTTATAAACCACAAAGAAGACATCGTTTCTTTTAAGGAAAATGCTAAACAAAAAACAAAAACCGAAATCGCTATTGGAAATTTTATCCAAAAAATAGGAGTTCCTCACAATAAAGTAACCTCCAATACAGCTATAAAGTTATACGGCATTAACAAATGGGCCAATGAAAATCAAATAGATGCAGTTTTGCACATTCATTTTAATGATTATCCTCGCAAGACAAAATGGACAATAGGTAAATACACAGGTTTTGCTGTTTATATGCCGGAAGGACAAATGGCAAACTGGAAAGAAAGCGGGCAATTGGCTGCGGACATTTATCTGCAATTAGAAAAAAAATATTCTACTAGCAATTTTTCAGCAGAAAAAGGGGGGCTGGTCCCAGATCAATCTTTAATAGCGCTCGGGGCAAACAATTCTCTTTTACCGAGTGTTCGTTCTGTACTTGTAGAATACGGATATATTTATGAAAAAAAATTTCGTAATTACGAAACAAGGCATAGAGCGTACGATGACATGGCCAGCTTAACTGTAAAAGGAATTAAAAATTATTTCTTACTTACCCCCTAGTATTTTTAACGCTTCTTTGATTTTTGTATTTATATTTAAACCAGAGCTTACTTTTTTCAAAGCCTCACGAGCCTCGTTTTGAGAATATCCCAAAGACTTTAATGCTTCTAAGGCATCGAGTTCGCCTTGTAGAGAAGCCCCTTCATTTCCAGTTTTCATTTTACTTGTCATTTTGTCTCTAAGCTCTATGACTATTTTTTCTGCGGTTTTCTTGCCAATGCCAGATATTTTTGTGAGGTAGCTCGTGTCTCCTGTACCTATGGCTCTTTGTAGCGTTTCTATCGATGCGATTCCCAAAATAGAAAGCGCGCCTTTTGGGCCGATTCCTGAAACATTGATAAGCATTTCAAAAAATTCTAATTCTTCTCTGTTTAAGAATCCATATAAATCTAAAATATCTTCGCGTACATGAGTATGGATCCAGAGCATTATCTCGTCACCTAATTTTCTTGTATTAGATAGTGTGTCAGGGGATATGCTTATTTTGTAGCCTACTCCGCCTGTTTCTACTATCAAGAATTTCTCTGTTTTAAGGATTATTTTGCCTTTTATGCTTCCAATCATCCTTTAATCATACCCCACAAAATTATTTTCTTAGGATTGACAAATAATAAATTAAGTGTATAATAAAAAGCAGTCGTTCTTAACAATAATCTTTTCAACCAAAACCGGTGAGCTCGAGGCCCGAGAGGGCGGGAAGCGAACCAGAAAGAGGTAATTACAATGGGAAGCAAGAATTCTCCGACTGCCATGGTTTCTGGGGCTGGCTGGGGCGCCCAGTTCATCATTAGTGTCTCCAACGGGCTTCTTGCTCGAGGCTTGAGCCACGAGCAGATTCACTCTCTCGTCACCGATGATGGAAAGGAGAAACTCGAGCGTGGTATTGATGGTTTCGTCAACGCGCTCGCCAGTCTCTTCACGCCGACCTTCGACCTCGCCACAGGTAAGTTCCGGTGGGAGACCAACTACGATGAATCTATTGTAAAGAAGACTGCGGTAAAGGACCCGAATTCGTTCGCTTGGGCGACGAATTACGCTACCGACGAGAAGTTCCCCGACAATCGGAAGGGGAAGAGGATCGTCACGGGTCGGATCAGGCACTTCGGAAAGGAGATGAGTCAGGAGGCCATCGACAAGTGGGCGAGCGACAACAACAAGGTGCTCGCCCG
>JADZCK010000041.1 GCA_020851595.1 Candidatus Nomurabacteria bacterium | reverse complement strand
CCGAGAAGCATCTTTTCTTTTATTTCTTTTGGCTTATCAATATCAGCAACTTCTTTTTCAAAGATTTCTTTCATTGTTTGTGTTACATCAGCGTCTATTTCTTCTTTTGAAATATATTCTGGTTTCATCGCTGCTATGTGCATAGCTATGTCTTTCGCTAATTCAGAATTTCCTCCCTCAAGAGAAACAATAATACCTATTTTGTTGTTGTGAACATAACTTCCTAATACATCTCCTGTGACTTCGTAAGCGACACCAAGTTGGATATTTTCTCCTGTTTTTTGTATGACAGGGTCTATCATATCTTTTGCTGAAGATTTCATTTTTTCAATACCGTTATTGAACGCTTCATTTGTGAGGCTATCAATTAATTTAACAAAGTCTTCATTCCTAGCCACGAAATCAGTCTCACAGTGGAGTGATACCAATACAGCTTTTTTATCTCCCATTTTTACTTCTACTTTTCCGTCTTTTACTTCTCGATCTACTTTTTTAAGCGCAATATCAGAACTTTTTTTCTTTAATATAGCAAGCGCTTTTTTCATATCGCCTTCGGCTTCTTCTAACGCGTGCTTGCACTGCATAACTGAAATACCAGTAAGATCACGAAGCTCTTTTATTTGTTCTGTGGTTATTTGAATAGACATAAAAATTATTTCTTTTCGGGTACAGACATTTGACCCTCTTTATAAGCCTTAGTAATTGCTTCTACAAAAAACTTTATAGATGGAATACCTGCATCGTTTGCAACGACAGGGTAATCAAGGCCCTTAATATTTGAATCAGAATTTACCAAAGCGATAACAGGAATACCAGATTTTCTGGCCTCTGTCGCTGCTATGTGTTCACTTTTTGCGTCTACAACAAACAAAGCATCGGGAGCTTTCTTTAAGCCAAGAAGACCTGTGTAGTATCTTGCTAATTTTTCCATCTTTTTTGCCATAACTACTCTTTCTTTTTTGGTGTATTTGTCGAGATTATTTGATGCCAAATCTTTTTGATAATTTTCAAGTTCAATGATTCTTTTTTTGATCTCTGTAAAATTTGAAAGAGTGCCACCGATCCATCTTTCGGTTACGTAAGGCATATTTATAGAATTTGCTCCGTCTTCTGTGGTTACTTTAGCTTCTGGCTTAGTGCCAACGAACAAAATTGTTTTGTTTTGAGCTCCTAAATTTTTTACGAATGTTGAGGCAACATCTAGCATAGAGCTTGTCTTTTCAAGGTCTATTATATCTACTCTGTTTTTTGTTGTGTATATATAAGAAGAAACAGAAGGGTGTCTTCTGGTCTTGCTGTAGCCGTAATGTGCTCCAGTCTTAAACATTTGCTCTACCATGGTATCAGAGCTTTCTTTGGCGTTTTTTACTTTTTGCATATGAATTAATATAGCAGAAAGCTATGTATTTTGCAAATACATTTTGCGTATGATATTATGTAAATATGAGCCGAAAAAATACAGTACAAAATAAACTTTCTTTCCAGATTATGATTTGTTGCTACCAACACCTAATTTAGAAGGCTGATTTTTGAACTGTAAATATACTAACAAATAACTTACAACCCAAACACCAGCCTTCTAAAGCTGGTGTTGTTCTTTTCATTTGTTCTTTGAACTTAACCCAACGAAAAAACCTAAAAGGAGGTTTTATGTGTGAATCGTTTTGTGAGAAGTCGAAAGGTCCTGGGCAGATCGTCTGGAAACTTCCATCTGATGGCAGGTGGAAGTGTTTCCGGCTCGGCCCGAGACACTACGCTGTGTTTGGGAGTGATAAACCAGCTCTGTGTTTCGGAAGTCCAGTACGGAAACTTCCGAAAGGTGTTCACCTCACTCGTGTTAACGGGACGGAGTTCTATGAAGCTTTCGGTTCGGGAGTCTTCCCGAAAAGTAAGTGAATCAATCATCGTGTGCGGTTCGAGCTTTGCTCGAACCGCTTTCCTTTTTTTGTGCACTTTATTACAATTTTTGCTCTTTGACCAAAAGGTTATTTTCGGGTAAGATGAGCCTATGAGACAATCTAAACTTTTTACAAAAACAAGAAAAGAAGCGCCAGCAGACGAGACAGCAAAAAACGCGGAGCTTCTTATTCGTGGAGGTTTTATTCATAAAGAAATGGCAGGGGTTTATAGTTATTTGCCTTTGGGACTTAATGTGTTAAAAAAAATTGAAAACATAATCAGAAAAGAAATGGACGCGATCGGTGGAATAGAAATGAGAACTTCTGTTTTCCAAAGTAAAGAAGTGTGGGAAAAAACAAATAGGTGGGACGATGCCGTCGTAGACAATTGGTTTAAAACTCAATTAAAAAACGGAGGAGAAGTTGGTCTGTCTTTTACTAACGAAGAAGCTTATTCAAATATTTTAAAGCAATACGTAAGCTCCTATAAAGATTTGCCACTTTACCCATATGATTTCAAAAATATTTTTAGAAATGAAACGAGAAGTAAATCCGGTATCTTAAGAGGAAGAGAATTTTACTGGAAGGCACTTTATTCTTTTTCAAAAGACGAGATAGAACATAATGAGTTTTACGAGAAATCAAAAGTTGCTTATAAAAATATCTTTGAGAAAGTCGGAATTGGTCATTTAACATATATGACTTTTGCTTCTGGTGGAACTTTTTCTAAATTTTCACATGAATTTCAAACCCTAACAGGAGCAGGTGAAGATACTATTTATGTTGATGAAAATAAAGGTATTGCAGTCAACAAAGAAGTTTATACAGATGAAATCATAGAAAGTCTTGGTTTAAAGAAAGATGATTTGGTTGAAAAAAGAGCAATCGAAGTTGGAAATATATTTTCACTTGGTACAAAATTCTCTGCGCCTTTTGATTTAAAATATAAAAACGAAAAAGGGGAAGAAAAATTAGTAATAATGGGCTGTTATGGAATCGGACTTGGCAGATTGATGGGAACAGTGGTTGAGACTCTTTCTGATGACAAAGGCATCATCTGGCCGGAATCGATAGCGCCTTTTACTGTCCACTTGCTTCTTTTGGGAGATGATGCAAAAGTGCAGGAAGAAGCAAATAAAGTTTATGAAAATTTAGTAAATGCTGGAGTGGACGTGTTGTTTGATGATAGAGCGGATGTATCTGCGGGAGAAAAGTTTTCTGATGCAGATTTGATAGGTATTCCTTATCGAGCTGTCGTATCTGCTCGCAGTTTGAAAGAGAATGGTATAGAACTTAAAAAGCGTACAGAAGAAAAAGGTCAGATAATTACAGAAAATGAGTTGTTGAAATTGTTAACTAAATAAATTTTAAAGTTTTTTCTAAAAATTATGTTTGATAAAATTTACAAATTAATGTCCAACGACATCGGTATCGACTTGGGTACATCAAATACCTTGGTGTATTTGAAAGGTCACGGCATTGTGATCAACGAACCATCTGTTGTCGCTGTAAATGTTAAGACAAATCAGATATTGGCTGTGGGCGCGCAAGCAAAAGAAATGCTTGGCCGTACTCCAGGACACATAAAGGCAATTCGTCCGCTTGTGGATGGAGTCATTTCTGATTTTGAAGTCACAGAAGAAATGCTTTCTTATTTAATAAATAAAGCAGATAAAATTTCCAAGAAACTTGCACGCCCTAGAGTACTTGTCGGAGTTCCTTCTGGAACTACAAACGTAGAGACTCGCGCCGTGTATGACGCAGCTAGGAGCGCAGGGGCGAGAGAAGTTTTCTTGGTTGAAGAACCTATGGCGGCTGCTATCGGCGTCAGGCTTCCGATCAAAGAACCTGTAGGATCCATGATCATAGATATCGGTGGAGGCACTACAGACATAGCAGTTATTTCTTTGGGAGGAATTGTGAAATCTAAAAATTTAAAAATAGCTGGGGATAGATTGAATAACGACATCATCACATATATGCGTGATGAATTCAAAATACTTATTGGCGAGAGAACTGCTGAGATGGTCAAGATAGCTATTGGTTCTGCTATACAAGGAGAATATATGGAAACAGAAGTTCAAGGTCGTGATCTACTTACTGGACTTCCTCGAGAAGTGGTGGTCACTGATTCTGATATTCGTGAAGCTCTCGCTGTTTCTGTAAAGGGTTTGGTGGATGGGGTGAAAGACATGCTTGAATCTACCCCGCCTGAAATTTTGTCTGATATTATGCATCGTGGGATCACCCTTTCAGGTGGCGGAGCGCTTTTGCCAGGGCTTGACCAGCTTCTTGAAAGAGTTTTAAAAATACCTGTTTATGTTGTCGAAGATCCTCTTTCGGCTGTAGCTCGGGGTACTGGAGTTATCTTAGATGATTTGGATTTTTATAAAGAAGTTTTGATAGGTAATCAAGATGAGTTACCTCCTAGATAAAAAAAACAAAGAAAAGAAATTTTTTAGAATTACAGTTTATGTAATTATTTTTTTGGTTTTCTTTTATTTTAGGTCAGGTATTTGGGGTGGATTTTCTTATGTGGTAGGAGGTATATTTCGTCCTGTTTTTGTGTTGGGGAGTAGTATCGGGGGTAAAATAAGTAGTATAAATTCATATTTCTCTTCAAAACACACTCTTTACGATCAGAATCAAACTTTGCTTGCTCAACTGAATCAAGAAGAAGCTAGAATTTCAAATTATAATTCTTTGCTTGCTGAAAATGAAAATCTAAAAGAAATTTTAAAAAGAAAAGATGAAAAAATCCCCATGGTTTTGTCTGCTATTTTATCCAAACCAAACAAAAGTTTTTATGATACTCTTGTTGTTGATATTGGTGTAAATAAAGGAGTGGAGGTGGGCGATATAATTTTTGCATTTGGAAATATACCTATCGGAAAGATTAGTGAGGTTTATGGAAGTTCATCTAAGGTGGTTTTATTTTCGAGCCCAGAAGAAGAAACTCAAGGTATTATATCAGGTAAAAATATTTCTATGGATTTAGTTGGTCGTGGTGGGGGAAACTTTGAAATGATTCTGCCGAGAGATCTAGTTTTACAAAAAGGAGACCAAGTGACTATGCCAGGAATTAATCCTTATCTTTTAGCTGTCGTAGAAACTATAATTTCTGATCCACGGGATCCCTTCATTAAGGCTTTGCTCGTGAGCCCTGTAAATATTCAGAGTTTGAAATTTGTAGAAGTGCAAACTCAATAAATAAAAATGTATTTTAAAATAGAAAAAAAATTAAAAGGTAGTTTGGGGCGTGTTGGAATTCTAGAAACTCCGCATGGAGTCATAGAGACTCCGGCATTTGTAGCTGTAGGAACAAAAGCAACTGTGAAATCTTTGAGTCCAGAGCTAGTGCGAGACGCGGGCACACAAGTAGTACTCGGCAATACTTACCATTTATATTTGCAACCTGGAGACGAGATTGTGCGTAACGCAGGCGGTATAGGTAAATTTATGAATTGGCTTGGCCCCACGATGACAGACTCTGGAGGGTTCCAAGTTTTTTCTTTGGGTGCTGCTTATGGAAAAGATATTTCAAAAGTTACAAAAGTAACAGATCCATCTTTGATGATTCCGGAGCGTTTTGATGATAGTGATGCGCCACGACTCGCCAAGATAGGGCAGGATGGAGTTTCTTTCAAATCGCATCTTGATGGATCGATACATTACATCACTCCCGAGAAATCTATAGAGATTCAACACAATCTCGGCGCCGATATTATTTTTGCTTTTGATGAATGTACTAGTCCAGCGGAAGATTTGCGTTACCAAGAAGAAGCGCTTGAAAGGACACACTGTTGGGCAGAGAGAAGCCTAAAAGAACACAAAAGACTCGTGCAGGAGAATACCCTCCGTCATTCGCATTCCGTCTTGGAAGGGCAAGATCGAACTGGTCGCAGCGAAGATTTCTCCGGGTATTCTCCCGCACTCTTTGGTATTGTGCAAGGCGGAAGGGAAGAAAGTTTGAGAAAAAAATCTGCAGAATTTATAAAAAGTTTGGATTTTGATGGTTTTGGAATCGGCGGAAGCTTTGCAAAAGAAGATATGTCTACTGCTGTAAAATGGGTGAATGAAATATTACCAGAAGAAAAACCAAGGCACTTACTAGGCATAGGAGAACCAGAAGATTTATTTATGGGTATAGAAAACGGCGTAGATCTTTTTGATTGTGTTTTGCCGACACGATTAGGAAGAAACGGAACTGTTTACACAAAAACCGGAAAGATGATAATGACTAATGCAAAATTTAGGAATGATTTTACCCCGATTGAAAAAGATTGTGAGTGTTATAGCTGTAAGCATTATACTCGCGCTTATATAGCACATCTTTTTCATGGAAAAGAAATGCTCGCTGGAACTTTGGCTTCAACACACAATTTATATTTTATTGTTAATCTAGTAAAAAAAATTAGGCAATCAATTTTAGACGATAACTTTTTTGAATTTAAAGAAGAATCTTTGAAGAACTACTTGAAAAATAGTTGATTTTATTTGAAAAAATGGTATGGTATTTAGTGGAAAGGAGTCCTACCCCCACCCCCGAATTCGAACACTAATTAGTTTTTAATACTTCATTCATCATACCACAAGAAAGTGGTTTTTTTGTTTTCAAAATCTCTTTTGTAAACATTTCTTCTGGTGTTTTGAAATT
>JADZCK010000040.1 GCA_020851595.1 Candidatus Nomurabacteria bacterium | reverse complement strand
TGTCCACGCTCCAAAGCGGCCTGTAATAGTATTTTAACGTTGTCTTTTATGTGTTTTTGACCGATATACTCATCCCAATTGCTCGGGCGGAGTGTTTGATCTAAAAAAGAGTCATCAAAATTAGCGTTTTTTTCTGTTGTTGGTTTTTCTGGGTCTTTTGGCATTTTACTTGACTTTATTTTTATAATATGCTATACTCTGTGTGTAGTATATTTATTAACACAATATACACATAGCTATCAACATTATAGCACTTGTTGTTCTTCACATGTAGTACAATTGTTTCTGTGAGATTAATTACCAAGAAGGCATTAATCTCTAAGCAATCAGCCATCGGTTATACGAATTTGCATAGGACGTTTTGGAGCTTTAATTAGTTTCTGGGGCTATCCTATAATATTTTGTTACTCTTGGGGCACAGCTCCAAAAGGATTGTTTAGAGATTAATGCTTTTTTATTTTCTAGTTGCGTCAGAGAAATAAAAAACTATTCCTCTGTGAGATCAACAACACTTAACACTTCTTCGTAGGAAGTAATTCCGTTTAATATTTTTACTATTCCATCTTGGCGCATTGAGAGTATTCCTTGCGTGCGAGCGACTTTTTTTATTTCATGCTCGCTTGGATTTTGGGGCATTATTTTTTCTATAGACTCATTTGTTTTAATTGCTTCAAATATTCCTATACGTCCTTTGTATCCCGTCATACTACATTTGTCACAACCAACTTTAGTAAATATTTTTATTGGAGCACTTGGGTCAATTTTGTAGTCTGAAAGACTTTTACCATCGCTTACAATACTATCCATGACTAATCTAATAACAGAAGACTCTTTTTCTGTTGGTGTGTATTCTTTTTTGCAAAAAACACAAAGCTTGCGGACCAAACGTTGAGCGATAGAAATGGATAAAGCCGATACTAAAATTTTTGGGTTAACTCCGAGATCTATCAAACGAGGGATGACTCCAGCCGCATTGTTGGTGTGAAGAGTAGAGAAGACTATGTGTCCCGTAAGAGCGGATTGCACAGCTATTTCAGCTGTTTCTTTATCTCTAATCTCTCCGACCATCACCACATCTGGGTCTTGGCGGAGTGCTGAGCGTAAACCTTCTACGAAATTATAACCTCGCGCTTCATTTGTTTGTGTTTGAGTTATTCCGGGTAAATGGTACTCGATAGGATCTTCGATGGTTATAATTTTTATTTCTGTGGAATAAATCCTTCGCAAAAAAGCATAAAGAGTAGTAGTTTTACCTGAACCAGTCGGACCTGTAACCAAAATCATTCCGTTTGGTTTTGATATTTCTTGTTGTATAACTTCAAAAAGAAATGGTTCTATACCAAGTTCTTCGAGTTTTACTTGAATAGCTTTTGGATCCAAAATGCGCATAACAATAGATTCTCCGTAAGCTCCGGGGATAAGAGAAGTACGAATACTTAATTCTTCTTCATCTTCCATTATGCTAAAACGACCATCTTGCGCTATATTTGAACTTAACTTCATTCCAGATAAAAGTTTGACACGAGAATTAATCAATCGATAAATATCTAAACCAAAAAAGTTTACATCTTGCAATACTCCATCAAGACGAATTCTTAACCGGGCGCGTTCCTTTTCTGGTTCTATGTGAATATCAGAAGCCTTTATGGCTATTGCCCCAGCAAGGATCACTTCAAGCAAGCGAGAAATTTTGTGAATCTTATTTCCTTCAAGCGCTTCCGTTACCATTTTTTCAATATCTTGTATTTTGTTTATATTTTTAGCAGTCTCTCTTAAAACTTCTCCAGATATATCCAATCCTCCAATTTTTGAACTTTCTGCCATAGAAATTTCTTGATATCTAGCCCACACTTTCGCTATGCTTGCTGAGGATGCCATATAAAAAACAGGAATTAAGCTTTTTCTTTCCATGTCATCTTTTAATCTATGTAAAAGATCTTCTGAAGGGGAGCGCACAGCAATAAAAATATTCTTACCAAAAAGTTTAAACGGAGCCACATTCATTTCTTTAGAGTCCTTTTCAGATATTGCACGCAGAGCTTCGTTGTCTATTCCTAGGCGATACAGATCTATGTAAGGCAAACCATATTTGGATTCTGCCAATGTCGCTACAAGCTGTTCCTCTTCTTGTTTGTGTAAATCATCAAGTTGTTTATTTTGTTTTTCTTCATCAAAAGAAGCCATTTGTATTTAAGTATATATTAAATGGTATAATTTACACAATGCCTGAACAAACCAAAAAACCAAAGAAGTTAGTGTTGCTCGACGCGCATGCCATTATTCATCGTGCTTACCACGCTTTGCCTGAATTTTTATCTTCTAAAGGAGAACCCACCGGAGCCTTGTATGGGCTTTCTAGTATGTTGATGAAAATAATTGCTGATTTGAAGCCGGATTACATCGTGGCTTGTTATGATCTACCGCAAAAAACATTTCGTCACGAAGCTTACGATGGCTATAAGGCTGGAAGAGTAAAAGCAGACGAAGCATTAATAATGCAATTGAAAAACTCCCGTAATATTTTTGAGGCTTTTGATATTCCTGTTTTTGATGCTCCTGGTTTTGAAGCTGATGATGTTTTGGGAACGATTGTTGAGAAATATAAAAAAGACAAAAACATAAATATCATAATTGCATCTGGCGATATGGATACAATGCAATTGATTGATGATAAAAAAGTACAAGTTTATACACTAAAAAAAGGAATCAACGATACGATACTTTACGATGAAGACGCTGTAATGGATAGATTTCATTTTAAACCAAAATTCTTGCCCGATTATAAAGGCTTGCGCGGTGATCCTTCCGACAATATTATTGGTATTAAAGGTATCGGAGAAAAAACAGCCGAAAATCTGATTGTAAAATTTGGAACGATAGAGGAAATTTATAAACAATTAAAGAAAGGTGACGAAGCTTTTTTGGAAGCAGGTGTAAGTAAAAGAATGATTGAGTTATTAAAAAATAACGAAGAAGAAGCGTTGTTTTCGAAAGTTCTGGCGACCATTCGTACTGATGCGCCTATAGATTTTAAACTGCCAGAGAAAACTTTTTGGGACAATGCAGACTTAAAAAAAATAGAACAAGTTTTTATAAATTTTGAATTTAGAAGTTTGATGGCGCGACTTCGAAGTTTTTTTAACGGTAATCAAAATTTTCCTGAACATGCTCTCCAGAATTCGCATTCCGTCTTGGAAGGGCAAGATCTTGCTGGTCGTAGCGAAGATTCTTCCGAGCATATTCAGGAGAATTTAAAAAAAATAGACTCACAAAAACTTCAAGAAGCAAGTATAGCTCTTTGGTTAATAAATTCTGATATCTCAAACCCCCAATTGGAAGATATTTTAATGTTTGCAAATACAAACGATTTTGAAGTGGCTTATGAATTTGTTTTTAAAAAGTTAAAAGAGAAAAATTTAGAAAAAATATACGAGGAGATAGAAAAGCCCATCATTCCTGTGGTAAAAGAAATGGAAGATTATGGAATTTTGATAGACAAAAAGTATTTTGAAAAATTGTCGGAAGAATATCACAAAGAATTAGATATTTTAACTCAAAAAATTTACAACCAAGCTGGCACAGAGTTTAATATAAATTCACCCAAACAACTCGGCGAAATTCTTTTTGATAAAATGGGTATGAAAACACCAGGGAAAAACAAAGTAAAGAAAAACGCAAGTGGTGGATTTTCTACTAAAGTGTCTGTGCTAGAAGAATTAGAAGAAGAAAATCCAATAATTAAAGACATTTTAGCTTACCGAGAATTACAGAAACTTCTTTCTACTTATATAGATGTCATACCGAAAATGACAAAAGAAGATGGCCGTTTGCATGCAAAATTTATACAAAACGGCACGACTACTGGCCGCTTTTCTTCTCAAGATCCAAACCTACAAAATTTGCCGATAAAAACGGAACTTGGAAAGAAAATAAGAAATGGATTTGTGGCAGAAAAAGGTCACAAACTGTCCGCTTTTGATTATAGCCAGATAGAATTACGCGTCGCAGCGATGCTTTCAGGAGATAAAAAAATGACACAAGTTTTCCGTGAAAGAAAAGATATTCATGCTGGGGTAGCATCTTTTGTTTTCGATGTTCCATTAGAAAAAGTAGATAGCGAAATGCGTCGCAAAGCAAAGGTAATAAATTTTGGAATTATTTATGGCATGGGTGTTTCAGCTTTGAAAAAGAATTTGGGGGGAACTCGAGAAGAAGCGCAGAAGTTTTATGACAATTATTTTAATCAGTTTTCTGGCGTGAAAGATTATTTAGAATCTGTAAAAATATTTGCCGTGAAAAACTCTTTTACAGAAACACTTTTTGGCAGAAGAAGATATTTTCCAAATATAAATTCTAGAATTCCGTTTCTTAAAAATATGGCAGAACGTACAGCTACAAACGCTCCGCTTCAGGGGACAGCCGCAGACATCATCAAGCTTGCCATAAGGTTTGCAGAAGAAGATTTAGAAAAAGCAGGGCTTCTTGATAAGGCTCACTTGGTGCTCCAAATACACGACGAATTGGTTTATGAAATAGACGAGGAAGTATTAAAAGAGGCGGATAAAATAATAAAAGACGCTATGGAAGGGGTATTAGAACGTTCGTATTTGCATTACAAGACAGATATCCCTCTACTTGTGCATTCTGGTTTTGGTGATAATCTTGGAGAAGTCAAATAGTAAATTTGTGATACAATAAATATATGGAAAACGAAGACAAAACATACGTTAAAAAACAAAGTGTGCATCATATTTTGGCCCACTCTTACTCTGTTTATTTGTTCTTTTTCTTGATTGGAGTGTCTTTAGACTACTTTTTTGATTTTAAAGTTTTTAATGCTTATTCTGTTGGTATTTTAGGGTTGCTACTTATGATGTTTGGAACTTTTTTGATTATTTGGGCTCAATACACATCGCATCATTTGAATAAAGAAAACATAAATAAAGAAACCTTTTCCAGGGGGCCTTATCGCTTTACCAGAATTCCTACCAGTTTTGGAATTTTCTTTTTGGTGCTTGGTTTCGGCTTTATTATTAATGCATTTTTTGTAATTTTATCTGCCTTTATTTCTTTTGTTGTCGCGAAGTTTCTGTTTATAGAAAAACAAGAAAAAGTTCTAGCAGAAAAATATGGCACTCCGTATTTGGAATACAAGAAATCCGTTAAGTTTTAGTTTATGATATATCTTTTCTCTGGCGATGACGCAAAAAATAAAATTATAAATTATGAAAAATTTATAAAGACTTTACCGAGCGAGATAGAGATACTTTCGATCAACAGGAACAATTTTGATAGGATGCAAGTACAAAGTTTGTATTCTGGCTCTGGCTTGTTTTTTGCCAAATCTGCTATTATTTTCTCGGGTGTTTTTGATTACGAAGAAACTAGAGAATTTGTTTTAGAGAAATTGAGCTTGATGGGTGAATCAGAAAACTTGTTTATTTTTCTGGAAAGCAAATTAAACAAGCCGATATTAGACGCTTTTAAAAAAGCGCGAGCCGAAGTAAATATTTTCGAATTACCTAAAGAGAAAAAAGAAAAATTTGATAATTTTTTGGTGGCGAATGCTTTTGCAAATAAAGATAAGTTGAATACTTGGATTTATTTTAGACAAGCTATGGATGTGGGGGTAGGGATGGAAGAAATAATAGGTGTTCTTTTCTGGAAAATTAAAGATATGATATTAAGGAAGAATTTTAGTAAATTTAAAGAGGGAGAGCTTAAAGATTTTGCCTCTAGAATTTCTTATCTTTTGCCCGAAGCTCGAAAAGAAAGCCGTGATGCTGAATCTGCATTTGAGCAGTTTTTACTTGAAGCTTTCTAAAAATATATACTCTTATAAATTTGTATAAAGTTTTTTTAAAAGTAAAAACGCCATTTTATGTTAATATAATAGTAATATACAAATATGACAAAAGAAGAAATTCAAAAAGAAGTGAAGCAAATTAAAAATATTTACAAATCTTACCTAGATCGGCTTTTGGTGTTGAGGCAGCAACAAGATAAGATAATTATTGATTTTTCAGAAGTTTTAAAAAATAAAAAAATTGAGAAAATTAAAAAACAACTTTCATCATTATGAAAAATCTTGCTGAAAAAATAAGAAACACCCATACCTCTGAAGAAGAAAATACGTCCGAGAGTCCAACAGAAGAGATTAATATTGATGATGAACAAAAATTTGAGCAACATCGAGAAAAAACACTTAGTGATATTAAAAGCAGGGTGTCACAAATTAAAGAAGATCAAGTAATAAAACTAGACAGAATATCTCGTTCTTACGAATTACCTGAAGATGATATTGCTACTATTCGTCAAGAAAGCCAAGTAGATGTAAAACTAAAATCAAATTCAGATGATATTGATAATCTTACTCAAGATGTAATCAAACAGATAAAACGAGTTGGTGTAATAGAACAAATTGAACCAGCAAAAGAAGTTAAAGAAGAAGTGGAAAAGGTAGAAGAAAACAAAAATGAGAGATATAGAGAAAAAATAACAAACCCAGAGGCCTTGAAGGCTATTGACCACAATTCGGAATTATTCCATGAACAGAATTCTATTTTTCTTGCTAAAATTGAAAGTTATAAAACAAAAGAAAATATTTCCAAGGACGATTTTTTTCAACTGACTGTAGAAAGTCAGAGACTCGCAGGTATTTTAATGTATGGTAGTAGGCGCGGTGATAAAAGGCTTGAACATTTTGAAAATGCCGATGTTATTAACAAGGAAGCGGAAGATTCTGGTCAAAAAGCATACGATGAATTTAAATCAAGGGGTTTTAATGACAAAGAAGCTGAAGAAGCTCGTGAACATCAATCAAAGACAGTTAGAGATAATTACTTGCCAAGTCAAGAAGCTAGCCTTTATGCCATTGGGGTAAAAGAGGCAGATATAGATATGTTTTTAAAAACACAGTCTAAACTTAAAGATCTTGCCGAGAAATCTGGAAATAAAGTAGATGGTTGGCTTACAAAAAATGATTTTGAAGTATCTCGTTATCGTGCTTATTTTGAAGCCAGGAGAACGGCAAGAAATATCTTTACTCATGTAACCTCAGGTGAGAGGGCAAGAGAAATATTACTACAAAAAGCGTTAAAATCATCAAATAAATTCACGGAAAAAAATGTTTCCACTAACGAAGCAAATGCACGTGGGCAAACTGGAAATGTTGAGGAAAATATTTATTTTACAAGTGGTGGAGGAGGTTATCAATATGGAGGCAAAATTGAAAATGGTGGGGCAGTTCCCAGAAAAATAGAAGATTTTGCTTTTTTTGCTACTACTGGCGGTGATATTATGGCTTCTGGAAAATCTATAGAAGTATTGAGTCCAAGTCTTAGAGAACAACACGAATCACTACGCGGAAAGGCGGTCGGTGACTTTGAAAGCACAGATGGAACGGAACTGCCACTTTCTAATATGTATTTAGTAGTACCGTTTTCCCAATTGGTTGAATATACTCTGCTTTTAGAAGAAAATCCAGAATTTGCTTCGCATATCATCGGAATTGATGATGAAATTGTTGAGAAAGCTCTCAGGGAAGGTAACGGATATATTAAAAGAGATTCACCCGCAATCCAGAGTTTTGTTGATAACGAGTTAAAAAAGCAACTGATCAAAGAGAGCGAAAACAAAGACAAAATTTTCGCAACTATTGCTGGTAGAAAATCTACAGATTGGGACAATCTAGGTAATATTGTTTCTAAGTGGCAACAAATAAACTAAAAATAAAAATCTGTACAAATACAGATTTTTAAAAATGTGCGCCCGCTCGGGATCGAACCGAGGACCTTATCCTTAAAAGGGATCTGCTCTACCAGCTGAGCTACGGGCGCAACAATCTAACGACATACCAAAACAACTACGGGTGCTTTTTTCTTTCCAAATACGTGTCTTATGATAGTATAAGAAATATGCAGAAAAATCAAGGAAACATCTTTAAATTAAACAATCCATTCGAGCCTGCGGGGGATCAGCCAGAGGCTATTTCAAAGCTCTTGCAAGGATTGAATAAGGGTATGCAAAAGCAGACGTTGCTCGGGGCTACAGGTACAGGCAAGACTTTTACGATGGCAAATGTGATAGCACAGTACAATAAGCCTACGCTTGTGATCGCTCACAATAAAACCCTCGCTGCTCAGCTCGCGCAAGAATTCCGAGGGTTTTTCCCTGATGCCGCAGTGCATTATTTTGTGTCTTATTATGACTACTATCAGCCTGAAGCTTATATGCCTGCCTCCGATACTTATATTGAAAAAGATGCATCAATAAACAAAGAAATAGATATGCTTCGTCATGCTTCCACACAAGCATTGTTAACAAGAAAAGACGTGATAATCGTCGCTTCCGTATCTTGTATTTATGGTTTAGGAAGTCCCGAAGAATATGAAAAAGTAAATTTAAAACTCGAAGTCGGGATGAAGCTCGACCGCCTGACTTTAATGAAAAAGTTAATTGAAATTCATTTTGAAAGGACAAATGCAGATCTTGCACCTGGAACTTTTCGCTCTATCGGCGCGCGAGTAGAATTTATGCCAGTGTCCGAGTCTGTGATGTATCAAGTAGAATTTTTAGGAGGAAAAATTTCTCAAATAACAAAAATCGACCCTATTACTTCAGAGATAATTAAAAAAGAAAATAATATTTTTATTTTCCCAGCTAAGCACTTCATTACTGAAGATGTAAAAAAGAAAAAAGCATTAGTAGAAATTAAAAAAGAATTAAACGCTCAATTAAAAAATTTTGAAAAAGAAGGCAAGTTGCTCGAAGCGGAAAGAATAAAAAGAAGAACAAATTATGATCTTGCAATGATAAAGGAAATTGGGTATTGCAATGGCATCGAAAACTATTCAAGGCATTTGTCTGGAAAAGAAGAAGGTGAACCGCCAGAGACATTGCTTTCTTATTTTCCAAAGACTGGATTCCTGACTATTATAGATGAATCACATGTTACTTTGCCCCAATTGCAGGGCATGTATGCAGGCGACGCTTCGCGTAAAAATACGCTTGTGGAATATGGTTTTCGTTTACCTTCTGCAAAAGATAACAGGCCTCTTAAATATGATGAATTTAGTAAATGCATTGGCCAGGTTATTTATACTAGCGCGACTCCGAGTGAAAAAGAAAGAACAGAAAGCGAGCAAATAGTAGAGCAGATCATTCGTCCTACTGGGCTTGTAGATCCGGAGACTATTGTTCGGGGGGTAAGTGAAAAGGAAAATTATAAAGGACAAATTTTTGATTTTATTTCTGAAGCTGAAAAAACAATCACGAAAGGTTTTCGAGTTTTAGCTACAACACTTACAAAAAAGATGGCGGAAGATCTTTCTCTTTATTTAAAGGACAAAAAAATAAAAGCAGAATATTTGCACAGCGATATAAAGACGATGGAGAGAATTAAAATTCTGACACAATTCCGAAAAGGGGAGATTGATATTTTGGTAGGGGTAAACTTGCTTCGCGAAGGACTCGACTTGCCCGAAGTCGCTTTGATTGGAATTCTTGATGCTGACAAGGCTGGATTTTTGCGTTCAGAAACTTCCTTGATTCAAACGATAGGGCGCGCCGCTCGCAATAGCGAAGGAAAAGTAATTCTTTATGCTGATATTGTGACCGATGCTATGGAATATGCTTTAAATGAAACCAAACGTCGCCGAGATATTCAACTTGCCTACAATAAAAAACACGGCATTACTCCAAAGACAATCATGAAAAAGATAAAAGATATTACGGAGGAGATGGAGAGTGAACACGGAAAGGTGGTAAACGCAGAGCTCAGCCTGGATTTAGAGGTTTTTAAAAAAGCTTATGCCAAAGAATTAAAATTAGACAAAAGTAAGGTAACTAAGAAAAACGGCAAGACAGAAGTAAAACTTCATATGTCTGACGAAGAAAGAAGCAATTTAGTTTACGAAAAAATAATAAAAATCAAAGAGCGTGAAATGAACAAAGCCGTAAAAGAATTAGATTTCGAAACTGCCGCGATATTGAGAGATGAGATCGGGGTATTAAGATTGCGTCTAGAGAAAAAAGAAAAATAACAAGACTTTTTTTTCTTTTTGTGATATAGTGCTCCTACTTTAATATTGCAGAGGAATTTACTGACACCCCCTATGAGCACGGCGGGGTGCCGAATGCGTTTTAGGG
>JADZCK010000039.1 GCA_020851595.1 Candidatus Nomurabacteria bacterium | reverse complement strand
TGCATACTATTTGGAATGATTTGGTAAAAGATACTTTTAAAGAACAAGAAGATTTTAGCGCAGAAGATAATTTGTTTGATGATACAGAAAATGAAATTCTTCACAAAAAAGCGATCGAAGAAAACAAAAGAGCAGACGGCAGAAAAATGGACGAGCTTCGTTTTTTGTACGCGCAAGCTGGCGGACTTTCGAGTCAACTTCATGGATCTGGAATATTTTATCGAGGAGGCACGCACGTGCTCTCTGTGTTGACTTTGGGTGGGCCAGAAGACAGAAATTCTATCGATGGTCTTCAGTTAAAAGAAGAAAAAAGATTTATGCATCATTACAATTTTCCTCCTTATTCTTCTGGAGAAGTAGGAAGATTTGGAAATACTAATCGCAGGGAAATAGGGCATGGAGCTCTCGCAGAAAAAGCCCTTGAGATGGTTTTGCCGACCCCAGTAGAATTCCCTTATACAATAAGAATAGTTTCTGAATCCATGGCTTCGAATGGTTCTACTTCCCAAGCCTCTATCTGCGCATCTACTCTCGCTCTTATGGATGCAGGTGTGCCTATCAAAGCTCCTGTAGCTGGTATCGCTATGGGGCTCATGTATGAATCTGATGACAAATATAAAATTCTTACGGATATCCAAGGACCAGAAGATCATCATGGGGATATGGATTTCAAAATTGCTGGAACAAGAAACGGCGTCACCGCTATACAACTCGACGTGAAGGTGGAAGGGGTGCCAATAAAAATACTTGGAGAAGCTATGAGGCAGTCAAAAAAAGCTCGTTTGGAAATATTGGATACAATTGAAAAAGAAATTCCAAAAGTACGAGAAAATATTTCTCCAAACGCTCCGAAGATACTGATGATAAATATTGATCCAGAAAAAATCGGCCTAGTCATCGGTGGGGGAGGAAAAACAATTAAAGAAATAAAAGAAAAAACTGGCGCTGAGATTACAATAGAAGACAACGGCACAGTATTTTTGACTGGTAAAAATGGTTCAGCTGAAAAAGCAAAAGAAATAGTTGAAGCGATGACGCATGAATTCAAGGTTGGAGAAATATTGAAAGGTGAAGTGGTAAAAATAGCAGACTTCGGCGCGTTTATTGCTCTTAATCCTTTCACTGACGGTATGGTGCACATTTCTGAGATAGCCCCATTTCGTGTGGAGCGAGTTTCGGATATAATAAAGGAGGGAATGATTGTGCCAGTAAAAGTAATAAACGTTGATAAAGAAAAAGGCAGAATAGGGCTTTCGATAAAAGAAGCAGATAAAGATTTCTTTGGTAAAAAATAAAATCTTTTGTTTTTCGATTTAGAATTATGGAAGAAAATAAAAAAGAAAATAAAATAGTGCAAACTTATGCCGAAGATATGGCGCGCGTTATTGGAGATAATACTCAGGGATTGGTAAAGAAAATAATTCATGGCGAAGAAGAGCACGAAGAAGAAAAGAAAAATCTTTCTCCAACATCAAAGAAAAATAAGGTTTTTATGCTTGTTGGATCCTTGCTTTTATTTTTATCTTTGGTGACATTGGCTTATTTTATTTTCTTTAAAAAAGACGCAAGTACCGTATCGGTAGAACAGCAATTTGTGCCGATTATTTTTACAGACAAAAATTCTTTTCTTGAAGTTTCTGGATTCAATAAAGACGAAATAACTCAAATAGTATTCAATCAAGTCAGCAATACGAAAGTAAAAATAGGGGGAATAGAAGGGGTTTATCTTACTGAAAACAAGCAAATAGTAGGACTTCGTAAATTTATCTCTTTGATCAAAAGCACTTTTTCTCCAGATGCAAATTCTCTTCTTGTTAGTGATAATTTTTTGATGGGAGTGGTAAATGATCCAATCGAAGATGTTTCTTCTGCTACAGTCTCTACTATAAAAGATTTTTTTATTTTGATTAAAATCAGATCTATCGCAGATATTTTCGATACTATGCGAGCTTGGGAAAATAAAATGTTCTATGACCTCCATGGATTTTTTGGAATAAACATAAGTAGCAACACAAATTATCTTTTGACCAAAGATTTTGAAAATAATGTTATTGAAAACAAAAATGCTCGTATTCTTTACGACAAGGACGGGCAAATAGTGATCTCTTATTTGTTTGCAGACGATAACTCTTTAGTTATCACAAATTCTCCAAAAGCTACGCATGAAATAATGCTTCGCTTAGCTTCCGCAAAAAAGAAGCAATAAAAAATTCAAAATCTTGACTAGTTTGGTTTTATGGGTATTATGATGGTGTAAATTTAATAACTAACTAATAATCCCATGAAACAAAAACACTGGTTTTGTATGAGTGGTCGAACGAAGCTTGCCTCCCAATTGTCAGCATTTTTGCTGGCTTTTTTATTTGTTTTTTCTCCAATAATGCCAATTTTTGCGGAGGAAATAGATAATCCCAACGTGTCTTTACCTACTATTTCTGTTGATGAAAAGCCAATAATAGCTCCAGATCCTATAGATATTGGCCCCTTACCACCCACTATAGAACCTCCATCTATCGAACCGCCTAAAACAGAGCCACCCATTTCAGATGTGCCTCCAACTATAGAACCCCCAACTATAGAACCTCCAAAAGACGACAATAAAATAGATCCAGAAACAACTCCACCACCATTGGTGGAAATGTTACCAGCAATTCAAACAAAAGAAAACAAAACAAAAATTGATCAAAAAACTGGTGGTTTAGGTTACTCCTATGAACTTAAGGTTCCACAAGGAAGAAATAGCATAACACCACAACTAATTCTTTCATATAGTTCTAATACTAACAATGAAATCAGTGTTTTTGGTAATGGCTGGGATATTTCAATTCCGTCTATTAAAAGATTAAACAAGTATGGAGTAGAAAAAATGTATGAATCAGCTTATGAGGTTTTTTCTTCTTCTTTAGACGGTGAACTTGTTTTAGTCGGTTCCTCATCTCATACTTATAGACCAAAAACAGAAAATGGTGATTTTAGATTGTATAAATATATAAATAATACTTGGTCGTTTACTGATAAAAGTGGCACAACATTCTCCTTTGGAAATACTGCTCAAGCGCGTGAGGATAATCCTAATGATGTAAACAAGGTATATAAATGGATGCTTGAATCAGTTACTGATACAAATAATAATTTTCAAAAATTTAATTATTACAAAGAAACTGGCCAAATATATCCTGACACTATTTCTTATACAGGGAATGGAGTTACTGAAGGGGTATTTAGTATTGTGTTTAGTCGAGAGGCTAGAGTAAGCGCACTTTCATCGTTTAGTAGCGGGTTTAATATAATCACCAGTAAAAGAATTTCTGAAGTAAGGGTTGATATTAATGGATCTTGGGTAAAGAAATATTCATTAACTTATAAAAATGCTGACAATGGGCAAGATGCGCTATTGGGTTCAATTACAGAATCTGGAAGAAGTGAACAGACTGGTACGGTAACCACCAAACCCTCTACTACTTTTGATTATACTGTTTCTATCCCTGGTTGGACGTATATTCCATATACTTCTTTTCCGTTCTATACGGAAGGTTTGGACTCCGGTTTTCGTTTAGGAGATATAAATGGTGATGGTTTAGTCGATTCAGCTGGTCCACAAATTTCTGTTGGTAATGGGTCTAGTTTTGTGGAGACTCCTACTTGGCAAATGCCACCTAGCGGCGGTATTCCGGGGTCAACAAAAGAAAGATTTTCTTATATAGAATCAGGGGTAGTTAAACCCGTATCACTTTTTGAGGATATTAATGGAGATAATCTACCCGATGTTATTCATAGAAATAATTCTAATATAAAATATGTTTATTTAAATAATGGGATAAATAGTTGGTTAGACCCAACAACAAATTCTTATTCTGCATCTTTTCCATTTCCTACCGAAGGTCCAGATACTGGTTTCCGTTTAGGCGACGTTAATGGTGATGGTTTGGTTGATTCTGTTGGTCCACAAGTTTCTATTAATAACGGATCTAGTTTTGTAGATTCTAACTACTATTGGCAGATGCCTCCAATGGGTGGTATCCCTGGGTCAACAAAAGAAGTGTTTTCATATATGGATGATAGAGGTTCGGTTACACAAAAGTCGATTTTAACAGACCTTAATGGTGACGGTTTACCGGATATTGCTAGTTATTCATCATACTATCCACACCTGCAATCTGTTTATTTAAATAATACAAAAACAAAAGTAAATCTTTTAAAAACAATAACTAATTCAACCGGAGAAGTGTCTTCTATTGAATATAAATCTTCTGCTCAATATAAAGACGCAAATGGTAACCTGTTAAACGATCATCTTCCATATATTATTTATACAGTTTCTAAAATAACAGATACTGATCCTAATACAGGAGTATCTTCTCGAACTGAATATACTTACAGTGGAGGTGAACAATTTTATGCAAGTTATTCCGATAAAGAATTTGCTGGTTTTCAAAAAGTAGAAGAAAAAAGTTATGACAATGTTACTAATGTTTTAGTTAAAAAAACAATTTCATATTTTCATCAAGGAGATGTAGACAGTATTTCTCCAATAAAAAATGTTTCTCTTTCTGGTATTGGTGAAAATACAGATGTTCGTTCAAAAATCGGAAAAGTTTTTCGCACTGAAATTTATGATGGTAGTGGAAATTTGTACCAAGTAGATATTACGAAATGGGATAATTCAAATATTGCAACAGGATCAGACTTTGTTTACACATCTCAAATGGTTTCAAAATTGTTTAACGGAACCTCAACTTCAAAAGATACAGCTACAACATATGTTTATGACAGCGCTAATGGTAATTTACTTACTCAGACAAATTTCGGAGAAGTCACAGGGAATAATGACGGAAGTTTTGTAGATACAGGAAGTGATAAATTTACAACAAGCTACACTTATGCATCCGGAACTAATGTTTCATTGCCGTCTTCTTCTTCGACTGTTGATCAATCAAGTAATAAAGTGAAAGAGAGTAAATATTATTATGACAATCTTTCCTTTGGTAGCGCGACAAAAGGAAATCTTACAAAGCAAGAAAATTGGAAGTCTGGTAGTACTTATGTAAATAATCAAAAATCATACAATACTTACGGGCTTGTCACCTCTTCTACAAATGAACTTGGAAAAGTCACAAACTATGCTTACGATTCATACAATCTATATCCTGCGACTGTGACAGATCCGCTCAGTCACACCACTCAATATCTGTATGATTACGGGGTAGGTAAACCAAAACAAATTACTGATCAAAATGGTTTTGTATATCAAAATGTTTTTGATGGACTTGGTCGCATAACTCAAGAAAAAATTCCAGATTTTGTTTCTCCTTCGACTTCAGTTTTGAAAACTTCTTACGAATATACTGATACTGTAAACAATGTAAGCGTTCATAAGGTCGATTATCTCGATTCTTCAAATACAATAGACACTTATATTTATTTTGATGGTCTTGGTAGAAAGATACAAGAACGCAAAGAAGCAGAAACTGGATATTCTGTGAAAGATTACGGATACAACAGTCGCGGATTGTTGGACAAAGAATCTTTGCCATACAATTCAAGTGGGACAGCGAGGACGACACCTACAAGCACGAGTACTCTTTATACGACATACAATTATGATCCGATAGAAAGAGTTACTGTTTCAACTAATGCTGTCGGTTCTACTTTGTATTCATACAACGATTGGAAAACTACTATCACCGATGCAAACGGAAAACAAAAAAGTTATTACAAAGATGCTTATGGCAACTTGGTAAAAGTTGATGAAGTAAATGCAGGTACAACTTACACGACTTCTTACTCTTACAACGGCAACAATAAATTGACGAATATTACAGATGCGCTAGGCAATGTTCGTGGTTTTACTTATGATGGACTCGGCAGGAGATTAACTGCGCAAGATCTACATGCTACGACAGACGCTACTTTCGGTTCTTGGTCTTATGTTTATGATGACGCAGGAAATATGACACAAAGCATAAATCCAGAAGGCAACGTGGTAAATTATTCATATGACGATATTAATAGACTTCAATCAGAGGATTACACAGGGAGCGCTGGTGTTGAAGTATCATATACTTACGACAGTTGTACAAAAGGCATAGGCAAACTTTGCTCCTCGGTAGTTTCAAGTGGAGGAAACAACTCTTATGCTTACGATAGCTTGGGGAATATAATTTCTGACACAGCAACAGTAGATGGAAATGTTTATATCACCTCATATGTATATGATAAACAAAATAATTTGTCACTTGTTACTTACCCTGACAATGCAGAAGCAAAATATACTTACAATACGGCAGGTTTGCTTGAAAAAATTGAAAGAAAGGAAAATGGGGGAACGTTTACAGATGTAGTTTCAGGTTTCGATTATAGTCCTATGGAACAAGTGTCCGTACAAACAAACGCAAACGGTATCACTACTACAAATACCTGTGACTCTGGAAAATTGTACCGTTTGGTAAACAAAAAGACTGTTAGCCCAGCTCCTCTTTCTAAAGATCCTAAACCAGAACTAATTTCTATCGATCCACTTCCTATTGAAGTTATGGGCAAGGGTATTCCTATAAAAACGAACTCGCCAGTCACTCTTCAAGATTTATCCTACACTTACGACAATGTCGGAAATATTACAAAAATAGTCGATGCGTCAAATACTGCGACAGCAAAAACTTCTGATTATGTTTATGATGATTTGTATCGCTTAACTTCTGCGACTATCACTGGAGTACCTTCGGGACAAAATACTTACACTCAAACATTTACCTATGACGCTATTGGTAACATTACTTCTGGCTCCGCCGGTACGTATCTTTATCAAGGTAACACTGGAACAAATTATGCCAATCCTCACGCTGCCACTTCTGTAGGAGGCGTAGAACAGACTTATGACAAAAATGGTAATCTGATTTCTTCCGGAAATACTACTTATTCTTGGAATTACAAAGGTAAACTCGCTCAGACCACATTTGCCGGCATACAGTTCAAAAATTATTACAACGCAAAAGATGATCGAGTAAAAACAAATTCTTTCTCTTCTATCAATTCATATTATCCAAACAAACTCTACAGCACTGATTGTTACAACTGCTACGACAGACAACCCCCAGGCGAACGTCAAATCAAACTGATCAAGCAAATATATGCTAAAGATACAACAGTAGCTACTATCGAAACCTTGGGCTCCACCGTCACCCCATATTACAACCACACCGATCATCTAAATTCCATTATCATAGTCACTGATCAAAACAAAAACACAGCTCAAACATTAGACTATTATCCTTACGGTAAAGAAAGAACCGTCACTCCTCCAGGAGATTACATTTCACAAAGGCAATACATTGGACAAATCCATGACATAAACACTGGACTTGATTATCTGAATGCGAGATACTATAAGGCAGATAGGGGGCAGTTTATTTCGGAGGATCCGGTATTTTGGGAGATTGGACAGACAGAAGATGGAAAGAAAGCTCTTTTAAATCCACAAGCACAAAATAGTTATGGGTATGCAAATGGGAATCCGATAACATACTCAGATCCAGATGGAAAGTTTTTGGATACGATTTTGGATGTTGGGTTTACTTTATATGATATTGGTTTATATGCTTACCATGCTTCTCGTGGAGAAAATACAAATTCTGATAAAGTTGCATTGAGTTTAGATGCAGGTGCTATCGCATTACCAGGAATAACTGGTTTAGGTGTAATGTCTAGGGTTGCTAAGGTTGGAGAGGAAGGAGCAAGAGTCGCAAATAATATAATAAAAGTAGGAGATACAATTTCAGGACTGAAAGTAACAACCCATGCTGCAGAGGGGTTTGTAGAGAGAAATATGCAATCAAGGCAAGTAATAACTGCTCTTCAAAGAGGAACAAAATATCTAGATACAAAAACCAATAATATACTACACACTATTGGAGAACGAGGAAAGGGAGGATATACCGTAATCACTGATCGAGCACAAAAGACTTTGGTCTCCGTTGAAAATTTTGTTAGGAATTTATCGTCAAAGAGTTCTATTGAAAGATTTAAGAAATTTAAAAAATAAAATGGACACTAAAACTAGTTACTTTTTATTAAAAGAGATAATAAATGAGGTTGATCCAATTGGACTCGTTGATTCTGATACACCTGAATCATTAAATGAGTATGAACCTGAATTAAGAGAAATATTTAAAGAAGATATTTCTTTACTTAATAATTCTCAGTTGAAAGAAAGAATTTATCAAATCTTTATAAAATTTTTTAACGAGGAACTAGCAGGTTCTAAAGATAAATATGATTTAATTGTGGATAAGTTTCTTGCCAGAAAGTAGTTAGGGTCAGTAGTTAGAGTCAGCCACCTTCGCTATTCTGCCGCTGGCAATTCTACAAAGAATGTAGAGCCTTTGCCGGGGGTTGATTCTACCCAGACGCGTCCTTTGTGGGCTTCGGTTATGAGTTTGACGGTGTAAAGGCCGTAACCGGTCGAGTCCACATTTACTTTTACTGAATCTTTTCCTCGTCCGCCCTCGGTGAATAACCCTCTTTTATCCTCATCGGTTATTCCTATACCTGTATCTTTTACATAAAGCAAAACATTTGAATCTTTATTTTCAAGCCCGACAGTTACCGTTCCCGTCAGGGTGTATTTTATTGCGTTATCTACCAAATTATTTATGACTTCCTTTATCCAAATAGTGTCGGCCATTATATTGTAATTCCCATCTTTAAATTCTTTTTCAAGCTTCAATTTTCTTTCCTCGACTTGAATTTCTTTTTCAGAAATTATTTTTTCGACTAAATCTTTAAAATTAATATTCTTCATATCGTATCTTACAGTGCCATTTTGCATATTTGCAGCGTTTAGTACCAAGTCCACAGTTTGTATACCGTTATTATCAAATTCCAAACCCTGATTGGCTCTTCTTTTTATCTCGGGGCTTATATCTCCGAAAGTTCCATCGGCTATTCCGGCAAAAAGAGCCTTCGTTCGCGTGAAAGATCCTTTGACTTTGTGGGTGACTAGGTGCACCAAGCTCTCTCTTTGCTTGATCAAATTTTTAAGATCAATATTTAATTTTGCTAATTCTTCTTTCTGTTGTACTTCCACCTTCACAGATTTGACCAAGAAATGGCCGAAAATAACTGCGGCGATAAATGTGAATCCGTTTAATACTCTATTTATAGGAGTTCGAATGAAAAAGAATTGTGAACCGATAAGTATCCCAAGCCCCCAAACCAAAGCTTCCGTGGCAAGGAGTTTTATATTAAAAGCCTTAAATCGCACGATCATATACGAAAGCAATCCCAAGAATATAACCATTCCGATAGGACCAAATAGGTTGATTTCGTATAATTTTGTGATTTCACCAAAAATATTTGAAGCAGAGAAGATTGAAAGAAATAAAACAACACCACTCATAAGATAAATAATTTGTTTTTTGAATATTTTATCTGTTGTTGAAGAGAAATATTTTCTAAGGCACAAATAAATAACATAAAATATAGATAGTATTTCTCCTACATAAATATATTTCCAAAGTATTCCAACATTGCTTTGGCAATTAGTTAGATCAAAAGAAAGAGTATTGATTTGTGTTGGTAATAAAACAATAACCACAGCCGCGATGGTGCTTAAAAATATTTTTAACGAAAAAGAAATATCTTTCTTGTTCAAGAAAACATCTACGAAGTAAATTGCAAAAATGAAAATTGGTATTTCAAAGACCGCTGTAATTTGAGCAGAAAAATGTACTACTCTAGCGTATACAGCTATCCATTGTAAGATTATATTTAAAATCCACAAAACAAAAGAAGAGGAAAGAATAAGCAGTAACTTTGATTGAAGGGAATACTTATCTTTAAAAAAGACAAAAAAACCAAGGAACATTGAAACGATTATTATTGGAATATATGCGTAAAATAAGAGTGTCGGAGCGTAACCAAATGTAAAAAAATGTGCTAATGTTGGAGTCGATTCAGAACAATAATATATGTCTATTGGTTCCATATTATTTTGTAATTATAGGGGAAAGAATTGTTTTAGCTTTCCAGTATTCACAATCTTTTGGTGGATTAACTTTACTAATTTTTCTTTTTATATTTTCTTTTTTAAACCCAGCTTCTTGTAATTTTTTTAAGTGAACCTTGCTGTAATTTTTGATTTCATCAGAATAATAGGTGAATACTCCTCCCTTTTTTAGTTTTTTGTAAGCAAAAGGAAAGAAATTGAAATGATTTTGGTAAAGTTCTTTTTCTGTTAGTGGGTAAGTATCAAAAAGAATTCCACTCAAAGAATTATCGGGAATTTTTTTAATCATATCTTCCCAAAGTCCGTATAGTATCTCTGTTTTATGTGGTGCTTTTTTTGCAAATATTTTTGCTTTTTTAACTATATCTTTGTTTACCTCGATAATTATATGTTTTTCAATGTTATGTTGTTGTATAAAATTAGCAGAAATACCCATACCATAACCTAATTCTAAAACTGTGCCACCCTTTGATGCAGCAATATCCGCTAACTCTTTCATGTATGGAGTTTCCCAGTCTTCCATTACGGCATATCCAAAAATTTTTATATCATGTTCTGTAAAAACAGCTTTTTCTGTTTTCCATTTTTCTTTTTCAAATTTGATAATCTGCTCTTCTGAATCTTTGTATCCCTTTTCCCAATCCGGGATTTGTGTTAAAAAGTCCTTGTCTTTTTTAAAAGTATTTTTTTTATTTTTCATAAATTTCTTAATTAAATGCCCATAATAAGATTATTTCTGTTTGTTGGATGTAGTATAACATAACAAAACAATTCAAACAAAAAGTAACCCCTCCTATGTTTACTTTTATTTAAAAATGTGTTAATATATTTCTATTATGGAAAATAAGAATATAGAAAATACACATAGGGGTAATTTAATTATAATCTTTGGTCCTCCTGGTTCTGGGAAATCAACTCAATCAGTTTTACTTGAAGAAAAGATGGGATATAAATATGTTTCTTGGGGACGAATTACAAGAAATATAATGAATGGGAAATTCGGCTCTGAAGATGATCGAAGAACCGTGTTGAATAATATAAATAATAATTTTTCTTACCCAGAAAAATATATTAAAAAAAATATACTACAGAATCTTATTCAAGAGTTAGAAGCAGGTAACACTAATTTTGTTATTGATGGATTTCCAAAAAGAACACAAGAAGCAAAAGAATGCATAGAAATTATAAAAGAGTTAGATCTACATTTACAGTGCGTAATTAATATTGCATGTATTGAGGCGACAATGCTAAAAAGAATTGAAAGTAGAAAATATTGTCAAGAATGTGGGAGATTTTTTAATGATATTTTAAGGCCTAAAAATGAAGGAGTGTGTGATTTTGATCAAGGTAAATTAATAAGACGTATTGATGATGAACCAAAAGTTGTTAAAGAGAGAATTAACGAATATTTAAATGACATTACTCCGGCAATTCAATTATTATCGAGCATGTCTGAGTCGTTTTTTTCTATCAATGGAGATCAAGATGAATTACTAATGTTTGCTGATATTATTACAAAACTTAAAGTTCACAAGAAAGATATATTTTCTTTGTTTAAAAATGTAGGCCATACTCTTCTTCCTACCAAATTTGGTTATTTTGATATGTATGTATATCAGAATATTATAAGTTATGAAAGTCATGTTGTTTTAACTTGTGGAGATATAACAAATAAACAAAGTGTTCCTGTAAGAATCCATTCCTCTTGTGTTACTGGGGATATTTTCCATTCAGAAAAGTGTGATTGTGGTAGCCAGCTGACACAGGCAATGTCTTTTATCCAAAAAAACGGACAAGGCATTATAATGTATTTATTCCAGGAAGGCAGAGGTATTAATCTAATTAATAAGATTAAAGCTTATGATTTGCAGCAAAAAGGTTTTGACACTATCGAAGCGAATGAATTTTTAGGAATACCTTCTGAATTGAGATCTTATGAGGTAGCAAGAGATGTTTTGAAAGACTTAAATGTCAGATTGATACGTTTGATTACTAATAATCCAGACAAAATTTCTCAAGTTTTAGATCTGGGTATAAATATTGATGATACAATCTCTCTTAAATCTGACCACTTTGTATTTAATGAAGATTATTTGAAAACAAAAGTTGATCGAATGATGCATAATAAAGATTTGATCAATCAAAAGAATAATAATCTTATTCATCCAACAGGACAATACCTTGAAATAGAAAAAAAATATTTACTTACAAAATTAGAAGTAGATTTACTTGAAAAAAAATGTATAGAGTTAGGATTATCATTAATATCTCATGTGTATGAAAAAAATCAAAATTTTGATAGGGATAATATTTTTGAAAAAGATGATGCAAGATTGCGTTTGCGTACCAAAATTGCAGATATGAATGAGCAAGAGAAGAGCTTCGAGTTTACTTATAAAAAAAGGTTAAACACTGATAATGGTATAAAAAAGGAAACTGAGCTTAATTATAATTTTAGTTCAGTTCAATCTTCTGAAAATCTCTTAGATCTTTTCAAGATTATTGGTCTTGTAGAAAAAGACTCATATGAACGAATGAGAAAAACTTTTAAAAATGATGAGATACAAATTACAATAGACGAATTTCCGTTTGGGTATATTGTTGAAATTGAAGGGGATGAAGAAATGGTTGTAAAATATGACAATATTCTAAATATGAATAATTTTGTTCAATACAGTTTGAGTTGTGATGATGTATATGCTGAACTATGCAAGAAGAAAGGTGTTAAACCAAAGACCCATATTCTTTTTGGTGATAGAGATATGCCAAAACTTGAAAAATATATTAAAACATGGAAGAAATAAAAAATCTTTTTGTAAAACATTTTGGTTTTTATCCTGATATAATATCAACCACAGAGCATGCTTATATTTCTCCACCATCTAGAATTATAAGTAGTTTATTGGAACTTTCAAAATTTTCTAATAAAAAAATACTTAGAGTTGTAATGACAGATACTTTTGCGGTTCCACCAGAAAAAAGTGTTCGACAAATATGTCTTCCGCACCTATTAAATAAAAATATTTTTTTGCTTAATTTTAGCGAGTCCCAAGAAAATTTCATTAAAAAATTTAAAGAGGATAAAGAAAATCTTAAAAAGATTCTTTTTAAGAAATTAATTTTTTCTTCAAAAGAAAAACAAAATTATATTGATTTAATAAATTTGTACAACGAAGTTTTTGAAAATATTAAAATTTTTGATTCTGTTAATGTCTATAACGATATTATTAAGGCGTATGTTGATAGTTTTGAGTTGAATATCTTAAACAAGTGGTTGCGTGGTACTTATCTGATTGGTATAGATTCTGCAAAAGTCAGAATTTTTTTGAAAGACGTTTTTGAGATTCTATGCAAAAATGACGCCGTAGGAGTTGAATTGTTCGGTAAATATCTTGAGGAAAAAAAAAGATTAAAAATAAAAGATGCAAACAATGATATTAAAATTATTTCTTGGAATAAATATTTAGAAGAATTACAAAATATTTCAAATACATATTACATTTCAACTGAAATTATTTTGTATGTATATAGTTATGGTGTAGGTTCTCATTTTGGTAATGATTATGGTGTAGTTAGTGATATAAATCACATACAAAACAGCAATAATCTTTTGCAAATTACAGAGCACAATAAAGATTTTTCTTTTAAAATAGAAGAACAAAATATCGAGTTTCATCACGTGAATACAATGAAAAATAATTTAAATTTCTCTCAAAAAATGTACAAAACGATAAACACTCTTCCTGAACTTTATGTTGTGTTTGGTAAAGAAAATTTAAAAAATAGGTTAAAGTTGGCACAAGGAGCTTCAAAAACAACCTCTTAATGTTAACTCAACAGCATAAACTTTTTTCGCTCCGCAGTCTGCTGCCAACATTGCTAAAACTCCAGAACCAGAGCCCATGTCAACAGCAACATCTCCTTTTTTTACAGTATTTTTTATCGCTTTATTAAAAGCTTTTGTTCTTTCGTCGTCTATAAGGCAATTAAATGCGCCCTCTGTCATTGACCAATAATTATTTATTTTTTCCATATTTTTCTATTCTTCTGAGACATTCACCACCTCAAAATCATTTTGAATAATAGTTTTATAAAAAGTTAACCCTACGGAAATAACCGATCCGATTATAACCACCCAAAGCAATATTTTTGATTTCTTATCCATCACAGATATTATAGCATAGGTTTGGATTGGGGTAATCCCCAATAACTTAATATATTGATTGTTTTATGGTAAAATGGGGGACAACATATGAATGAATCAAATATTAGATATAAGGAGTTTTTGGAAAATTTACCAAAGTATATTGAGTCAACTTTAAACATTTTTGATAAAAAATCGTCTAAGGAATTTTTTAAAAAATTAAATAAAGCAAAAAGGATATTTTTTACAGGCACAGGTAGTTCTTTACCTAGCGCATTATTTGGTGCTCAATATTGTGTTAATAATCTAGGTTTAAATGCACAATTTTTACCAAATGGTGGAATTCTAAGCTTAAAATTAAACAAAAAAGACTTAGTTTTTTTAAGCACACAAGGCTTTAATAGGGGAGATGCTGAAATTATTGCTAAAAAAGTGAAGGACGATGGGGCTACCTTGGCTGTGCTCACAGCAAACCAAGATTCACCTTTTCTAGTTTTCGCAGATTTTGTTTTTTATTTTACTCCATTTCCAGAAAAGTTGTTTTGTAGACCAGTCGGGGTCCAGACTGGGATTGTCGCTATGGCAAAAGCGCTTACGTTTGATATAGATAAAAAATTACTTGACCAAGCAATTTCAGTTTCGAATTCTTTATTGGTAAAAAAATTTGAGAAAGATGTTAGATATATAGTACTTTCAAGTGGAGTGGGGATGCCTGTTGCCGTAAGCTTTTCATTGTCTCTGAGGGAGGGGTGCGGAATTGATTCACAGGTTTATGATATTGAGACATATGGGCATGGCATGTATGTATCAGATCAAAGACTTAAACATGATGGATTAAAAGTCGAGTATATTCTGATTGATATTATGTCTGATGACCATAATCACGCATCTATTGAGCGAATAAAACCATTTATAAAAAATTCTAATTTTGGGTTAACGGAAGTATCTTCTGGCTTAGATATAATTTATGCATATGTTGAAATACTTACGTATTTAGCTAACTGTGTTCTAAAAACAAATATTGAAAACAACTATAATATGGAAGAACCATATGGTAAAGAAGAAAATCGTTATTTTCATAAGACTGAAAGCTATAAATTACCAAACAGAAAATTAGAAGAATTTATTAAAGCTATAAGCAAGAAAGCAGAAAAAACCAACAAACCAATTTTAGTAGAAGTATCAGGTGGCTCGTGTACAGGTAAAAGCACTTTTGTGAAAGAAATAAAAAATAGTTTCAATGATGCGCAAATAATTTCACAAGATAATTATCAACTCGGTAAAAATTTTAAAGACAGAAAAACCAGTTTATACAAATTTGATGATTTGAAAAATTTTCAAATTGATCAAATATTTAAGAGTTTAAGGATATTATTATCTGGTAAGTCTGTAATAATCCCCCGGTTTGATTTGGTAGAAAATATTACAATAGGGCAAGATGAAATAAAACCACAGAAGGTAAATATTTTAGAAGGCTTATACGCTTCGTTTGGTATTTTAGGAAAACTTTCACCATTTAAATTATATATTGAGACTCCGTACTACCTAAGATTATTAAGAAGAATTTCTAGATTTGTAAATTCAAAACAAAATTCAGATACCTCTGTTCCCTTGAAGCATATAACCACGTTTGTTTATTTAGCACATAAAAATTTTGTTATTAAGCAAAAAAAACAGGCGGATCTTGTATTAAAAGGGGAAGAAATTATGCCTGTATTTTTGACAAACTTCAGTGAAGAATTTAAATTGGTTGAGAAAATTAAAACCCTCTTTAAGAAAGAGACAACTGAAATTATTCTTGCAAAGAGAAATGAAGAAATATATTTAGGTATTTTGCAAAACAAGAAATGTGTTTATTTGTCTGTTATAGATGAAATAATAAAAAAATTCCTGGAAAATGTTAACTGGTTTGAAATGTAATTATGATTGAGAAATATACAAGAAAATTAAATACAGGAGAGGGTCGTGATTATGTTGCTAATGCAAAAGAAAGAGTGAAAAGACAAGAAGCTGAAACACGAGAACATATATTACAAAATCCAATGATTTGGGGACCCGGTGAATCCATTCGTGATTACGAAAAAGATTGTTTTTTAAATAGTACTGGTTCTGTAACGCTTAATGAAGGAGATTGTAAAACAGATTTTTTTAAAAATGATTCTAGAAGAAATAATTTAGGCACCCAATTTGGCAGTCGTGGTGCTAATTATTTTATTGCATTAAATCCACTAAGAAACACGGTCGCTGAAAAATTGGATATTCTCAAAGGAGATATTGTTGACATAAAAAACGAAATAATTTCTGTAGAAATTTCTTGGAAAGAAAAATTAGCAATGCTTGATTATGCCAAACAACACGCACTGACAATCTACCATGCTTTACAATATCCAAAAAGGTTTGGTATTAGTTTAAGTAAAAGACATGATGAAGCGATCATGATTGCTGAAAAAATGGCTGAGGACAGTACAAGAGCTTTTTATCTGCACATGCTAGGGCATCCTGTGGACATTTCTTACTTAGATTCTTTGTTGGTAATTTTAAATTCTATTGCTTCGTTTGGGGTAGAAACAAATCATTTTAAAATTTTGGAACTAGATAATCCGCTAATAATTTTGGGTAATGCATATGCCAATTCTATCCATTATCCTGAAACGGATACAATTATTGCATTGCCATCTGGTGGAACCCAGCCTGGAATAGTTACTAAAGTTTTTATGGAATTAATTGGTAAAAATCCGTCATTACACTTTATTCCGCTTTCAACTCATTCTACTAAAAAACAATCTGGTGAGGAGTTATCTGTTGAACAATTAATAGATTTGGTTTCAGAAATAGATATAAATGGGAAAAAAGTTTTAGTTACAGAAGATAATAGCAATACGGGAAAAACTCTTACGAAAATGTCTGATGCTATAAAACGTTTTGGACCACTATCAGTCAACTCTTCGCTTGCTGAGTTGGATCCATGGAGAGTGTTTGTAAAAAACAAATTTGGAAGCATTGATGTGACAGATGAGGAGCATCCAGACTTTAAGACTGCTGTCGGTATTGTTCCTATTACAAGAAAATTTTTACCTGACAGGCAAGTAAGAAAGATAGCAGCCCAAAAGGTTGTTTTTAGTGGTCTTGAAGTAAACGAAAATCAAGAAGAAACTACTATCAGTAATGAAGAATATCAAAAGGTAATTAACAGTAATGAATTTAATATTTTTAAATCAGTATATGAAAATGTTTTAAAAAAAGTCGGGGATAAATATGGTTATCGAAATCCTTTTATGGTTGCGCAAGAAATGATTTTAGCTTTAAATAAATCTTTTTATGAAAAGTTTAAAAATACTAAAGAAGAAAGAAAAATTGTTTCTTCTGTAGCGACAGCTTTAGTTAAATATCCATATCTTCCCCGATCAATCAAAGACAAGCTTATGTCAGGACAATCTACTGGTGTATATGAATATGGGAAAGATTCTCCGTGGCTAGTCGAAGGTGTTGAATCTTTGTTGGAGGATTGTTTTGCATCTGTGGCAAGAAATGATGGGACCTTTTATATATGGACAAAAGGAGATTCTCATCGAAAGGGATATGAACCTTTACCAGGTGCACATGAACAGGATTTTAGGTACAGAATATCAGGTTTGTCTGAATTAGTAGAAAGAATAAAGGCTAAACATAATATTAAGACTAACCAGTTTAAATTTTTATCTTTACCCAAAAAAACAAGACTTATAAAGGAACTTGTGAATATTAATGCAAAAAATGCTGATTCTGTTGTGTTTGTAGTTGAAGATACAATAGAGAATATTGTTGATGCAAAAAAAATAGTAACGAGCGATGGTATTGAATTTGAATCTTTTCTTATTGATGGGGGTGATAAAGGGAATTCTCTTGTAGATTGTAGCAAGAAGGTGAGAGATGACCTGTCTGGGAGAAAGGTATCTTTTGTTTTTGATATGGACGATACTTTACTACACGAAGATTTTAGAAAGGAGAATCAACCTATACAGATATATTTTAGAATGCGAGAACTGGGGATTATATAATTATGGTTTATTCAACTTCGAGATCTTTTATATTGATTATAAGTATTGGCTATTTTGTGTTGTTAATATAATATTTCAATATTTGATATTGGTGTGGAAAAATTTTATTTGGTTGTTTGTCTAAAAGTTTTTTAAGTTCTTTAATACTGACCCATCTAGGATCTTTAGTTTCACCTTTTTGCATTTTTGGTTTTCCTTGAACTTCGCATATAAAAACAAAACCAAACCATGGTATTCCGCCCTTACTGGTAAGAACTTGTTGGCAAATGAATGGTTGGAAAATCATTGTTTGTTCAAGTTTATTTACCTTAAATAGCTTTTCTCGGAAAAAATTTCTACACGATATTATTTTTAATCCACATTCTTCTTTGACTTCCCGCGCAAGTGCTTCAAATATGTTTTCATAATTATTAATTCGTCCCCCTGGAATTTCAAATAAGCCTGAATATTTAAGAGTAATTTTTGGTTTCCAGCGTGTCTGAATCAAGATTTTTTTTACACCATTTTCCTTTTTTTCTAAAATACCAGCTACAAAAATAACTGGAACTCCTGATATCTTTTTAGTCATATTAAAGGTATGAAATTAATTTTTTTAATTATTTAATAATTGTAGTATTTTAGCAGCTACGTACTCTGGCGCAATATCCGAGGCTCCTCTTTGGTTTCCTGGTTCACCATAATAAAATGAATTTTCGTTATCCTTATAGCTTAAATCGACCAGTGCATGATTACGAATCATTTTTCTTCCATAAGGGTGTGTTATGCGGAAAGTATTAGGGCCAGACCAGAATATAGAATTACTCAAACTGAACATAACATTAGGTGTTCCGCACATACTCGAATAATGGCCCAAGCCAGTATCTGGTGTTACGCTTAAACGAGCCATATGCATGAGTGTATTCATTTCGGGCATAAGATACATTTTCAACGGCTTTTTTCAGAGGATATTTTTCAATTTTTCTTTTGTTGGAGCGATAGTCGAAGCTAAGAATATTGAATTTAAAACTTTCTCTAAATGTGATCTAGATAATCCTC
>JADZCK010000038.1 GCA_020851595.1 Candidatus Nomurabacteria bacterium | reverse complement strand
TATCTATAAAAATAGAGTTTGTAATTTTTGATTTTATGAAAGATAGTAAGTTAGATACTTCAAGAATATCTCTATGAATTCTGTCGGGAGTATTATTTTTATTATATTTATCCAAGTTTACCCACCATCTTTCAACATTCGGTAATGTTGTAGACATCCACAATGCACTTGGTTCTACTACCGTGCCATCTCCATCAACAATAAGTTTTGGTTTATAAGAAATTTTTTCATTTCCCCAAAAATCTAAATAACTTTTATAGCTAAATCCAGCAAATGTCTCTTCTCCCCAGCCAGCAACTTGAATAACTTTTGTATCTGGAGATGGTTGCCAATTGTCCAAAATCTGATGCACACTTTGTGCTTGATTGTATAAAACAGAGTTACCAATATTTGGATGCGCGGTGTCTTCGAAAGTTGGCTTTGTTCTGTCATCTCCTCCTAGAATATAATCTTTCAATTCTGTTTCATCAGAAATATCTAATCCGTATTTAGATATTTGTGGATCAAATAAATGTTTATTTTCAAAAGTAATTAATTTATCTGGAGCAAAAGGAATTTGCGCCATTGTAAAATACCCAAATGATGGAAGCAGATTGTAAACCGTCGGCATATTTTCTGCCAATTGTCGTGATCTTTCATTCGACATAATAAAACCGCCTGGGCCAAGGTCTGTACCATGCAATAAATTTATAAATGCGTTGGGAGTTCCCACTTGCGGAACTGCCACAAAAATTATTTTATCTATTTTATCGTAAATAGGATTGTTAGTGTCTTTCAATTTCTGTACTAAAGCTTTTGTGACGAGTCCACCATTTGAATGGGCAATAATAGTGACTTTCCCTGATTTAGAACTTTTTTGTAAAGCTTCCAGCTTTTTTAAAATAAAAGATTCTGAAAAATTTTGCGTCGTGTCGTAAGATAAATTGTTATCAGCATCAACAGATCCATTTGTAATAATATTTTCCAATGAAAATCTCCAATCATAAGGAATAAATGCATAATCTTTTATTGCCCCCTCTTGTTTCCAATCTTTTAAATCAGAGAGAAAAGATTTGTAAGTATTCAATCCAAACATTTCATCAATAATTCCCGTCTCCATATCGTCTCCATCCAATTTTTGTGTATCATTTTTTGTAAAAATATCATCTTGAATACTTTTGCCTTCTTCATTTAGTGAAAGTTTCTCTTGTAAAAAATCGTTTGTAGACAACCATAATCCTTTATCTCCGCATTCACTTCCCGTCAAATCTCCTCCACAATCAAGACCTTTTTCATATAATTTGGAACCCATTAATCCCGGAAAGAAAAGAACATTTGAAAAACAATCAATAGTGCAAACCTCAAATGGATCAGAAGCCATCCATGGGTCAAATAAAACATTTCCAAAAACAGAAGTCCCCAGACCTTCGGGATTCAAAGTAACATGATAAGGCCCAGAAGGATCACCCCAGAAATTATCTTTTGCATCAATAGCAAAAGCTGAGTAATTTTCTATGGCATGATACGCGAAATTCTTGAAAGAAGAGTTTTTAATATTAGTCGCTATCTCGCTATACCCAAAAGTAAGTAACCCAGAGCCAAGTCCTCCATCGAAAACAGTATTTTCAATATTTACGCTTGATGGTTTTGAAATATAATTATTCCCATCGAAAAAAGTTATACATGCTTCATTTGGACAATCTTTAAAATAAGAATTTTTTAGAGATAAACTTGAATGATTGAACAAAGCAACAACATCAGTACGATCACTAAAAATATTTTCAATATTTAAATTGTCTGCTGTAAGTGAACTATCGTTAAATATAACAACAGCTTCTCCAAGAATATTAGAAATAGACACGTCTTTAGCAATAAAAGAACTTTTATTAAACATCACAAGAGCATCTTTATTTATATTTTCAAATACACCACTCAAAATCTGGATTTGACTATCATTAAAAGCAGTTACCCCGGTAGAAGTATCATTAATATTTAAATTATTAAAATTTAGAGAAGACGACTCAATAGTAAAAGCATCCCGAGCATAACGGATGGACACATTTTGCAAAACAGAGTCTTTTGAATCTTTAAAATAAATACCATCCCAATCTTCCGCGAAAGGATCGCCTGAATCATAGCTTTCGCATATTTCACCTATAATATTTCCATCTGCATCTATATCGTCATAACAAAATTGCTCATCGTCTGTACTTCCCCCTACCCCATCATCATAATTTGAAGTAAAATAAATTTTGTTTTCCGTAGTGCCGTTTGCAATTAATTTACCTAAAACAAAAATTGAGTTATTGTTGTATGAAAAAATTGGATTAAATTTTACCACTACTCCAGGCTCTATGTTCAAAGTAACATTTGGAAATACTTTGATTGAAGCCATAACGATAAATGGACTCCCCGCTTGAGTCCATGTCGTATCTTGAGTTATATCTGTATCCACAAGAGTAGAAGCAAAAACTTGAGGACCGTGAAATATGAAAAAAGCCAATAAAAATATAAAAAATATCTTTTTAAGACCTATTAAATTCTTAGGCTTAGCCACGCCTTCATTGTCTCATGAACAAACAATAAAATAAACTTATCTGTGGATAACCTCTTCTTTGCCATATTTACGCTATAGCGTAAATATGGCAATTTAAAAATTCACCTTATATATGATTTAGCCAGTTTGAATGTTTTAAAATTATCTTTAATTTTTATTTCTTTTAAATAATCCAAAAAATCTTTTGGCAACGGTGATGGCCCAACCCAAACACTTTTTTGTATCATGATAAAATCAAAGTTCTTCAACTGTCTGCGAAACCAATCTCTCTCCTTTTTCATTCCTTCTGGAATATCATAAATAAGAAGTAAATTTTTAGGAGCGTCTTTTTTAAAAGATGAAGAAAAATTAGTGTGATAAAAAGATTTTTTCCTGTTTTCATTTTTAATACGCCCTCTTTTATTTTTTATAAAAACAGGAATACCAAAAGAGTTTATTTGCATTCCTTTATAGAAAATTTTCTTTTTATGCTCCACAAATAAAGAATAACACTAATTCCATATTTACGCTATAGCGTAAATATGGCTTACTACACAATTATCACTTTTTAACAGACCTCCTCTTTTTCTTCACTTCCCCACCACAAGCTTTTATGAAATTGTTGTGCATTTTTGAGAGTTCGGTTTTGGATAGTTTGCCGAAAACTTTTACTGCTTCTTCTGATTTATTTTTAAAATCAATATCTTTTTCTAAAATCTCGGGATGCACTTTGAGCGCATGTTCATTTATACCAAGAAGATAAAGCCCAGAAAGCCTACGCACCCGAGAGAGCGCCACATATCCTTGCCCAAATTCAAACACTTGCGACAAATCCATCACAGCAGAATCCATACTCATCCCCTGACTTTTGTGCACAGTGATAGCCCAAGCGAGGCGAAGCGGTATCTGCGTTATCTTCGCGCGAATTTTTCCATTTTCTTCCACACTCCAATCCATCGGAGCTATCGTAATATTCAATCCATTTTTGGTTTTGATGATTGGGTATCTGGTAAATTCATCGAAGCCTATTACTATGCCAAGTGTGCCATTTACAAATCTTTCTTTCTGATTATTTTTGGTGCACATCACGACGGCTCCCTTTTTTAACGCCAAATTCTCTGGCGACAAGCACCCTTTTTTTAAAGTTTCTATTATTCTATCGTTACCTTCGGCAGACATTTTGAAAGACCGCATTTCTTCTTCTATTTTAAGAAGCTCTTCGTTGTTTAGCCTATCCACATCTATATTGTGTGAAAAAAGTTTGGTTATAGAGAGCGCTTCTTCTGGAATATCGTCAAAATCAATCTGCCGAGTTTTTATTAATTTCTTATGTGCCTCTTTAAAATTATTCGCGCGGATAGCGGAAAGCACAGAGAGAAAATCTTTATCATCTTGACGATGTTGTTCTGTCAGATAACACACGACGAGCCGAGCTCTTTCCCATGCGCCAGCATCGTAAGCAAAAATATTGTTTACTTTTTTAGAATTTAAATTTAATGAGTTTTGTTTATTTTCTGTCTCGTCTATTTTTATAATCGGAGGTAATTGAAAAAAGTCGCCCACGAGAACCACTTGTATTCCGCCAAAGGGTTCTTCGTTTTGATTTATTTCTCTGCAAACCATATCTACCATATCGAGAGTATTTGTAGATAGCATCGATATTTCATCTATTATAAGCACACGGGTGCGTCTGACACGTTTACTAATATATTCGCTCGTTGCTATTTTATCTAAATCATATTTATCTAAATTTTTCTTAATACCAATTCCACTCCAAGAATGAATCGTCATACCACCTATGTGTGTAGCGGCTATTCCCGTAGAAGCAGTCACGGCAAAATCCACATTATTATCACGCAGATAATTTACATAATTATTTATCGTATGAGTCTTCCCTGCACCTGGTTCGCCAGTGAGAAATACATTCGCGCCAGTTTTTAAAATATTTAATGCTTGTTCTTGAGTCACTCCGTCATTCTACTACATTTACATCTTCTTTGGAGTTTTTATACCGAGGAGGTGTAAACCATTTTTGAGAACAAAAGAAAAAGCGTAAGTAAGAGCTACTTTGTAGGAAGAAAGTTTATCTTCTTTATTTACGATCAAAGTATTTCCGTAAAAGCTGTTAAACGCGCGGGAAATTTCAATTAAATAATTCGCAATATAATGTGGTTCGTATTCTTCGCTTGCTCGCAACACAACTTCAGGAAATTTATATAACATTTTTTCTACTTCAAAAATCTCATCTCCGATATTTTCAAAATCAGGTAAAATGTTTTCATTTTGCGCTTTTTCTAAAACAGAATTTGCTCGAGTATAAGAATATTGCAGATATGGACCAGAATCCCCTTCAAAAGAAATAGACTTTTCAAAATCATAAATAATATCTCCACCGATACTTTGTTTCAAAATAGAATATTTGATTGCAGATACTCCAACATCAGAAGATATTTTGTCTTTTTCTTCGCTAGAAAAATCTCTGCCGGACATTCTTCCCAAGACATCTGCGCGTGTATCGTTCAACAAAGACTCGCCAGTAATGATGTTTCCTTTTCTTGAGCTCATCTTGCCACCAACAAAACGCATCATTCCGTGAGTAATATGTAACATCTTCTCTTTATATTCTGGATGTAAAATCGAGATAGCTTTTGCGACAACTCTCATATAATCCATTTGCTCGTTTGCTGTAATCACGACAGATAAATCCATGTCTGGTTTTGTTTTAAATTTCTCTTCTGTTAGCCCGAGCTCTTTCGTCTCGTAAGTAGGCAAACCTTGTGAAGTTATAAATACTCGAGTGTGAAGTTTTGGATGCCCTTCTTCATTGTATTTTTCAGCTTTGAATACGATAGCGCCATCAGATTCTTCAAAAAGTTTCCCTGTATTTTCTTTTACAATATCCCGCCCTACACCAGCCATCATGCTTTCCAAAAAATAGAAATCGAATTTTGTGCCGAGAATTTTATAGATATCTTCAAAGGCTTCCATTGTAACCTTGAAACCCCAATTGTATATTTCATTTATTTTTTCATCATCACGTAAATATACTTTTTTGTTTATTTCATCTATTTCTTTTTTAGCATTTTCATCTGTCTCGTAAGCATCTGAACCAAAAGCATAAGCTTTACCGATATTCGATGATTGTAGATTATGGTCTCCAGTTTTATCTTGTAATTTTTCATCTTTCAAAAGCCCATAGATTGCTTTTGCCACATGAAGCCCGACATCTCCTTGATAATTTGCCCTGGCAATATCAGCACCAGAATATTCTAAAGTTCTTGCAAGCGATTCTCCTATTGCATTCGTCATCAAATGTCCGATATGAAATGGTTTGAATGGATTCGGATCAGTGTACTCAACCATTATTTTTTTGCCAGACAAAGAATCATTTTTTCCAAAATTATCCGCTGTATTCAAAATATCTTCTACGCTTTTTGCGAAAAACTTTTTAGATAAATGAAAATTTATAAAACCGGCGCCGGCTACTTCTACTTTTTCAATATTTTTATCTACATTCAATCTTAAAATTTGCTCTACTATTTTTTCTGCGAGTTCCCTCGGATTTCTTTTTATGCTTTTTGCGATAGCCAAAGCAATATTCGTAGAATAATCCCCATTCTTTAGATCTTCTGGGTGTTCCAGCACAATATCACTCACCTCTATTTCGAGATTTTCTAATGCGTCTTTTATTAATTTTTTAATTTCTTTTTGCATTATTTTTATTGGAAATTAGTCATTAGAAATTTGTCATTTCACTTATGCCCCGTACTTCCTTCACGTCCTTCCCCCCTCACTGTTTCAGAAATACTGTCTACTTCTTTTATATCACAATGTTCGAATTTTTGGATAATCATCTGGGCAACCTTGTGACCTTTTTCTATTATAACCTCTTTATCAGAAACATTTAACAGATTCATAATAATTTCACCACGATAACCAGCGTCAATGACGCCACCCATAACCTTGAGCCCCATATTAAACGAAATACTAGATTTATCCCAAATGAGTCCGACGTATCCTTCTGGAATCTCTATAGCCACACCAGTATTTACCTTCATCTGCTTTCCGGGAGGGAAAACCACATCCTCGATAGCATAAAAATCCATCCCCGCATCCCCGGGATGCCCGTGTGTCGGCAATTTCGCATCTTGGTGTAATTTTTTTACTTTAATTTCCATTTATTATTTCCCTCCTTCGCTAAAGCTACGGACGGGCAAGAATAATCTTTTTAATCTTTTCGTAAATTTCTTCGTGAATATTTTCGCGAGTATTTAAAATTCCACGTTTCACACATTCTATTTTTATCCAATTCTTTTGAGTTTTTGCTAGCCAAAGTGCGCTTTTTCTGGAATTTTCTAAAAATTTTATATCTTTTTCATGAACATCTTTTTTCTTTTTTCCCAGATATCCTCTGCTGGTTTTTTTATTTCTTTCTTCGATTAATTTTAATACATTTGGAATCGGCACACTCAAATAAAATACTGCATCTGGTTTAGGAATTTTAAAAACTTCATACTCCATCTCGGCCAACCACTTGAGAAAGCTTTCTCTTTTCTTTGTATTAGCAATTTTTCCCCCTTGATGAATCTGGTTTGCGCTCGCGTATCTGTCTGCGATCACGATGTTTCCTTCTTTGAGCCATTTCTCAATTTTATCTTTGGATTCAAAACGGTCCGCAGCGAAAAGTACCGAGGCTATCTTCGGATGCACTTTCACAAAATTAAAATATTGTTCAGAAAGACAATGCCCAATAAATTTACCGAAAAAGTTTGAATAATATTCTGGAAAATCAATAGTCTTCACCTTGTATCCGTCACGCTTCAAATGCTCAATCAAAAGCCCGGTCTGTGTCGCCTTCCCTGATCCATCTGTGCCATCTATTACTATGAGTTTGCCTCGTTTAGTCATTTAGAGATGATAACACTTCTTTGAAATATCTGTCCATTGGTTCAAGATTTTTTAGATCTTCCAAAGAAAGCCATTTATATTCTTTATGTTCGTCACTCAATTTTACTTCGCCATCCGCAAAACCTAAATAGGTCAAACGCACTACGTGTTTATCTGTTTTTAAAATATCTTGCGCTGTAATTAATTTAGGCTCACCTGTGATTTCAAGACCAGTTTCTTCCATTACTTCTCTTTTTAAATTTTCCATCAAGGAAAACCCGGGATTTATTCTTCCACCAGGAATATCCCATTTCGCGCCGACACCAGGATATTTTTCTTCCGAACGCTGAAGTACCAGATATTTTCCATCTTTATTCTTCAACAAAACCTTTACTCCGACTTGTAGTTCCATATTTTTATTTTAGTTAAGTAAAGTAGCTATATCTATTTCTTTCAATAAATTTTGGACTGGTATAAACATGGGCTCAGGAAAATCTGACACCGAAAACCACTCCCACCGTTCACATTTGTGCGGTTCTTTTATTGCCAACTCTCCACTATCATATTCTGCAATAACTGTACACGTGACATAATGTTTATTCTCTTTCAGAAGAATATCGTTAGTAAATGTAACTTTTCTAATATTTTTTATCTTGAGTCCAGTCTCCTCCATTACTTCCCGTCTCGCACAGTCTTCAATACTTTCTCCAAACTCAAGATGTCCACCTGGGGGCGCCCAAGTTCCTTCCCCGTGCGAACCCTTTCGTTTGCCCATCAAGAACTTAGAGTTTTTTACAATTAGGACACACACTCCGACTTTTGGTCTTTGATTTTCCATAAATTTTTTATACGAATTTCTTTGGTATCGGAAATTTCTTTGCTAATTTTTTAATTTCTTTATGCACAGATTCTTTTATTTTTTTATTGTCTTTGTTTTTTAGAACTTCAATCATAAGCTCGGCAACCTTTTTACATTCACGTTCTTTAAATCCGCGCGTAGTGATAGCTGGAGTACCAAAACGAATACCGGACGGATCAAGAGGCTTTCTGGTATCCCCTGCGATAGCATTCATGTTTAAGGTAATCCCCACTTCATCGAGTACTGTCTGCGCTTCTTTGCCAGTCACTCCGAGCGATCCGAAAACATCCGCCAAGATAAGATGATTGTCAGTACCTCCACCGATCATTCTGATATTATTTTTCTTGAAAACTTCCTCCATCGCTTTCGCATTTTTCAAAATTTGTTTTGCATATTTTTTATATTTTGAAGTCATCGCTTCTCCGAAAGCCACAGCCTTGGCAGCTATCGTGTGCATATGCGGACCACCTTGGATTCCAGGGAAAATAGATTTATCAATTTTTTTTGCTATCTCTTCGTTGTCGCGAGTTAAAATAATTCCTCCACGTGGACCGCGAAGAGTTTTGTGTGTAGTCGAAGTAATAATATCAAAACCATCATCAAACGGATTACGTAATACTCCGGCAGCGATGAGCCCAGCGATGTGAGCCATATCTGCCATAGTAATAGCTCCTACTTCATGCGCAATTTCTACAAACTTTTTATAATCAAGCGTTCGTGAATAAGCAGAAAAACCAGCAAGAATTATTTTTGGCTTTTTTTCTAATGCTACTTTTCTTAAATCTTCGTAATCTATTTCTCCTGTTTCCGGATCTTTCATTTTGTACGTAACGAAATTATAAATTTTTGCAGGAAGAGTCATAGGGTGTCCATGTGTAAGATGCCCGCCGTGTGACAAATCCATACCGAGCACTGTGTCTCCAGGATTCAAAAGAGCTGCGTACACTGCGAGATTTGCTGGCGCACCAGAATGTGGCTGAACATTTGCAAATTTACATTTAAAAAGTTTACATACGCGCTCAATAGCAAGACGTTCCACGGCATCAGTATTGTCTTGCCCACCATAATACCTGCGCCCAGGATAACCTTCTGAATATTTATTCGTAAATACAGAACCATTTGCCTTTAAAACATCTTCGGAAACATAGTTTTCAGAAGGGATAAGCTCCAAGCCCTCTGCCTGCCTTTTTTCTTCCGCTTTTATTAATTTTTCTATTTGTTTATCTCGCATGGTTTTATTCTATCACATTTCAAGATTATGCTACCTAAGAGGTCCGTACGGAGAATTTTAACCCCAAAACGATTTAAAATATCTAAGGTTTCCTTGTGTGGATGCCCATATTTATTATCCTTACCATCTGATATGAGTGCGTATAAAGGAGAGACAGCTTTTGCAAAAGATTCTCCTGTAGAAGTGCGTGAACCATGATGTCCAACTTTTAAGATAGTACTTTTTAGATTAGCTTCTTTGTTTTCTTTTAAAATTATTTGCTCTGTTTTTATTGACGCATCACCAGTAAGCATTATGGAATTATTTCCGTAATACAAACGAGCTACGACAGAGCCATCATTCGTCGTCCAGCTTGAAACATCTCGATCGGGAAATAAAATATCTATAAATGTTCCTCCTCCGATATCAAGCCTCATCCCCTTTTTTACTAAAACATCTGGGATATTTTGTTTTTTAATTTCTGATTTTAAATTTTGATAAGTTTTGGAATCAGTTAGAGTTCCAGGTTCAAAAACCATCCCGACTTTATAATTTTTCAAAACATCAACAAATCCGCCGATGTGGTCTGCATCTGGATTTGTAATAAATATCGCATCTATACTTTTATCAAAGGGCGACATTACTTTCGCAAGCGGGCCTAATACTTTCCGCGCAGGCCCACCGTCAAACATTATCTGCGTACCCGAGGGTGTTTCTATAAAAAGAGCGTCGCCTTGCCCTACATCTAGCATCGCAAAAGTTAGGACTCTGTGCGAATTCTGCCAATCTAAACGAAATAGAAAAAGATTTATAACTAAAAGTAATAGTATGATTATCAGTAACCCGTATTTCCTAGAATTTTCTTGCATGCTACAATACTAGCATGAAAAAATTCGAAGAAATAAAATTTAATATTGGTGAATTAAAAGGTATATCGGCAAAAAATATTGAAGAGCATTTGAAACTTTACGCAGGATATGTAAAAAATGCTAATTTCGTTTTTGATAAAATAGGAGAACTCAGCGTAGATGAAGAAAAAAATATTTATGTTTTAGGCGAATTACATAGAAGATTCAGTTTTGAATACAACGGAATGAGAAATCATGAAGTCTATTTCAGTTCCCTTTCTGGTGGAGCAAAATCATTACAAGCTGATAGTATATTCAAAAAAATAATAGAGGAGCAACACGGATCTTTTGAGGCTTGGCTTGCAAGTTTCAAAAATTTAGCCATGACTCGTGGAATCGGCTGGGCTGTGCTTTGGTACGACAAAAAAGACAAGAGACTTTTAGCATCTTGGATAGACGAACAACATATAGGCGAGCTCAACGGTTGCGAGATGATACTTGCTCTCGATATGTGGGAACACGCTTATCTATACGACTATGCCTCTTCCGAAAAGAAAAAATATATAGAAGCTTTTTTTGAAAACCTAAACTGGGAAGTTGTTGAAGAGAATCTTAAAAAGGTTTTATAATGGCTCAGTAAAGAATTTTTTTATATCTCTACCAAAAAGTCTATAAATAAAATAGGTGTAAATTAAAAGTGTGAGGGTAAGTGGAAAGTTTGGAAAAGAAAATGAAGCAAATGGTAAATCTGAAAAGAAAGAAACAACCCTAAGCTCGTAATGCAAAAACAAATAAGAAATATACCCAAGTGGAATAGAAAGCATATACCAAATAAGCCCAACAAAACCTGTGATAAAACCAAGCATCATTGTAAATGGAATAAAAGGAAGAATCAAAATATTGGCCGGCAAGGCTACTAAAGAAAAATTGCCCATTTTGTAGAGAATAAAAGGAAAGACAAAAACATAAGCAGCAGAAGTCACAGAAACAATATCTCGTAACTGAAATCTTTCTGGTACCCAGAGAAAATATTTCTCAATTCTTGGCGCAAGAAATATCACTGCAACTGTAGCAATAAAAGAAAGTTGGAAAGAAACATCAAATACAAGTAAAAATGGATTTATTAAAACCATAAATACACCAGCCAAGATAAGCGCTCGCGCAACATCATAATTTCTCCCTGTCGCGCGAGCAACGAGTGCTAAAGCTGCCATCACTCCAGCGCGAACAGCAGTAGAACTTGCGCCAGTCATTATGATAAATAATAAAATAGCAAAAATTCCTATTCCAATACTGAAGTTTAAGGAGATAAAAGATATTTGAGTAAATAATTTCATAATCCATTCAGCTACGATCGTCACATTGTATCCAGAAAGCGCGACTATATGTATCGTCCCAGTATTCACAAAGCTTTGACGAAGCTCTTGGCTAAACGAAGACTTCTCCCCTAAAATAAGTCCACCCATCAGTAAACTTTCTGGATTTGAAATCGCAAGATTCATCTTTTCTAAAAATTTTTCTTTAGCGGAAAACAAAATACTTTTAAAGAAATTACCATTTCCACTTGAAATAATTTCAATTTTTGGATAACTCATCACATATAAAATTCCATCTTTTCGTAGATAATTTACATAATCAAATTCTTTACCAGTATCTGTCATAAAATTCTCCGGCTTTTTTAAGACCCCTGTAAAATTTATCTCATCTCCATATTTATAATCTGTATCTAAACCAGTAGATAACAAAATTTCTGTAATATCATCACCTTCTTCAACCTCGACAGTTAATTGTTGATTATTTTCTTTGATATTTGGCTCATCAATTATTTCGCCAACAAAAGAAACTCTATCTCCTACCTGTGATTCAAAAATAACAGGGTTCGGCACATCTACCAGAGAAAATCTAAAAATTCCAAAGCAAAAAGTTAAAATAAAAACAGAAGCCAAAATTCCCTGCCTGCGCAGACAGGCCCAATTATTCTTACTAATCACACCAAAAAACAAAAATAAAGCTAGAGCAATAACAGCAAGCAAAATATTAAAATGAAAATTTACAAAAATAAAAGAGCGCAAAAGCACTCCGAGCAAAAACCCAAAACAAACTACATAAAAAATCCTATCTCGCATTTAGAAAGTATAGCAGAAAAAATTTTTTTTTATTTCTTCAATTCCACCGGATCATCGTCAGCAAAACTTGTAGCTATTTCATCTACCCTATCGTTCCATTTATCCCCGCTGTGGCCTTTTACATACGCCCATTTTATTTTTAAATCTTTTGTAAGATCGTAAAGTTCTTCCCAAAGCTCTTGGTTTACTACTGGCTTCTTTGCTGCGTTGCGCCAATTATTTTTCTGCCAATTAAAAATCCATTCGGTAATTCCTAAAATCACATATTTGGAATCAGACATAATCTCTATGTCATACACCTGTGTATTTTGTTTTAAATATTTCAAAGCTTCTATCGGCGCTGTTAATTCCATCTGATTATTGGTAGCGTGGCAGGATCTTCCACCGAGTTCATGAATTTTGTCCCCCAAAAAAATTACTACCCCCCAGCCCGCAGGACCCGGGTTCCCTCTCGCCGCACCATCTGTATAAATTGTAATTTTGTTTTCCATAAATTAAATACCAACAACCTCATTATATAGAAATAATAGAAAAGAAAAAGACCTCGCACACGAATGCGAGGCCAAGGTATTGAACCATTACGTTAACTTGACGAGACGGCAGGGTTGTTGTACCCCCAGAGGCTGTCGAGAACACGGTGGCTACTTGATACAACCTTGCCCGCGCCCCAGAACCCGTAGCGGACAAATAGGTTGTCATTTACCGGATCGCGAAAGATGTCGTCCCAGAAGAACGCGAAGATGGGGTTAACATACGCATCCTTCTTCCAACTCTCCGGCCAGACCTCGGGGTGATCGACGAGGTAGTCGAGCACACTGGCGTTGACATTGTTACCCCGCGGCTCGAGCTCCTGGCGAAGCTCGTGACCGACGACCATCCTGCCCTTCTGTTGCTTCTTCGAGAGGAAGAGCGAGAGCGACTTGCCGTCGAGATAGAGAACATCGCCCCTCTTCTCGAGCTTGAAGCTGATAGATCCGCGATGGGACTCCACCCGGGCACCTACGAACGGGAGCCTACAGTTGGACACAGCGGCACCCCTTTCTGCTATTTATCCACTATCTGTGGTCACAGCCAAGAACCCTCATGCCAAACACCCGATGTTTGACACAAGAACCTTTTGGCTATGACCACTTTTGCAAGTAGATTTTAAGGTACAAATGTTATTGTGTATAATAACATCGATTTTACACAATATCAATAACCCGAAGCCTTAACTCTTCTCTACCTCTAAATCTAGATAAGTCGAAAGTTGCCAATAAGTTTGCATTAATTCCTTCTGATAAAGTTTTTTCAAAAGAATCTTGATTAGCAAAAAAAGAAACTGCTTTAGTTTTGTTGTTATGCATATCAGTGAAAGTAATTTCCAAATGTTCCCCTGAACCATTTTTGCCGAATTTTTTTATTTTTTCTATTTTTACATTTTCAAAAATGAAAACAGGCTTCGGATTGCCAAGCCCAAAAGGTGACATTTTTTCTATTTCTTTCCAATTTTTCATATTCACTATGCCCAAATCTGTTTTAATATCATAATTTACTTCACTTTCAACTTTATCGCGCTTTACTTTATGAAAGGATTGAGACAATGCTTCTTCTAAAAAATGAATTTTTTCACTGTGAACCGTAAAACCTCCAGCAAGTTCGTGTCCGCCGAATTCTATAAAAGATTCGCTCGTCTCAGTCATAAGTTCGACGACAGATACAGACCCATCGCTCCTGCAAGAACCTTTAATACAATCATTTTCATCCTTTCCCCAAACAAAAACAGGTTTCTTGTGCAAATCACAAATTTTTCCTGCGACAAGTCCAAGTATGCCGACACGCCATTCTGGTTTGCCTACCACGACCACCTCCTTATCTTCGCGCAACTCTAATTTTTTATTCGCTTCGCGCATTATTTGAGTTACAATATTTTTTCTTTCATCATTTATTTTTGACAAGTGATCCGCAAGCGCGCCAGCTTCTTTTTCATCATTTGTAGACAAAAGTTCATAAGCTCTAAGTGGATCATCCATTCTTGAAGCAGCATTTAATCGCGGTGTAACCATAAAACCAATATCATCTTCGCTTAAATACCTTTGATCGATATTCATTTTGGATAAAAGTTTCTGCAAGCCTGGACGTGGAGATTTTTTTAAAACTTTCATCCCAAAATACGCTATCGCCCTATTTTCTCCTGTAAGCGGAACCATATCGGACAATGTAGCAAGCCCAGCCATATCAAGCATCCATTTTTCCACGCCATTTTTAATTTGAAAATATTCTCCGTACTTTTTTATAAAACCTTGAGCCAATTTAAAGGCAACTCCGGCCCCGCAAAGCATTTTTTCTGGATAGTCATCCACTTTTGGATTCAAAATCGCATAAGCTCTGGGTAAAACTGCGTGTGGAATATGATGGTCTGTAATTATCACATCAATGCCATCCACTTCTGCTTGCGCCACTTCTTCTACTGCCGTGATACCTAGATCTGTCGTTATGAGTAACTGTACTCCAGACTTTACAAAATTTTTAATTGCTTCTAAGTTGAGCCCATATCCTTCAGAATTTCGCTGAGGTATATATACTTCATAATTTTTATATCCTGTTAATTTAAATAAGTCGTTTAAAACAACTGCGCCGGGTATACCATCACAATCATAATCCGCATAAATAACTATTTTTTCTTTGGCTTCTATCGCTTCAAAAATTCGTACACAAGCGCGTTCCATATCGCGCATCAAAAATGGATCATGAAAATCTCTTTCGTAATCTGGATTTAGAAAAATATCCGCTTGTGTTTCATGAAGAATTCCTCTTTTTAAGAGTAACTCTCTCAACATTTCGTCAAACTTTTGCATAAATGAAATTTTAACATAATTTGTTATAATATTCTTATGGAAGAAAATAACTGTATTTTTTGCAAGATAATTAGAGGTGATATACCTTGCGAAAAGGTCTATGAAAATGAAAAATTTTTAGCTTTTATGGATATACATCCGAGAGGCACAGGTCACGTTCAAGTGATACCAAAAACACACTATAGGTGGGTTTGGGACGTACCAGAAGCTGGAGAATATTTTGAAATTGTAAAGAAAATAGCATTAGCACAGAAAAAAGCTTTTGGTGTTGAAATGGTTCGGTCGCAAATTTTTGGAGACGAAGTCCACCACGCGCACATCTGGCTTTGGACTAACGAGGACGAAAGAAAAGAAAATCTAAAAGAAAATGCAAAAAAAATAATTTCAGCTTTTTAGTCTAATGCTTTTATCCCTGGCAAAGTTCCATTTACAAGAAATTCTAACGTTGCTCCACCACCGGTAGAGACGAAAGAAAATTTCTTTTCCATTTTCATTTTAGAAATCATTGCTACAGTATCGCCTCCACCGAGGATGCTTTCAGCTTTTGAATTTGCGACTAGTTTCAATATTTCTTTTGTGGCTTTTGCTCCTCCGTCTTCATATTTTCCAAGCGGACCATTCCAAAGAATGAGCTTAGACTTCTTTATTATTTGCGCAAGATTTTTTATAGATTCTTTGCCAATATCTAAAATAGTTTCATTTTTTTCTATTTGATCTATTTTTTTATTAATTAATTTTTCTCCTGATCTGACTACAACATCCGTAGGTAAAATTAATTTCTTGTTATTTAAAATCTCACTAATATTGTAATTATTTTCATCTACTAAAGATTTTCCTATTTCATAACCTTTCACTCTAAGAAAATCACCGAGCAAAGCCCCTCCGACAAAAACACAATCAGCTAATTCTAAATATTTTTTAATCAAAGGTATTTTGGTTGAGAATTTTGCTCCACCAAGAATAAACAAAAATGGATGCTTGGGTTTATCAAAGGCTCGTGACAAACTTTTCACTTCTGCTTCTAACTGAAGTCCGGCATAACTGGGAAGATATTTTGGCAATGTTACTATCGACGCATGCTCTCTGTGGGATGCAGAGAAAGCGTCATTCACATAAATATCGCCTTTAGTAGCAAGTTCTTTTGCAAAAGAAAGATTATTTTCTTCTTCACCGGAGAATTTTCTAACATTATCAAAAAATGACACTTTATTTTTCTTTATTTTTGAAATCGCAAAGAAATGTTTAATAACAGGCTCTAAGCTTTCGGTACCATCTTTTCCCAAATGTGTGATTAGGGTCACAAAAGCACCTTTTTTGATTAAAAAATTAATAGTAGGAAAAGAAGCTTTGATTCTAAAATCGTCTTCTACTTTTCCATTTTTTATGGGAACATTAAAATCTACTCTCAGCAGAACTCTTTTACCTTTTAAATTTTTTATTTGTTTAATGTTTCGCATATTTTTATAATTTCAGTAAACTTTTTTGCATCCAAAGAAACGCGACCTACAAGAAGTCCATCCACCCCTCCATTTTTCAAAAAATCTTCTGCATCTTTTGTATTTACAGACCCTCCATAAATAATTCTTATTTTAGAAACTTCTCCGCCGAATTTATCAGAAAGAACTTTTTTAATAAAAATAGACATTTCCAAAGAATCAGCAGCGGTGGCATCCTTTCTGTCTACTGTGGTAGAAATAGCCCAGACTGGTTCATAGGCAATAATAATTTTTGAAACCAAATTTTTAGAAACTCCAACCAGACATTCTTCGAGTTGAGTTTTTACAAAATTAAAATAACCATGATCTTGATCGCGAGTATTTTCTCCAACACAAAGAATTACAGAAAGGCCAGAAGTAAGCGCGCTTTTGATTTTTTTATTTATATCAGCATTGCTTTCACCCATCGATCTTCTTTCTGAATGACCTAATATCGTATATCTAACTCCAAAATTGTCGAGCATATCAGCAGAAACTTCTCCGGTAAAAGCGCCAACGTCTCCTCCAAAAGCATCTTGAACTCCGAGTTTTATTTTACTTGTTCTTATTTTCTTTAATTTTTCTAGATAAATATATGGCGGACATATTACTATTTCTGTTTTTTTAATAACAGAAACTTCTTTCACAACAACAGAAAAAAGCTTTTCCGCTTCTTTTGCAGTAAGCGGATTCATTTTCCAATTACCAATGATTAATTTTTTACTTTGCATATGCTGTAAAGTATATCACAAAAGAGAAACAAGCTATTTAACCTCTTTCCATGAAGTTAGACCCCACCCCCCAGAAGGACCATTTACGAAATTAGAATTTACCAGACCGCTATCATATATGATAACAGCATTATTTGATAGATGAATATATTTGCCATTTAAAGCCTTAGCGGAAGAATTATTTGCCAGATTGACCGTACCATTTGCAGCATAAAGTATAACCGCCCCACCATTGTTAGATAATGTTATGGCTGAAGTAGATGTAGAGGTAGAAAGAACCATCAAATAACTTCCAGCAGAACCAGAGCCACTGAAAGTGGCATTATTACCTATGTTTACAATGCCGTCTACGATGATTACCCCCTCTGACGTTCCATAACTCGAAGAAAGATTCACCGTGGCGTTATTGCTTATGTCTAAATTGCCTTGAATCCATAAATTACCTGTTAAAGTTAAGTGAGCATTATTTGTTACACTCATATTTCCAGTAATCTTTTTAGGACCAAGTGAGGCTGACGAGCTATTGATATTGTAATTTCCTGAATACGTTCCTCCAGCTTCTGCTTCTGCTTTCCAGTCTAAGATATTTTGATCTGAAATAGGCATAGCCACTTGAGATGGATCAGCAAGCGAAGTATTACAAGCTTTATTGTTGCCAGTACCCACTTGACAATAATTTGTACCGGCAATAGTTGAGTTGTTTACTGTATGCGCATATGCATTACCCACACCCCCGGTACCGATATTCATCCCACTTATAAGTCCAGTCATTCCTCCTAAATACAATTTAAAGAAACCATCTAGAGTTGTCGGACTAGTATTGTTCCAAGTACCTGCATATTGACCAATTTTATCTCCACCATTTGAGTACCCGTTATCATTAGCGCCAATAATATAATATTTCGAAGAGCTTGTAGAACCATCTATCACAATCCAATAAGTGGTTCCAGCTATAAGTTCAGGATTTGAAGAAAAAGGAACACTAACCCATCCATAATTAGTAGATACCAAGGAAGAAGAGAGGGTCCCGGAAGCCAAAGTCGTCGTGCTTGGCTTGCCACTAGAGTCTGTCGTAATTCTGACATTTAAATTTGAAGGGGTACTAATTTTTTTAATATACAACTCAACCTTATTTACTTCACCAGTATTACTCAACCGAAAACTTTGAGCAAAATCTTGTGTGCCATTTGTATTTCCAAAAGTGACATCGTAAGCTGGAATACCAGAACCATTTGTTTGATCTGCGGCAAGAGCTGCTGAATTCGCAGCAAAAGCAGCCCCAGTAATTCTTCCTGAACCAGTAATATCTCCGTTTGAATAAACACTTCCATTGATCACAGAATTATTATCCATGAGCAACCCCCCAATTCCAACCTGCACCCCATAATTGAAAGAGACACCGGTTCCTGTATTTAATACAATCTCATTTTTTCTTTGGTGAAAATTTACATCCCCTAAAGAAGAAACAGTTTTTTGATTGAAACCAGAATCAGTAATTGTAGCAGTGGCCGAATTACCACCTAAAAAAATAGTGTTAGTAGACCCAACAGCTTTTGCTGTTTTTAAACGAAAATAAGTATCTTCAATAGCTGATTCGGAAAGGAATAAGCTTTGGTGAGATTTGATCAGGTCATTTGAATTTTTAAATTCACGCACAGTCGGAGAAACAAGCCCAGATATTATAGCCAAAGAAATAAAAAGAAAGAACACAACAGAGACAAGCATTGCTGCTCCTTTTTGATGATTAATTTTTCTTTTTATTTGCTTTTGCATTTGAATCAAAAATTATTTTTAATAAGCACCACGCAAGACAACGGTGTCGTAGAAATTTTCTTCTCTATTTAATAAATCATTTGCGGACTTAATTGTTAAAACAATTTTTACAGCCTTACCTTTGGATGTTGTTATCTGAGTAAAGGAGAGTCCCACAATATCGATATTTGGAGTATTCAAATTCCCAGTTAGCGTCCCATTTTCCCAAAGTTGAATATCATCAGAAGAAAGCAAAAACCTTACGGTTTTATTTACACCTAAATCATCTTTAGTGTTAAGAGTTAGATCGCTAACACTAATATTACCCACATCATAAGAAGCCCTTACTTCTCTAGATATTCTTTCCATAATACTTCCCCCCTGCATCAATTCAGCCTGTAGCGCCGTCTCTTTAAAAGACTTAGCCATCGTAAGCATTGCATTTATGGTAACCAAAGTAAGCATTGCAAAGAAAGCAATATAAAAAAGTAACTCCAAAACAGATGAACCGCTATTCTTCCCATTTATTTTTTTATATTTTTTGTAAAAATTTTGCATAAATCAAGAAAAAATATTCATTATGTAAAACTGTAATGTTTTTGTTAAGGTTGTACCTCCTTCTGACCAAGACACAGTAATCGTGACCAGTTTTGTGTCTGGATCATCGGTGCCTGACACAGATATATCTTTTGTTGTATTGTCTCTATTCACACTTGCCACAGTTGTGGTACGAGTAAAAATACCAACTTGTTCTGACGTATTGTTCAAAGAAACGACATTTACCCAAGCGTTATCTCGAGCAATTCTAACATTTTCAGCTCCTTCTTCTAAAACAAAAGACGCTTGTGAAGCATGAAAAGCCTGCCTAGATACATAAATAGCTTTTTGAGATACAGCTGTAGTAGCTAAAACAGAAACAGCAATGATAGATACAGCTACCAATACCTCCACAGCCATAAAACCTTGTTTTTTATTTAAAAAATAAACCTTATTTTTAATTTTATTTAAAATAAATATCATTTTTTAATTTACATTTGTATTTCCAGTAGCAGAGATCGTGATTATTCTGGAATAAGTTCCGGAAGAGAGAGTGATCGTACCAGAAACATTCGGCGCGCCAGAAAGACGATTGAAATACATATCCCCCGAAGTAGAACTCACGCCACCAAGAGTAACATTTGAAATAGTAGTAGGACTTGTAATATCAACAACAATATTTTCAGATGCGCCTGCTGAAAAAACTTTTCCTTTAAATATTATAACTTTATCAGACTGAAAATGCACCCCATATTCAGAGGAATTAAGTGAAGACAACGTCTCTACTTTTGCTTTATTTATAGACGATAAAGTATTTTCTACCCCGTTTTTGAGAATTTGAAGCTCCCTGGTTTTTGAAAATTGGGGAATAACAATCGCAAGGATAACACCAAGCACTGCGACGACTATCAATATCTCTACCCCCGAAAATCCTTTTTTATAAAAATTCATATTAAAATAAATTACTAATTAATACTACCTAAAATTGAATAAAGTGGTGATATCATAGAAATAGCAAAGAACCCTACAGCCGCGCCGATGACTATCATAAGTAATGGTTCTATAACAGTCGAAAGGTTTTTGGTTTTATTTTCGATTTCTTCTTCATAAAATAATGCAATCTGAAGCAACATATCTGAAAGTTTACCCGTTTCCTCTCCCACCTCCATCATCTCTGACATCATAACAGGATAAAGATTTGTGTTTTTAGTAAAAGCATCTGAAAATGGAGCACCCTTTTCGACCGAATTCTTTGCCTCATCCAAAACTTGTTTATAATAAATATTCTGCACAACATCCCCTGTGATCTTGAGCGCCCGCGTAACAGAAACACCAGAGATAAGCAAAGAAGAGATTGTGCGCGCTGTGCGAGCAGTGTTTAATTCTTTTGTTAAATTGCCGATAATTGGAAATTTGATAACTGCAAAATCAATATATTTCGCCATAAAACTCGCGCGAAACATCGAGTAAATACCGAACGCAACGAGAAAAATAATTGCAAAAGTTAAAATTAAATTATTAGAAAAGAAATTTCCTAAAAATATTAAAATTCGTGTTGAGAGCGGAAGTTCTACACCAAGCTCTTTGAAAGTGCTCGCTAAAGTCGGCACTACGAAAGCAAACATAAGCACACCGATTACAATCATCGCAGATAAAATCACCCCGGGATAGATCATCGCTCCGCGTATTTTTTTGGTTAAAGAATTCGCTTTTTCCAAATTCATACCGACATCAGACAAAGCTCCGGCTAAATTTCCCGATTCTTCTCCTGCGCGCGTCATCGAAACAAAAAGATTGGAAAAAGTTTCTGGAAATTTTGAAAGCGAACCAGAAAAAGTTTCTCCAGCGTCTATATCGTTTGCAAGCGATGTTAAAATTTTATAAAATTTTGGATTTTTAGTTTGTTTTTTTAAAACAGACAAAGCTCGAGAAAGCGAAAGGCCAGCTTTTATCATCCCGCTTAAGTTTTTGGTAAAAAGAATTAACTCGTCATTTCCTATTTTGGAAAAAATATTAAGAAAAGAAGTTAATTTTTCTAAAAAATTTCCTTCTTTCTCTTGTACCGATATCGGAGTAAACCCACGCGACCTCAAATCCCGAGCAACGTAAAAGCGATCTACCGCCTCTATTTCCCCTTCGCTCATTTCTCCAATTTTCGATTTTGCTCTGTATGTAAATAACATACATTTATATTTTAGCACAAAATTATTTCTTAGCATAAATATTATTTACAATTTTTCTTTTTAACTTCCTAGTATTGCCATGACTTAGCATACCCAAATAAGATTGTTTTGTTTCTTCTTTTGGATTTTGTTTTAAATTCTTCAACATTCTTCTTTTTGTCGTTGTTCTTAAAATTCTGTGTTTGGAAAAATTAACCCATCCAAGAAAATCCACACCAGAAGCAAGAGTTTTAATAAAAACCTTACCCGGATGCATTTGCAACTTTAATTTGTTTTTCAAAAATTCTTTCATTTTTTCTAAAACAATATTTAGATATTTTTTATTATCACTTAATATCACAAAATCATCTGCGTATCTGATATAGTATTTTACTTTTAATTCTCTTTTCACAAACTGATCAAATTCATTCATGTATATATTCACTAGAAGTTGAGACGTTAAATTGCCTAATGGTAAACCTTTGTCAACATTTTCTGCGATAGCAGGATTTGTTGACATACTTGAAAAGCTGTCTATCACTCTGTTTAAAAGCCATAAAATATTCGTGTCAAAGATGCCCTTTGACAGTATTTCTTTTAAAATATTGTGGTCAATATTTGCGAAGAATTTTCTGATATCACATTTCAAAATCCAGCAAGTTCTTGTGTTGTTTTTCGAAACTTTTCTAGAAAAATCACGAAATCTGTTTGTAGCTTTATGTGTTCCCTTATTTATTCTACAAGAATACGAATCGTGAATAAATTTCTTGTCGAAATACGAGTACAAGATTCGATAAATAGCGTGATGCAGTAATCTGTCACGCACGGTGGTTTTATGGATATTTCTTGGTTTGGGATCAGAAATATTAAAAGCGTAATATCCACCGTGTTTGTAGGTTTTGTTTTTTAGATCTCTATGCAAAGACAAAATATTATCCATAAGATGCAACTGAAATTCTTGTACATCTTTTTTGTTTCTTTTGCCCCGTTGAAATTCTTTCCAAGCCAGAAGTAGATTTTCTACTGAAATTATATTTTCGAAATTGATTTTATCCATGTTATGATACGAAAATGCGAGAAAAAACAACAATAAAGACCCCCCCCAACGCAAAATTTTTACCAGTTTTAGAGATAATGAAATCTGCATACATTCTGTGGCAAGATTATTTAACTTTTGTTCCTAAAACTTCTAAGTACTCCCTTGGCAAAACTATAGACAAATATTTTATTCAGACGATTGAAAGCATTTTAGTTGCTAGTTTCCTAGAGAAGCAAGAAAAACAACCGTTTGTTCGAAAAGCAATTGTCTCGCTTGATACATTAAAATTTCTTTTGTACATACTTTGGGAAATTAAAGGAATAGATGTGAAAAAGTTTACTGTTCTGTCAGAAAAACTAGCTGAAGCAGGCAAACAGCTTGGCGGCTGGCATGGACAACTTGCAAAGAAAAACCCCGCTAGTGACGCGGGGAAATGAAAAGAGTTGCGACGCCCCGCGAACCAGATGTTGCCGTTCCAGTTGCTGTCGTTGCGGTTCACGTTGACTTTGCGCTTGTCATCGTTCCGGTTGAAGTAGGCGTAGTTATGTACGAAATGCCATCCGTTCCACTGCCTGAAGAATCTAAAAGCTTTCAAGCTGAATTTTATGCTGCATCGAAATGCACCAACATTCTGTACCAAGTATGTTCATTTTTTATGAAATTCTGCATGCACCACTCTATCCGAAACCTTGATCGCGGATACTCTCGATGCATGGATACTGGATTCGGTGGTACACATCCGTGGACGTGCACAGATTCACCTACTACCAAGTTAATTGTATCAAAAAAACGGCCTCGCACAAAGGCGAGGCCGAGAGCCGAGCTCAAAGGACCCGAGAGATCCGAGAAACTAGGCCTGATTACTGATTGCGACGCCCCGCGAACCAGATGTTGCCGTGCCAGCAGCTGTCGCGGCGGTGCACGTAGACTCGGCGCTTGTCACCGAACCGGTAGAAGCAGGCGCAGCTGTCCTTCGCCCACTGCGTGCCGACGGGGTGCTCGTCAGCGAGGGCCTCGTCTTCGGCCATGACCTGCATGAGCGCCGCGGGGTCGAGGACGAGTCCACGCTCGTCGAGGACGCGCGGAATGTCGGCGACGGGCGTGTCGGACTTGAGAGGGAAGAAGACGAGGTCGCCTTCCTCCGGACCGTCCATGGGCATCGAGGCGAGGACCGTCTCGTCGATGTACCACGACACCCGGCCGCAGGCCGAGAGTAGCTCAGCCGGCGTTTTCGTCCGATCCACCCTGAAGTGGCGGATGATCACCTCGCTCTCCACCTCGATGTACTTGCGCAGCACTCCGAGCTGATCGCGGATGAGAGCTGGATTGCCGAGTGCTCTCTGACTCGGATCGGACAGGAACTCACCTCGATGCTTCTCGAGGAGAGCACGATAGTTGGCGACGGCCTTGTCGATCTGGCCGTCGGTCATCGGGGTGAAGGTCGCGGATGGGGTCATGGACTTTGCCATGGCGTCATCCCTTTCTGCTATGGTGGCGACTGTCTGTCGCCATAGCTTCAAAAACACAATCAGTGTTAAACACCGAGTGTTTAACATATTTATATTCTTAAAGCTATGGCGACTAGTAATTTTATTGAATTTAAAGAACTTTTATACTTTCATAGTATACATAGTTTTGATTATTCTGTCAAATTTTATTCAGAAACCACGCGGAATACTTCTTCTATCGTCGTCATACCGAGTACCGCTTGGAAAACTCCATCTTCGAGCATCGTAAGCATCCCCTCTTTTTTAGCCTGCTCTTCTATTTCATCTTGAGAACTATTTTTGATAATCATTTCTTTGATTGTTGGGGTGACTTTCAACACTTCATGAATACCGACACGGCTGGAATATCCGTCTTCAAATTCTGTGCTCTTTACCGCTTTGTAAAAAGGAATTTTGTCCCAAGTATCTCCTTCACCTATTATTTTTTCCGCTTTCAAAAATACGAGAACCCTGTCTAAGTCGACAATTTTTTGAAGATTTTTTAATTCTGCATCAGACAAAAAATACTTTTCTTTATTTGGAGTAAGTTTCCGCACCAATCTTTGCGCAATGACAGTTTTTATCGTAGCAGTCATTAAAAATGGTTCCACTCCCATATCGATAAGTCTAGGTATCGCTCCGGCAGCGGAATTTGTGTGAATAGTAGAAAGCACCAAGTGTCCCGTAAGCGAAGCGTTCACGGCGAGGCCTGCCGTTTCTCCATCTCGAATTTCCCCCACCATCACAATATCAGGATCTTGACGCAGTAGTGAACGCAAACCATTAGCAAAAGTTAAACCAATTTCCGGTTTGACTTGTGTCTGATTCACACGTGGCATTTGATATTCGATAGGATCTTCAACTGTAGAAATATTAACTTCAGGTCTGTTTAAAATATCGAGCATTGTGTAAAGAGTCGTCGTCTTACCGGAACCGGTCGGACCTGTAGCGAGCACCATCCCTGTTTTTAATTTCAGAGAATCGTGTATAAGTTCAAGCGCCTCACCGTGAAAACCCAAAGACTCTAAAGAAAAACCATGCGCGTTTTCTTTCAAAAGTCTGATAACTGTTTTTTCTCCAAAAAAAGTCGGTAGAGTGGAAACACGAAAAGAAATTTTCTCCCCATTTTGTTCTGTTTTAAATCGTCCATCTTGCGGCAATCTCTTTTCATCGAGCTTCAAATTGGAAAGAACTTTTATGCGCGCAGTTATGCCAAGACCGGCAGTTTTGTCGAGCACCATCGCATCGTGCAATATGCCATCGATACGGTAACGCACCGTGAGTTCTTTTTCCCCGGGCTCAATATGTATATCGGATGCATTTTGCAAAATCGCATGGAAAATAAGAGAGTCAACAATCTTGACCACAGGCAGATCCTCGGCCATTTGCTTAAGTTCTGACTCAGATCTTTCGCTCGCCTTCTCACCTTCTTTTAAAGAAGAAACATTAAGCGAGTTGTTTTCTTTTTGAATTATATCTTGAAATTCTGTTTTTAAGCTTTGTCTGTATTGCACCAAGACAGATTTTATAGAAGACGTATCAGTAAGTCTGGGAAGAATTCTAAGTCCGGATCTTTTTTTAATAAAATCAATAACAGGCAAATCATCAGCATCAAGCATGGCTACTTCGAGAGCATCGTTGTCTTTTTTGTACGCGACGATATTATAATTGCGCGCGATCGGTTCGGGTATCAGAGAAAGAACAGCAAAATCTATTTTTTGGGAAACTAAACTTACAAAAGGTATTCCTATAACAAAAGCTTCCATCCTTCTTAGGTCTGTTTCAGAAATTTTCCCTTCTGACAACAAAACATTACCAAGTTTTTGTTTTTTTTCTAAAGCTTGCTTGGTGGCTTCATCGAGATCTTTTTTAGGGACAAGTCCTCCATCTAAAATAAATTTTTTTAGCTGTTCTTCGTTTATTTGCATTAGATATATTATAGCAAAAAAATTCCGCAAATGTTTGTTTTGCGGAATTTTTTTGCTAAATTTTAATCTTCTTTGAAGATTGGTTTTTTCAACTGACAAGCGGGAGGATTAGAAGAACCGTTCAGACATCTACCATCCTTATCTAGGGTACACAAAGGTGGATTGGTTGCTCCGTTTAAACAAGAGTTTCCATCAAAAGTACATTCAGGTGGATTGGTTGCTCCGTTTGCACACACAGGACAAGGAGAAGGTGTAGGGGGAGTTCCCGCAGAACAAGATCCGTTACATTGTATAGACCCGCTATTTATTTGCCCACAACCATTTGGTGCAGAGATACAATCATTCCCCTGATTAGGAACACAGACATTCGCGGCAGAAACCGCAACATTCGTCCACCCACTACAATTGTTTGCTTCGTTTAATTCAGTAATAACTCCTGTATCGTTACGATTAGTTTTATCTGCACAAGCGCGCAAAGAATAAGTACCCACAGAATTAAATGTATAAGATTGTGAAGTGGTATTAAACAAACCCGGGTTAAGGGCATTCATAGAAGTTGGATTCAAGTCAGTCACTGAACCTCCCCCATTAGAATCTGTCGCAACTTGGAAGAAATTACTAAACGCAGAACCAGTAGGTGCTAGTCCACCATTTGTAATAGTGGAAGAAAAGTTAATAGAAACACCGACAGTAGCTGTGGTTTGGTCTGGAGATGAAGCAACAAGATCTGGAAGATTATTATTTGAAGTAACTATAAAACTAGTCCAGCTACTACAGTTGTTGTTTTCATCCAGTTCAGCTACGACTCCGTTTGATTGTGGAGGTAAATCTGCACAACCACGAACAGAATAAGTACCAGCAGAATTAAATGTATAAGATTGTGAAGTGGTATTACTTGCATTTATACCAAGAGCACTCATAGAAGTAGCAGCAAGATCGTGGATAGTAACACCATCGACATCTCTTACTTGTAAGAAATTTTGAAAAGAAACACCTGTCGTAGCCGTACCACTATTTGTAACAGTAGAACTAAGAGTCACTGGAGTATTTATAACAGCTGTAGTCGGAGTAGGGGTTGAAGCCGTAAGATCAGGAAGAGAACCGCCAGAGACTGTCACATTTGTCCAAGGACTACAGTTATTACTTTCATCTGTTTCGTCAGACCCCCAAGATATTGCTCCTGGAATTGGCCCGCTATCCGCACAGGCACGTACAGAATATATTGTTGCAGAAGTAAAAGTGTAAGATTTCTTAATTGGCATACTTGCTCCAGCAGCTAAAGAAGCAGTCCAGCCTGCTCCAACAGGAATAATAGTACCAGTACCATTTGGAGCATCAGAAACCTGGAATTCATTAGCAAACCCCAAATAATTTGGTTCATTAGCATGGCCATAATTAGATGCTTGATTTCCTATATTTGAGATAGTGGAAACAAGATTTACTGGTGTATTGATATTAACAGAAGAAGGAGCTGGAGCCGAAGCTACAAGATCGGGACCGATAGCAGTAGCGCTAGAATTAACTGTGGCAACAGCTTCAGTGCTTGTGCCATAAGTATTTGTACAAGTCATTTTGTATGTATAAACTTTTGCACTAGTTAAAACCCCCTGGGACTCCGAACCGTTTACAGCTTTTGCTCCACTCCAATCTCCTGACGCAGTACATGATGTCGGATTATTTGTAGCACTCCAATACAGAGTAGGATTCACTATATTTACCAAACCAGAAGAAGGATCAGCAGAAATAGTAACAACGGGAACAAGATTTGGAATAACTATAGCTGTCCATGGACCACAGTTATTATTCTCATCAGACTCAGTAATATTTCCATTAAATTCATAATTTTTATCGGCACAAGTACGCGCATAATAAGTGCCAGGAGCATCGAACCAGCTAGTAGTATAAGAAGTGGTTAAATATTTTGAAGTTGTAGTACTAGCTCCAGCAGCTAAAGTATTGGAGGGACTTGGAACTACAATTCTGTGAGAACTATTTCCGGCGGAATCTGGAGAAATTTCAAAAATATTATTGAAAGAGTGAGTTTGGTTTACTGGATTGTCTGTAGGAGAATTACCTATGTTTGTAACAGTAGCAGAAAATGTCCTGGCCTCTATATCATAACTCGTAGGACCCACAGAAAGATCTGGCAGAGACCCAGTTCCACTTACTAAAATATTTGACCAAGAACCACAGTTGTTACTTTCGTTTGATTCGGCAACACTTCCCGCATCATTACGGTTGCTTTTATCTGCGCAAACACGCATAGAATAAGTTCCAGGAGAAGAAAAAGTATAAGATTGATATGTTGCTCTAGTACAAGTAGAACAAAGAGGAGACATAGAAGTAGGAGCTAGATCTGTAATATCCCCTCCTCCACCTGTTGCAGTAGCAACCTGAAAGAAATTATAAAAACTGGTACCCACATCTCCACCTACTACGTTGTTATTAATGAAAGACGAAAAAGTAGTCGGGGTATTTACTGAAGTATTGGAAGGAACAACTCCTGTAGGGAAAGATCCGGATCCTCCGCCGATAAGATCTGGGCTTGCAGCCTTAACTAAATTTGCGCCAAAAACCAAAGCGCTAGCTACCAAAACAACCAAGACTATAATTTTTAAAAATTTATTTTTCATATATCTGTTCTTATAATTTTCTTACATAATAATATATTAATAATAACACAAATTAATTTATAAATTTAAATAATATTTCAACCACCAAAACCAACTTCTTCTGCCTGTTCCATCGTCCTCTCCTCCTGTGCCCGTACCACCACCTCCGTCATTACCGACGGTCACTACACGCATAGCGCTAGCGCAATTTGGTGCTGTGCAAGTACCTGACGGAGGAGTTGGACCGCCAGTATTATTACAAGTTATGGTTACGGCAGAAACTTTTGTACTTTGTGCTGTGTAAATATAAGTGTTTTTGCCATTTCCCCAGCCAACAATATCTCTTGAACTGTTGAAATCTGCTTTAGGAAGAGTCGCCACACTAATACTTAAATTATTAGAAGAGGCTTTGATATTTATGAAGCCCCAAGAATCGACTGTACCCCTGATAATGGTAGCTTGTGGTTCTGAACCATTGTAAAATCCGGCAATAGAATTAAACTCTAATTGACCTGTGGTAAATGGTGCAGGAACTGTAATCGGACTTCCAGCAAGCGGTTTAACTACACCGCTTGAATTAATAGTAGCGACTGCCATTGGACCACCTTTTAATCCGCCCGCTAAATCAGCAAAGATGTAAGCAATATCAGGATTATTAGGAGTAGATACAAGAGTAAAATCATTTATGGTATAAGCACCAACTCCGAGATCTCTAGGGGTAACTGTGAAAGTTTTTAAAATATTAGCAATACTTCCTCCCGAATATGGAGCACCAGCGTAAACAATCCCTAGAGCTTCACCGTCTTTTTTATAACCAAAGAAATGCCCAGCAGTACGAGCAAAACCATTTGTCCCACTTGTTGGATGATTTATTGCTTCTTCCTCAATTTTATTTTTTAACTCAGAAACTTCAGAAGTAGTCATCTCCTCACTTGGGAGAGAAGTAATATCTGCTACAAATAAATATTGATACTGTAGCTCAAACCCAAAATATTTCCCATCAGAACGCTGAACTATTCCTACGCCTGTTGGACGATAAGATCCAAAATGAGCCACAACTTTAAAGATATCTCCATTGGGAGAAAGAACAAAAACGTCATGGGGACTATCAGTCCAGCCAACTAAAGCTCTTTGTCCATCCGGAGAAGTAGCAAGTTCCATCACCGTACTTTGACCATCTCCAACTTTCTCAATCGGTCCTCCACCACCAGCTGTGATCATATTGTCATGACCGGCAACGACAGGACTAGCAGGATTGATTAACGAAGCTACAGTGTAGCCAAAGTTTTGCCCAATCATTAACTTCTTAACAGCGTTTCCATACAAGGAAAGATAATTTAGGTAACCACTAGCAAAAATTCTAGGTCTATTGGGAGAATCGTCAAATCTTTCAACTTTAGCAGTACAACTATCCGCTGAAGCTGCCCCAGAATCCTCACTTCTTGAAATCTTTAAAATGTAATTTGTGGTTCTGTTTGGCTCTACGGTTCTTTCACCATCTTCACCAACAGGTTCGCCGTTTAAGGTTACATAATTTCGGCCAACATTTGTAGGAAAAGTACTTGTAGTCTGCCATGTAAGTTTTGAAGATTCTCCATTTTTAATTATGGGAGGAGTTGCGGTAAAAGAATCTATTTTGACGGAAGGAGAAGTGCTTGCTGTATTACAATTTATCTTCCAAGCATTCATAAATGATCCATGAGCTGTATAGATATAAGCAGTATTATTTTCTTCAAAACCTTGCATACCGGACAATTCAGCTGTTGTTGAAATAGAATAAGGCGCAGTTGCAACATTTACACTAACAGCAGAGTCTTTGACTGTAACATTTACAAATCCGACAAGCGAGCTTGTTTGTCTAACAAAGAAAGCTCTTGATTTATCAGATGTTGTATAAGCAAAAGGACGACCTCTATCATTTTGAGAACCGGTACCAGTAAAAGGAGCAGGAGGATTAACTGGACTTCCTGTTACTGGTTTGATGACAGATCCACTAGAAGAAATTTTATATACATATATAGGACCAGGTGCAGAGCTTTTCGTTGTTTCAACAAATAAATAAATAGTATCTGGATCTGATTGACTAGCTGTCATAGTAAAACTATTTATGGTAGCAGTCAAAAAACCATTATTGTCTAAGCCAGTTGGTATTCCTAAGACAGACATGCTTAAACGCTTTACGGTAAAATTTGAAGCTATGTTTGGATTACCTAACGGTTTAGATGCATCTACTAATATAATAGCATTGCCATTTCTTGCTGTTGTTGCACTTGTTCTATCTAAATCACCAGGATATGCAACATAATTCCCTGCTTGCTGTAAGCCCGAAAGCTGCATTGTGGGTGTGTTTGGATCAAAAGAAGTGTTTGGAACTCTGTATGTATTAAAAACAGGTGCAGCAGAACGTCCACCACCATCAGGGTAATCATAATGAGCCGTTGGTAATGGATCAGAAACATCCGCAGCATACAAAGATCCACCATTATATTCAAATCCTATGTATTTTCCATCAGAACGTTTAACAATACTCATTCCCCATGGTCTATTAGTAGTTCCATCTCCCTCAGCTTGGACTTCCCAAGAACCATTAAAATCTTTTAAAACAATAAAATCATCTGGATCATCTGACCAACCAACAAGCATACGGCTACCATCAAGAGACGCACTCAAACCTTGAACCACAGATTGCCCAT
>JADZCK010000037.1 GCA_020851595.1 Candidatus Nomurabacteria bacterium | reverse complement strand
TCCATCTTGGGTAATGTTTAGTTTAGATTGCAGACATTTGACTTCTGCTCCTTTACTACCTTGTTTTAAGGTTTTAGTGATAGTACAGGTAGGTATTGTGGTTATTGGGGTTGGAGTTGGGGTGATTATGGTTGGAGTAGTAACAGTTGGAGTGGAAGGTGTTGGGGTTGGTGGAGTGTATGATCCTCCACCACTGTTGTAGGAAGATTTAATGGTAAAGGTTAAAGGATCTGTGGTTCCCCCACCTGGAGTAGAGTTGGTTACTGTAATGTTTGCTGTACCGGGAGAAAGAATATTTGTAGATGGTACGGTAGCTGTTAGTTCTGTGACAGATACGTATGTAGTGGTTAAAGATGTGTCATTCCATTTAACTACTGAATCAGATACGAAGTTTGTACCTGTTACGGTTAGAGTGAATTGTGGACTGTTCATTGTTGTGGTGGTGGGAGAGATTGTGGTTAGAGTGGGGACGGGGTTGTTGATAGTGAAGGTTTGTAGATCACTTGTTCCTCCTCCTGGGGTTGGGTTAAAGACTGTGACGTTTGCTGTACCAGCTCCCGCTAGGTTTAAGGTTGGTACTACTGCTGTTAATTCTGTGGCAGAGACGTAGGTAGTGGTTAGAGATGTTCCGTTCCACTTTACTACAGAATCGGTTACGAAGTTTGTTCCGTTTACTGTTAGAGTGAATTGGGAGTCTCCGACTGTTTTGGTGGTGGGAGAGATGGAGGTGGTGGTGGGGGCTGGATTGGGACATACAGAAACAGATCCTAAGACTATTCCACTATTTGTAGCAGTAGAATCAAAACAAGCATCGCCTGTTACAGTACCGCTATTTATACTTGTACCCTTGAATGAAGCATTACCTGTGATTTGAGCGTTGGTTTGCATGTAGATGTCGCCACTAGGAACTGCTGCGTAGACATTACCGTTTGGGGTAGCGGTCATAGTACGCCAATCCGAAATTTGTCCTAAGGCAACGAAATCACCCACACCTCCGGTTTGCATGTAGATGTCGCCTCCCAAAACTGCTGCGTAGACATTACCGTTTGGAGCAGCGGTCATACTACGCCAATCTCTTGAAGTTTGTCCTAGAGCGACAAAATTACCTGTACCATTTATTTGCATGTAGATGTCGCCACTAGGAACTGCTGCGTAGACATTACCGTTTGGGGTAGCGGTCATACTACGCCAATCTCTTGAAGTTTGTCCTAGAGCGACAAAATTACCTGTACCATTTGTTTGCATGTAGATGTCGCCATTAAAAACTGATGCATAGACGTTACCGTTTGGAGCAGTGGCCATTCCAACCCAATTTCTTGAAGTTTGTCCTAGAGCGACAAAATTACCTGTACCATTTGTTTGCATGTAGATGTCGCCATTAAAAACTGATGCATAGACGTTACCGTTTGGAGCAGTGGCCATACCAAACCAATTTCTTGAAGTTTGTCCTAAAGCGACGAAGTTGCCTGTACCATTTGTTTGCATGTAGATGTCGCTATTACTAACCGCTGCATAGACATTACTGTTTGAAGAGGTAGTCATGGCATACCAAGTCCTGCTAGTCTGCCCCAACGCAGAAAAAGTATTAGTTCCATTAGAATTGGTACTTGAATTATTAAAAGTGGCACCGTTTGCAACAGTTACGGGAATTTCTACACTAGATACTCCGTTTACTGTCATGGTGTTTACTGAAGGAGTAGCTCCACTGTTTGAAGTTACATTTGCTGAGATTATTACATCGTCACTTCCTGTAGGTAAAGAAGAGGCTTGAGAAGAAAAGCCTGCATCATTCCACCAGTTACCAGTGAGGGTTCCCCAATCGTTATTTGCCCCTCCGTTGAAATAGAGAGTGGCGGCAAAAACAGAAGAAGTGTTTATAAAGAAAATATTAAGAAATAAAACAGAAATTATTAAAATTCTTTTGGACATTTGTATATTATACCCCCCCCCCGATGATTTTGAGGAAATGGGGGTGTGGAAAACTAAATATTACACATTGTGCTTTGCATCATGTTCCACTGCTATATGTGTGGCAATGTATTCTTTGGTACCACCCAGATCTTTGGTTGCAACTTTTTTGCCTGGGTTAAAAATATTTTGAGAATCAAAAATATTTTTAACTTTTTCAAAAAGTTGCGTAATTCTTTCTCCATACATTTTTTTTAAATACGGAGTACGTATTATGCCATCATTGTGCTCTGCCGTAATAGAACCATGATATCTTACAACCAAATCATACACCTTTTCCCCCAACTCTATTATTATTTTTGCTGTGTCAGAACGCTTGAAATCCATGAGAGGAATAATATGGAAATTTCCGTCTCCAGCATGACCTGCCAGCGTATAAGTCAATTTATATTTGCTTAAAATATTATTTAATTCAGGAATAAATTTTGGTAAAAATTCTGGACGTACGATAATGTCGTCTATAAACGGCGCAGTGCGCATTCCTTTTACATGTTTTCGAAGCAAAGCAAAACTTTCTCTACGAATATCCCAGTATTTCCCTGCTTCAGGTTCTGATTTTGTAATATGAATTTTTAATTTAAAATCTTTTATCCTTTCTACTAGTTTTAAACATTTTTTATTTATCACCTCTTCACTCTCGCCAGCAAACTCTGCAAGAATAATTAATTTCGGAAAACCGCCCGAGAGAAACATAAAAAATTCAGGCAAAAAACTCCACATAAATTTAATCATGCGCACGAATCCTTTGTTTTTTAAAAAATCTGGGAAGAATTTTACGGCTAGTTTCATCGTCTTATCATCATACGTCTCTAGTGTTTCTGGACTTTCTGCTAAAATTTCAGTTACCAGACGACCAATAGGTTCTGTATCATTCATAAAAATAGCTACTAGTTTTGAATGTTTATTTTCTGGTATAAGTTTTAGTTTCATTTCTGTGACAATACCCACTGTCCCCTGCGAACCCACAAGTAATTTATTCAAATCAAACGAAAATTCAGAAGAATTTTGAACGGGGAAGGTTCCGGTCGAAGGCTGGAGTAAACCGGAAAAATTCTTTTGAATTTTTGTTTGATTATTCATCACATTCCAAACATAATACCCGGCAGAATTCTTGCTTACTTTGGGTTTTGCGTGATCTATCTCTTCTTTATTTTCATTTATTAAATTAAAGATATTTTTATAAACATTTCCTTCAAAATCTCCCTGATTTATTTTATTATTTAATTCTTCTTTAGAAAGTGGTTTTACTACATATTCATTCCCGTCAGCAAAAACAACTTTAGCCGACAAAATATAATCTTCCATTTTTCCATATTTCAAGGTTCTTTCCCCAGCAGAATTGTTACCATACATTCCACCCATAGCATTCAAGCTTTTTGAAGCGGTATAACAAGGCAATATCAAACCTTTCGCCAAAGTTATTTTTTCAAAATCTCTATAAAACATTCCTGGCTCTACCGCTATCTCCCAAATAGATTTGGTTTTTAAGGGTAAGGGGCCGCCAATCAACTTATTCATATACTTAGAGAAATCTAAAATTATAGATTCTCCGATAGCTCCACCAGACATATCTGTACCTGCGCACCTGCAAGTAATAGAAAGCTCACCGTATTTATCTTTATTATTTTTATTTTCACTTACCCACTTAACTAATTTTTTTACATCTTCTTTGTCGCGCGGAAAAAGCACGATTTTCGGTCGTACTTCAAGCAAACTCGCATCATGCGAATATTTTATAAGTGTATCTTCACTGTTATCAATATCCCCTTTGAAAAAATTTTGTATTTCTTTTTTTATTTCCTCGCTCACTCAAATATTATATAACAAATACAAAACAAAAGCTTTATTTTTTAGAAAAATTATTTTTTGTATTGCCCTACCGATGCATCACTATTATTTTTTGCGGCAGCTAGTAACAAAATCTGTGCCATTTTAATATTTTGCGGATCCTTTGCCCAAGTATTCAAGGCGCCATTTTGTATAGCTCGCCCATAAGAAAATGTAAGTGGCCAAGGAAGTGGTCCCATTTTATGCATAGCATCTAGGTTTAAAGTGGCCTCCAAATCTCCTTGCCCGCCAGAAAGAAATACTATTCCGCCAATATTTTCAGGGACATGCTCTTTAAAACATTTTATTGTCATTTTAGCTACATCATCCGGGAAAGATTTCTTTTCGGCTTCTTTTCCAGATATAACCATACTTGTTTTTAAAATAATTCCGGGAATAAAAATATCTAATTTTTGCAATTCAGCAAAAACAATATCTAAATTGCGCGCAGTAACTTCGTAGCATTTTTCTATGCTGTGATTTCCGTCTATTAAAATTTCTGGTTCAACTATAGGTACAATATCAAGCTCTTGGCAAATCAAGGCATATTTTGCAAAAAGCAAAGCGTTTTCTTTCATACAATCTTCGCTCGGTGTATTTTCACTTATTGTATATACAGCCCGCCATTTTGCGAAAGTCGCGCCCATATTTTTATATTCTTGTAGCCTATCTGCTATTCCTTCCAATCCTTTTGTTATTTTTTCTCCATCGTGAGAAGGCAGGTCTCCCAATCCTTGATCAACCTTGATCCCTACTTCTATCCCCTTTTCTTTTAAAATAGAAATAAAACTTTTACCATCATTTGTGAATTGTCTGATTGTCTCATCAAAAAGAATCATTCCAGAAATATAGTTTTCAATCTCTGGCACAGTGATTAAAAGCTCACGATATTCTCTTCTTTTTTCTTCTGTTTGGGGCACACCGAGTTTAAGGAAACGTTTATTACATGTATCCAAGCTTTCGTCGATAGCAAGAATACCTTTTGGAGGCATTACTAAACGAGAAATTGTTCCTATCAATTTTCCTTGATTCATTTTAATAAATCTATTAAAACTTCTTTGGCGACAGCGGGATTTGCGCTACCTTTTGTCTCCTTCATTATTTGTCCGACGAGAGACATAAGAGCTTGTTCTTTGCCACCTTTGTAGTCAGCGACTACTTTTGCATTTGCATCTATTATCTTTTGCGCGATTTCTTTCAAAGCGCCGGTGTCATTACTTTGCAACAAATTCTTTTCTGTAGCTATTTTAAGAGGTGATTCATCATTTTCTACAATCATTGCCAAAATATCTTTTGCCGCGCGAGAAGATATTTTATTTTCTCCAAGCAAACTTATGAGTTCAGCGAAATTCTTTGCACTAGGATATTTTATTTCTGGTTTAGATTTCTTGAGGCCAATATAATCCGTAGTTATGTAATTTGATGCAACTTTCGCTAAATCTTTAGCGTTTAAAATTTTCACCACTTCTTCAAACCAAGCTCCAAGCACTGGATCGTTTATATACGCTTCTATATCTTCATCTTTTATTCCAAAATCTTTCTGATATCTTACTCTTTTTAATGATGGCAATTCGGGCAATTCGTTTTTCATTTTATTTAAATCAAAAGCTTCGTGGAGTTTCATTTTTGGAAGATCTGGGTCGGGAAAATATCTGTAATCCGCATTTCCCTCTTTTTTTCTCTGGGAAAAAGTTTTCTGTTTACTTTCGTCCCAGCCACGCGTTTCTTGCACTATTTCATCACCCTTGCCTTCTTCTAAAAGTTTGATCATTCTGTCGACTTCGTATTTGATAGCGCGCTCTACACTTCGAAAAGAATTCAAATTTTTAACTTCTACTTTTGTGCCGAGCGCAGATATCGCTTCCATTCTTCCAGATAAACCGACGGGCTGATTTAATTCAAAAGCTTTTATATTATCAGAAACAGAAACATTTGCCTCGACTCTCATCTCTCCTTTTTCCATATTTGCTTCAGACACTCCCAAATACCAAAGTATCAACTGTAATTCTTTTGCAAAATTGGAAGCCGCTTTTGCTGCTTCTTCATCGGTCTTAAAAACATGTGGTTCAGTCACCAATTCCATAAGTGGCACACCAGCGCGGTTGAAATCCACAAGAGAAAAATCTCCTCTATCGTGTTTGTTGTTTGCCGTATCTTCTTCCAAATGAATACGAGTGACTTCCATACCAGATAAATTTCCACCAGAAACTATCGGATATTTATATTGAGAAATCTGATACCCTTTCGGAATATCTGGATAAAAATAATTCTTGCGATCAAATTCTGAAAAGTCTGCAATTTTACCTCCGATAGCCAAACCGACTTTGATTACATTTTCTATCGCTTGTTTATTTGGCACAGGTAAAGCTCCGGGATGCGCCATACACACAGGGCAAATGTTTATATTTGGGCGCTCTTCATCAGGGTCATTCTTGCAACCACAAAACATCTTTGTGTTTGTTTTTAATTCTGCGTGTATTTCAAGCCCAATTGTCGGATAATATTTCGCCATTTTTAAAAAATTATTTCTTTTTTAATATTTTTGCCAAACTGTCGCTAAACTTTTTGATCATTTTATCATCAAATAGAGAAATTACAAAAACATTTTTATTTATTTTCTCAAATTTATTTTTTTCTCTTTCTATTGTTTTAGGATCTTCTACGGCATCGCTCTTTGTCAAAAGTATTATTTCTTTTTTAGATACAAGACCATCTTCACCTAAATTTAAATTCTTGTCGTATTTTTCCAATTCTTTTCTGATTTCTTTATAAACCTTCACCATACCAGTGGAACCTTTGGATAAATTCTCAAAAGAAATAAGATGCGCAAGCATTTTGGTTCGTTTTATATGTCGCAAGAATTTTACCCCCAAACCTTTTCCTTCGGATGCGCCTTCTATAAGCCCTGGAATATCAGCAATAATATATCCATAAAAATCTCCAAGATTTGGATCAAGGGTAGTAAAAGCATAATCCCCTACCTTCGCTTCAGCATTTGTCAAAGTATTAAGCAAAGAAGTTTTCCCAGCATTTGGTAAACCGATGAGTCCCATATCAGCAAAAATTTCTAATTCTATTTTGAAATTTCCTTTTTCTCCTTCAGCGCCTTGTCTACTTTCTTTTGGAGTTGTGTTTGTAGAACTTTTAAAATGTTCATTTCCAAAACCTCCATATCCTCCTTTTAAAATTAAAATTTTCTGCCCAACTTCCTCGAGTTGCCAAGTCTCATCTGTATCAAGATTGGTCACAACAGAACCGATTGGCAATTCCAAAATAAAATCTTCCCCATTTTTTCCATGTAGACTTTTCTTCCCGCCATCTTCTCCTCGCCCTGCTTTAAATTCTTTTTTAGCTTTGTACTTTGCGAGGATATGAATATCGCGAACAGCAAGAATATAAAAATCCCCGCCTCTTCCAGCGTCTCCTCCTGAAGGCCCGCCTTTCGGCACAAATTTCTCTTGGCGCCATCGAACAACACCGTCGCCACCACGTCCGGCCTCTGCGTATATCTTCATTTCGTCAATAAATGCCATATTTATGATTCTACAGCAATTTGTGCCAATTTCATAGCTCCTTCTTTAGATTTTGCTACAGCCAAGAAAAGTGCTCTATGACAAAAAACAGCGTCTTCTACTCCAGTAATTTTTTGTAAATCTTCATCTTTTAATCCTCCCCAAGCGCTCGGAAAATTCTTTTTATTTTCAAAAGAAATTTTACCCTTGCGAACGCATTCGACTCTCCAAGTATCTGCTTTCGGAGAAATCACAAAAATAGGTTCGGATAAATTTTGCAGAACTTCAACCCAAGGATAATGGTCTTCCAATACAATGATTCTTTTATCAGCAGATTCTTCGTAGGCTTTGAGTACGAGTGACTCAGCTAAAATAGTGTCTTGCGTTTTTTTAATTTCGCGAATTAATATTTTTTTTGCAAAATCCACAAGTTCAAAAAATGGCTTATCGTAATCTTCTCTTTCTTTCCATGATGGTCTAAAAGCAAAGAAAATATCTTGAACAGAATAAGGAACCAATTCACCTTTCAATTCATACAAATTTATTCCATTATCATTTGCATCGATAGATGCTACGAATTTGCTTTCAAGACGATCTGCAACATCTTTTGATCCACATATTTCTTCTCCGAATTTTTTCCACACCAAACCAAAGGCAGCATACTCTACTTCTGTATTGCCAAATGTTCTTTTCCCCGCACCACCGACTTGATGATGATCAAATCTATTTTTATCTGCATCGTATATTCCACCAACATCAAAAACATAATCCCCTCCATCTATCACTTCTCTGTCTCGGGTACGGATAATTTCAAAATCTTCTCCCCTTTTTTCAAGCAATATAGCGAGTGTCGCTGCGGCAAAAATATCATCCGCATGAAAAGAATCACTATGGGTAATTAAACTATTTTTTTTCATTGTAAAATTCTTCAAATAATTCATAAAGCCAAGTAACAAATTTATCAAACATTAAAAATATAATAAACAATATTATTATTACCAATGTAAATTTCCATATCTCACGACTTATATGTAACGCAGTATACCCGAAAAAATACCCAAGAGTAAGCAAACTTGGGGCCCAAATTAAAGTAGAAGATATTTCAGCTTTTAAAAATTGTTTATAATCTACTTTTTCATAGCCGGAAAAAATGACAACTAAATAATTTATTCCCATAATAAATTTTGAAATAAATACAGACCAAAAAGGTTTGGTCTTAAATCTGGGGAATATATTATAAACCCTTCTTTGTACGTAAAGAAAAACATTATTCTTATTGAATTTTTTATACAAATATTCTCCAAGCGCATAACCCAAAAAAGTTTTCGAAATTCCTCCCAAAATAATAAACAGCAAAGCAAACCAAAAATTTAACGCCCCAATATGTGCTAAAATACCGGTAGAAATAACAAAAATTTCTCCCTCAAAAATCAAACCCAAGTATATGAGCGCATACGCCAAAACTTGATGATTCTCTACTAATTGGGTTAACAGATTTACTGTATGCATAATAGTTTAAAACAAAGCGTCTACCACTTCTTTAACTAGTGCACCATCAGCTTTGCCTTTTAAATCTTTCATAAGAACAGACATAAGCATCCCCTTTTTTGTGGCGTCAGTGATATTTAATTCCTCTTTTTTTATTTTAGCTAATTTTTCTACTTCAGATTTTTCCATTAGTTTTGGCAAAAATGTTTCAAGAATTGAAAGCTCATCTTGTTCTTCTTTTGCAAGATCTTCCCTTCCTCCTTTTTTAAATTGTTCTATAGAATCTTTCCTTTGTTTGGAAAGCTTAGTGATGACAGCTAGCGCTTCTTCGTCGTTCAATAAATCTTGAGGCTTTTTACCTTTTGCCATTATCTCACTTGTAAATGCAGCAGACATAGCACGATACGCTTTCAACTTCAAAGCATCTTTGGCCATCATTGCTTCTTTTATATTATTTTTTATTTGTTCATGTAGCATGAGCATATTGTAGCAAAACTGTGTTAAAATAGCACTATGAATAAATTAATATTTTTTGATACAGAAACAACTGGCAACGAAGAAAAAGATTTTTTGGTCCAAATCGCTTACAAAAGCGGTAATGAAATTTTTACTGGACTATACAAACCAGAAATCAAAATTCCCCCAGAAGCTTCTGCTGTGCACCACATCACAAACAAAATGGTTGAAGACAAACCTTCTTTTAAAGAAAGTGAGGATTCAAAAAAAATAAAACAACTTTTTGAAGACAAAAATTCTATTGTGGTAGCGCACAACGCTCCTTTTGATTTAATGATCATAAAAAAAGAAAATATTATACCAAATAAATTTATCTGCACGCTTCGTGTCGCAAGAGAGCTCGACCCTGAAGGAAAAATAGAAAGGTACAATTTACAATATTTGCGCTATCTACTAGAAATAGAAGTAGAGGCTGTGGCGCACGACGCTATGGGTGATGTTTTAGTTTTGGAAAAACTTTTCGAACGACTTAAAAATAAAATAATGAAAGAAAAAAATTTAACAGAAGAAAAAGCTATAGAAAAAATGATAGAAATATCTTCACATCCTTCTCTGTTGCGTACATTTAGCTTTGGCAAGCATAATGGTAAGAAAATAGAAGAAGTACTTGCTACTGATAGAGGATATTTGGAATGGCTACTTGCTCAAAAACTCGAAAGCGATCAAATAGAAGACGATTGGATTTACACACTCAAGCATCATTTAGAAAAATAAAATAAATTGACATATCTACTCTAAGTGCTAGATTTTCAAACGAAAGGAGTTTTTTGTGCTGTACTATATCGATATGTCGGTACGAGCAGATTACGACAAGATCGTCGCTTTTCTTCTTGCCAACAATGCGAAAATAAAAAGCAAATGCGAAATAGGCCTTACCGTGACTGCAAGAATTACCTTGCAACTTATAAAGAGAATGCAAAACGAATTGATTTTAGAGTATCCATTCTCTCACGGAAAAGAACCTAAGAGGCTGTTTTGATCACCACCAGAAGCCACCATGTGCTTGCTGGTGGTTTCTTTTTGTAAGAATGTTAAAATGGAGAATATGGAAAGTATTTCAATAATTATCGTAGCGGTTTTTGTGGGAGGAATTTTTTCTTTTCTTTTAGCTTATTTTATTTTTGGAAAGAAAAAAGAAAACAACACTCAAAACGACACTGGATTAAGTCTTATTTTAACTCAATTAAATGAACTCTCGAGAACAGTAGATAGTAAGCTCGGAGAATCACACAAGCAAGTACGAGAAAGTCTGCAGTTTCATTCCTCTGAATCAAATAAAATAATTCGCGATGTGACAGAGAGGCTCACCCGCCTAGACGAGACAAATAAACAAGTCATTTCTTTTGCCGACCAATTACAAAGCTTGGAAAATATTTTGAAAAATCCAAAACAACGCGGAATTCTCGGCGAATATTATCTGGAAACTCTTTTAAAAAATGTTATGCCTCCAGGTAGTTTTGAAATGCAATACAAATTGGGTAAAAATGATAATGGCGAAGAACTAATACCTGATGCAGTAATATTTGTAAAAGACAAAATAATTCCAATAGACTCAAAATTTTCATTAGAAAATTATAATCGTATTGTTGATGAAAGAAATCCTACAGAAAAAGAAAAGTTGGAAAAAACTTTTGAAAATGATTTAAAAAATAGAATTGTTGAAACTTCTAAATATATACACGCTGAGTTAGGTACTATGGAGTTTGCATTCATGTTTATTCCACACGAGGCAATTTATTATGATTTACTAATAGGAAGAGTTGGAAAAGGAGAAGATGAAAATTTAATACAACGTGCTGCAAATAAATATAAAGTCATTATTGTTTCTCCTACTTCTTTTCTTGCATATTTACAGACAGTTTTACAAGGTTTAAATGCTCTTAAAATAGAAAAAGATGCTGTGGAAATAAGAAAAAGAGTTGGAGAGCTTGGAACACATTTGAAAGCTTATGAGGAAGCTCATAATAAACTTGGAAATGCTTTAGGGACTGTATTTAATCATTACACTACATCTGGAAAAGAACTCAAGAAAATAGATAAAGATGTTTTGCGTATTTCAGGTACTTCTCCAGAACTTTCCATCCTAGAAATAGAAAAACCAAAATTGGAGGAATAAAAAAAATGGGAGGCCTGTCTGGGCCTCCCTAAGGATAAAACAAAAAAAAATTAGCTGCGAGGTGTGTACCGGAAGATGAGCACGTTCGAGCGAAGCTCGACTGTGTTGTCCCCCGTCTCATCGACCCCGGTGATCCGCACCATTGCGGGTTGACCAGCAGTCGCCTTCCGAAGCTCAAACCTGACCACCCCTTCTTCGGGATGATCCGTAGGCGAAGAAGGAGTCACTCGCGTCGGAGTAACCGACACTGGTGCTGGCTCCGGCGCCGGGACAGCTATTCTGCCGGGAACGAACGTGAATCCCGACAGTCCCTCTCCGTACGTGCATGGGTTCATACACGCTTGGAGAGACATCAGGACTCGTTCACTCCCGTCCGAGAAACGGAACCGAGCACGATAACCCGGCTGTGCTGGGTTGATTCGCCGACGCCTAGCACGGTCAGCATAGCCGACCATACCAGAGCCAGAGATCACCCCCTCTTCGATCGGAGAGATGCGAACAGGAGGATTGATACTGTGAGACTGAGAACTCGCCTGATCCTGAAAGTAGGATTCCAAGCGAGCCGTCTCGGTGTATTCGATTCCTCCCGGCACCACCGCAGGGCCAGAACTGACTGGATCCTGCGAAAGTTCTTGTTCTTCTTCTCTTCTCTCCCTCCTTTTGTCTCGAGCCGAGAGGAAGAGACCGAACAAATAGAATGCCAAAACGGCGACTATTGCGGGAATTAAGATCCACCAGAACAGCCATTCCGACAACCAATGCAACTTGCTCCCCATTGTATCTTCTACCACCACTGGAGCGGGCGTGGGCCACGGTTTGGAGACGGTAGTCGGAGATTGAAGCGCTGAAATCGGCAACGACTCCGGAAGAAGCCCTAGCTCTTCAAGACCGACGAGCTTTTCGCCGGGCTTTAACAAGACGACAGTCTTGTCGCCCCTCGAGAAGATTCTCCCCTTTTCTTGAAGGTAAGGGTTCTTGTGGACCAAAGAGGTCCAAACCCTCGGGTTTCCGAGCTTCTCTGCCGAGAGAACCCAGAGATTGTCTCCGGGCTGTATTGTATAGGTCGGCACGGGGGCCGACGTGGTGACGGGCTGTCCGATGGCCGAAGTGGCCACGAACATGATTGCGACGAGGAAAAAATAAAAAAACTTTTTCACAGTCTTTTCCTTTTCTTTCTGATTTTCTGGTTGATAGTTGCAAATCCCGTTTCCTCAAAGAACCGGCTTTATTTGCGCTTCCGACGAGGATAACCTCCTTTCTTTTTTTATTTTTGAAAAACTTTCTTTGTAGAAATTATCACATTAAGTATATCTTGTCAAGCACACAAATTAAATATATTTGTCAAACAAAATAAAATTTAAAACAGCCCCGTGCTACCGCGCGGGACTGTTGATAATACTACTTTTTTAGGGAATGTTTCCCCTCCTTATGTCTTCTTCCACACCCCACACAATGCGGGTGCAGATGGTAAAGTTCCCACTCTTCGCAGATACGAAGGTTTTGATCCAAGCTCGGCAAGCCAAACTCGCCTTCAAGTACGCTCCAAGCAAAACCCTCGATTTCCACGATACGGGACTTGAGAGCATTCCTCTCGAGAATAAGCAAAGCAATCTCTTCCGTGATCACCTTCGACTGCGCTTTGCCAAGCTTCTTTATCTCACCGTCGAGGTCCTCAAGCTTTTTCTTTAGCAAAATCACAAGTGCGCATATTTTCTGCAGAAGTTCCGGAAGAACTCCGATGAACCCCGCAAGATCTTCTCCTGTAGGGGGTTTAAGAGTTTTCGAAGCTCTGTGGAATTCCTCCACTGACAAGGCCTCCGCTTCAGCGACAACACAATCAACAAATTTGAGATTAAAGTTCATTGTACAAATCTCCTCTACCAAAATGTATATCACAACAAATATTAAAAAGCGAACGTTTTTGGATTTTTAAAAAAAAGGAAAAGAAAAAACCGGGTAGCGCGATGATGTTGTGGTGCTACCCGGTTCCGGGGATCCAGTCTTTATTTTAAGTCCCGACTGGTAAGAGACTTTAGGGGGCCACTGCCGGTGGTCGAATTATTGTGGCCCCCATAGTTTCGAAGGGGTATCTGCCCTCTGACTCTCCTGAGCTAGAAGGAGCGACGTCTCGAGCCTTCTTCGCTGGTTCAAGGAGAGTACCAGAGGAGGTCATGCCCCCAAGAAACTAGTCACCTATTTTAGGCCATTGGGTGACCCCTTGGCCGACGTAGGTCGTGTCATATTACCCTTTCTTCGCCTCCACCCCGTGTCGTAATAGGGCGGAGAAAAAGCAGATTTTGTTTTTGAAACAGCTTAGGTCTAGGGAGAGTATAGCATAGTAGATTTTATATGTCAAGCACACATTAAAAGTAGACTTATCAAACAAAAAAATAATAAATTTTTCAAATAAAAACGTAAATGCCGGCGGATCTTGTGGAAGACCTTGCCGGCGAGATTTTCGAACTATTCTATTCTTCTTCATCCCACTCCTCTTTTCTTTTTGGTAGAAGAAGAGACAACAAAAGAAATGGAGAATGGTACAACATGTACAGGATTATGAAGAGAACGAACATGACGCACTTTTCACATTATCTTGATCTTCTTTCTGTTAAAAAAGAAAACCAGAAACATACAATAGAGCATCATGCAAACGACTCCTCCGATGATGATAATAAACATCTCAAACATTTTCCCCTCCTCCAAATTCATCATAAATCTAGCATAGAAAACAATAAAATGCTATATTTTTATTGCAAGAAAAGTGAATGGCCCTATCGTCTAACGGTTAGGACGGATCCTTCTCAAGGATTAAATTCGGGTTCGATTCCCGGTAGGGTCACCAGTGTAGTTGGGTCTGCTAAATATTGTTGATATATGCTGTAAATAGGTGTTAGTTTTGCGTTTCCAAATTTGTCTCCGTAAAAAGGTAAAATTTCATCGTCAAAAATGAATTTTTGGAACCGCAACCTTTTCTCAGAATCTTTTTCTAAATCAATCCATGTTTTAGAAGTTTGACGGACAAAGTTAAAACAATACTCTAAAGCTTCTTCCATATTAAATTCCTCTGTACGTTTATCAAAAATCATGGTTTCTTTTTGAGCGATTTTCTGGCAAATTCTATCTTTTTGAAAAATAAACTCACTGTCTGTATAAACTTCTTTTTGGTGTAAATCAAAAACTTTTTGTCTTTGTAGTTCAAGATCTTTGATTTCCTTTCTCAATTTTTCATTATTTTGATCTAAACCTTTTAAGTTATTTTTCCAGATATCAATAACAATAGCCTTAAAAGCTTTTTCGTATTCAAGGCTTGGATTGATTTCGTTCAAATACTCTACGAACATTTGCTCAAAAGATTCTTTGGATGAACTTTGCATAATCACAGTTTTGCTTATGGTGATGATAATACGGATATCTATTTCCTTTTCGGCCAGTTGAATGACTACCAGTTATAGCTCTAACGCAGTATGCACATTGAGCTAATCTCCTCAAAGGAAAATCTGAATTTATTTTATATCTTTTCTGACTTCTGCCCTTGAACTTGTCTTTTTGGCAAAGGTAAAAAAGTTGTTCGCTAACAATAGGCTCAAATGCTCCCTTGACTTCCATATCCCATACTCGGATTATACCGCAATAAATTGGATTATTAACTATCTTTTCCATTAATTGTGGAATAGCTTCATTGCCATGCTTTGATACAAAACCCCTGTCATTAATAAATCTTGCCAAGGATTTAAAAGTATGAGTACCTTTTGAATATTCCTCAAAGGCAAGGCGTATAAACGGGGCTATTTGCTCGTCAATAACGAGATTACCAGCTTGTTCTATCCTTTTATAGCCCAATGGAGCCTGCCACACCCAAATACCTTGCTTTAGGCGTTCTTTCATTCCATTAACACTTCTTTCGGTTCGGACATTGTTATCAAATTCAGCAAAACCAGCGAGCATTATTTCCATTAGTTTGCCGGAAGGAGTATCGTCTATCTTTTCTGAAACCGATGTAATTTCTGTTCCGTATTTTTTAAGTTTTTGTTTGACTATTGCATAGTCAGTCTGATTACGAGAAAAACGATCAATCTTGTAAACAATAAAATAATTAATTCTGTTTTTCTTTTCTCCGCAAAAACTTATAGCTTTAATGAACTCTGTGCGATTGGCAGTCTTGGCAGATTCTCCTTTTTCTATAAAAATTTTTGAAACATTTATTTTTTCTTTTTCTGCGTATTCACGACAAAGTCGTTCTTGGGATTCAAGACTCGTGCCGTCCACTTGCTCTAGTGAAGAAACTCGACAATAAATTATTCCATTTTTAGTTTCTTTCATAGCCATACTTTTACATATCCTCACTATTAAGTCCATACATCCCAACGGGAAAGTTGGAACCACTTTTGTCTTCTAAGTATGATTCCAAAGAAAGCTTTGCTAACCCATATAACAAATCACGAATTTTAACCAGTTCTTCGTCTGATTTATCCTTGAGCTTAGGTTCTATTTCCTTTAGACGTTCTAGACTAATCATGTGGAATTTTAAATAATCTGTACCGACCTTTACCTAACCATTTTGTTTCGTATTCTCTATCAACAACTGGTGAGCTTTCGTCTATTCCATGATCTTCAAGGATAGGCCATGCTGGTGAAGCCCCAACTATAACTTCGGGTCTTTCAACATTTCGGGAAGCGACATAACATTTTTGATTTTTCAGTCTTGGGTCTACGAATGCTTTGGCCATATACTTAGATAAATAAAATGATAATTTTTCATCTCCATCAGTTTCTTTTAAATAAATAAAACCCCTTGCCCATATTCCAGCAAGCGTTCTAGTTTTCCGTTCTTGTAAAACCAATTTCTTGGATAACCCCCAGACGAGAGCGTGAAAATGAACTGCTCCACGCTTTTGAAATTCTGGGACACAGACATATTTGAAAGTTTTTTTGAATTTGTATCGTAAAGATTGGATAAAAGACGAGAAATGCTTATATGCTCCTTTAAGGTCTGTGAAATTATCTCTGTAGGTAAGAGTAAGTAATACAGGTCTTGTAGAGCCTCCGAGGTTAGATGCAACGACCCTTCTGAAAGCCAAACTAGCGCGTCGTGCGTTATCTTGTCTTTTCCCCAATTTTTCTTGTCTCGAAAGAGTATTTTCTCCGTCAACTTCCACACTCTCGCCATCAGGATTTCTCTTCCTGCTTCTTTTGATTCTTCCCAAGAGTCTAACGATATCTTTTTCGTATTCATAAACTTCTAAATTATTTCCATAAATAATAATCTTGCTATAACCCATAACTTCTTATTGCTATCTTATTAAGTGAGTGAGTAAGCAAGTCACAAAAGCAGGCATGATACTTCTGCGAGATCATGCCTGCTTTTGTTTTACCAACGCAAAAAAACCTGACCTTTTTGTCTTGTTTTATTTTTCTTATTAATTTTTTTAGAGTTAATTTCATCTATATCTTTCGATATAGACACAAGCTCGAAATAACGCCCGAAACTAACCACTTAAAGTTAGTTTTAGGTTTATTATTTCTAGCAGGAATCAACTAGGCGACAGCCCCCATATGTATGCATAGAATTAATGCCATATGTGTTAAATCAAGGTGCGCCTATACTAAGTAAAATAATATTATTTTACTTAAAAAAATCAAGCCTTAAATTAAGTTAAACGCTAGGCTATTTTGAGCGTCAATACCATTAGCAATTTGGAACCAAAAGAGCTATAATTCTCAACATAATTAAATATGTTAGTAGCCTAAACTAATAAGTAATTATTGGCATGGTGAAAAGTCCCGTGAAGGTTAAAGAACTCCTAGTCAGAGTTCGCCTTCACGGGCTGTATGTGGAAACACATATATCTGGCTGGGAGCTTTTTGCGTATATGGACAAGTTATTAATTTTTACTTCAGCAATATTAATAATCGGATTTGTCTTTGAATTTTTAAGAAAAAAATCCTTCAAACAAGAAACTGTTAATTTTGTTAAACGTGGTGGTTATAAGAAAAAAGATTGTGTCATGGATAAAAGAGAAATGGCTTTTTTCCATGAGCTAGAAAGACAACTTCCGCAGGGTTATTATATTTTTCCTAAAATGAGAATCATTGATATGATTGATGCTACTCAAGGGCAAGGTCTTAGATATAGAAAAAATAAAATAATGCCGAAACATGTAGATTTCTTAATTTGTAACTCTTATTTTAATCCGGTACTTGCTATTGAATTAAATGGAAATTCGCATTATAGACAAGATAGAGCGGATAGCGATGAACTGAAGACAAAAGTTTTTCAAGTTGCCAACCTTCCGTTAGAGGTTGTAAATGTTGGAGCTGATTTTCAAGAATCTATACAGCGTATAAAATCACTTATACATTAAAATTAAAATGCGCCCGAAATCATATAAAATGACGTATTAAAGTCAACACCTTTGCATCACTTTGATTGAATTTCTAGCATTTTGGCTGGCGTTTTAAATTTAATTCCCATATGCATACGTTTGGTGTTGTAGTGTTTTAGAAATTCTGAAACATCAGC
>JADZCK010000036.1 GCA_020851595.1 Candidatus Nomurabacteria bacterium | reverse complement strand
ATGTTAATACCAACCGTTATAGAAAAAAGCCAATTTGGCGAAAGAGCTTATGATATTTATTCACGATTATTGCGCGAAAGGATTGTGTTTTTAGCTGGACCCATCGATGACCACACCGCAAACATAATTATCGCTCAACTTTTATTTTTGGAATCAGAAGACCCAAAGAAAGATATTTATCTTTACATAAATTCACCTGGCGGATCCGTGACTTCTACGATGGCTATAGTAGACACGATGAACCACGTACGCCCAGATATTTCTACTTTTTGCGTGGGCCTAGCAGCTTCTGGCGCAGCAATAGTATTATCTTCCGGAAAGAAAGGCAAAAGATTTATTCTTCCAAACGCGGAAGTTATGATTCACCAGCCTTTGGGCGGAGTAGAAGGCCAAGCTACAGATATTGCAATCACCGCAAAGCATATCTTAAAAACTAAAGACAATCTAAATAAATTGCTTGCAAAAAATACCGGCAAATCGCTAGCTCAGGTAGAAAAAGACGTAGAAAGAGATTTCTTTATGGATGCAGAAGAAGCAAAAAAATATGGAATTATAGATGAAATAGTCACCAAATCCAAAGCTCCTCTTTCAACAGGCAAACCTCAAGATTTGTAGAATTTTTCTCTAAACAATAGTCAAACTTCCTTCAGTATTTCCTGCGAGAATATATTCGGCTACTTTATTTTCAACTACTTCTTCAAGAGCGCGTTTGATAGGGCGAGCGCCGAATTCTGGATCAAAACCAGCAGAAGAAACTTTATCTATGAGGGCTTCAGTGATGACAAGCTTTATTTTTTTATCTTCAAAAAGACGCTCAGCAAAATCAGAAAGGAGTAATGATGCTATTTTTCTAGCTTCACTTTGATCAAGTGGTTTGAAAAGAATAATATCGTTAAATCTGTTTAAAAATTCTGGGGCAAAAATGCTATTTTCTATCAATTTATTTATCAGTTCTTTTTTATCAATTTGAGGGTTCGCTATTATGTCGCTACTTCCCGCATTTGAAGTCGCGATTATTATCGCATCTTTAAAACTTGCTGTTCTACCAGAACTTCTGGTCAATCTTCCTTCGTCCAAAACCTGTAAAAGCAAATTGTGTATTGTCGTACTAGCTTTTTCCAGCTCATCAAAGAATATCAAAGAAAGTGGAGCTTCTTCTATAGCGCTCGCGAGCCTGTCTGTGAAAGATTCTATCGTTCCACTGTTAGAAAATTCACTCATATCAAAACGAATCATCGCATTTTTTCTACCAAAATAACTTTCAGCCAAAATTTTTGCTGTATAAGTTTTACCTACTCCGGTAGGACCCAAGAAAAGAAAGCTCCCAGCTGGTTTACTATGGTCAGCTATACCAGTACGCAAACGGCGAAGCGCTAGAGAAACATCTTTCACCGCTTCATCTTGTCCGACAATCTTTTTTCGCATTGTATCTTCAAGCCCGAGCAATACTTTCTTTTCATCTGCTCCTATTTCCCCTATTGGAATATTTGTTTTATCAGAAACTACTTGTCTTACATCTTCGATGGTTATTTTTTTACCCAATGTTTGAAGTTCTTCCAATATTAAAATAGATTTTGATGGCTCTGGTTGATTTGCTATCAATCTATCTGCGAGTCTTACTATTTCCAAAATAGCTTCGGGCTCTATCTTTATATTTAACAAACGCGCATTATTTGTGATTATGGCTACAGTCTCTTCTTCATTTGGTTCGGTGACATCTACTTTTTCAAATTTTGAAAGAAATTCTGGATGATTTTTTAAAACTTGATCATAATTTGATAAATCCGTCGTCGCGATAATTCCAAGATGTGGAGCATGTAAATATGGTATAAGTCTTTCGTATGCAGATTCATAACCATGAATATTTTCTATAACCAAAATCACATTTCCAGAAGAAGCAGCTTCTTGTAAACATCTATCAAAATCCTCCAAGCTGATTCCCTCCATAAATAATTCCACGATTCTGTGATAACGAATACTTGGAAACGAAAGCCCTGATTGGCTAAGCCGTCCAAGATGTGAAATTAAAGTTGATTTCCCTACGCCCGTCTCCCCCACTAAAAGAACATTTCTGTTTGTACCCTTAGAAAGTCCGCGTTCGATCATTCGTAAAGCTTTTTCTTTGCCGTAAATCTTTTGTACCGAAGATCCGATAATATTTCTGCTGTGAGCATTCAATGTGTAAGTTTCTCCATACGAAAGCGAAGAACCGAAACTCCCCATATTTTGCAAAGTTTCGACATTTATTTTTATTGGCAACAAAAAGAAAATAGGAAAAGTTAAAATTATCAAAAAAGTAAAAATCAAACCGATAATGATCAAAACCGTTCGAGCTATAAAACCCAAAATTCTTGAAAATATAAAAAATACTACTTTCTCCAAAATCCCAGCATTGGGCCCAGCATCTCTGTCATTTTTCCAAGGAGAAAACAGAGTTTTTAAAAGAAGTGGAATAGAAAAAGCGCTATAAGCGTAGATAACCAAGTTCTTCCAAGATTGTACTCCGGGGTGCATTCATACATTTTAACACAACAAAGCTTAATTAGACAAAATATGATGTATCTGTTATACTAAAAGCGTTGAATTTTACAAATTTATTACATTTAATTAAGTCGGGTTCACAGGAATATTCCATATATTATGAAGTGTTTAAAAGGAAATTTTCAAATCTTTGCTAATAGTTTTGCTAGGAAGGAAGAAAAACCAAAAATATAGTGGTTTGTTCTTGTAAGCTGACAAAAAGCTTATGAGTATAATAATAATTCTAATCGGAGTCGCAATACTCCTTTTGGGTATTGGTGTGGGGTACTACCTGCGTGTTTTGGTAGCGCTCGGAAAGAGAAGGTCTATCGAAATAGACATCAAACAAATGTTAGTTAGCGCGAAAGAAGAAGCGCAAAAAATAGTCGATGATGCTAAAAAAATATCAGAGACAAAGCTAGCTGAATTAAAAGAAGAAGAAAAGAAGAAAGAGCAAGAATTTAGAGAGACAGAAAAAAGACTCATCAAAAAAGACGAGTTTTTGGATGCTAGACAAGTCGAAATAAATAAAGAAGCTGAAGGCATCAAAGATAGAGTCGAAGAAGTTAAAAAAATACAAGAAAAAGTAACGAAAATAGAAGAAGAAAAGAGGATAGAGCTTGAAAGAGTGTCTAGATTAACAGAAGAACAAGCCAAAGAAGAACTTTTGAGAGACGTAGAAAAGAAATACGAAGAAGATATTTTAGTTAGAATTCAAAAGCTTGAAAATAGCAACGAGGAAAAATTAGACAAACGCGCCAAAGAAATACTTGCGACATCAATCCAACGCCTAGCAGCTAGTACAGCTTCTGAATTGATGACCACAATTGTAAATATTCCAAACAATGAAATAAAAGGTAAAATTATAGGTAAAGAAGGCAGAAATATTAGAGCTTTCGAACGGGCTGCTGGAGTCGAACTTATCGTCGACGATACTCCTGGTTCAATAGTCATATCTTCTTTTGATCCGATAAGAAGACAAGTGGCTCGTCTTGCTCTTGAAAATCTGATTCTTGACGGACGCATTCAACCAGCCAAGATTGAGGAACTTGTAGAAAAAGCAAAAGAAGAAATAAATAAAATAATTAAAGAAAAAGGAGAACAAGCCGTATATGAATGCGGAATATTCAACTTTGATCCTAGAATAGTAGCGATTATCGGAAGATTGTACTTCCGTACAAGTTATGGACAAAATGTTCTTCAACACTCCATAGAGATGGCGCACATAGCTGGAATGATAGCCGAAGAACTCGGCGCAGATGTGGCTATAGCTAAGGCTGGGGCATTGGTACATGACATAGGAAAAGCGCTCGACCATGAAGTGCAAGGCACACATATCGAGATAGGTATGCGTATATTACAGAAATTTGGCGCAGATGAACGCATTGTTACAGCTATGAAAAGCCACCACGAGGATTATCCTTACGAAACAGTGGAATCTATTATCGTTCAGACAGCTGACGCGATATCTGGTGGACGCCCAGGAGCAAGACGCGACTCAGTTGAGAACTATTTAAAACGCTTACAAGATCTAGAAACTCTTGTAAATACCTTCCCTGCTGTTGAAAAATCTTACGCGCTCCAAGCTGGACGCGAAATTCGTATATTTGTAACCCCTGAGAAGATTTCAGATGCAGAAGCCAAGCTAATGGCTCGCGATATAGCCCTAAAAATAGAACAAGAACTCAAATATCCTGGAGAAATCAAGGTGACAATGATCCGTGAGACCAGAATCATCGAATACGCTAGATAATTTGCTCGGTAAAAACTTGGGCTTGCCTTAAAAAACCCTTGATATATAATGTATGGGTATTAATTATAAAGGTTAAATACCACCGCTTAGGCGGAGGTCGGGTCGAAAAACATTACAAATTTTTATCTTATAACAAAAAACAAATATGAATAAACAAGCATTAGCTGAATGGGTACATGAAAAACTAGGTGGTACAAAAGTACAAGCTGAAGAAGTAGTAGATGGAATGTTTGATGCTATCGTTTCAACTTTGAAAAAAGGAGGCGAGGTATCAATCGCAGGTTTTGGAATCTTCTCTGTAAAATCACGCGCTGCTAGAATGGCTCGCAATCCAAAGACTGGAGAGCAAGTCAAAGTAGCTGCAAAAAAAGTTCCAAAATTCCGCCCAGCAAAAGCATTAAAGGATATGGTTGCATAATTTTATCTCGAGATAAAAATAAAAAGTCCCCTTCTGGGGGATTTTTTATTTGGAATAATTTTAGTATTTCCTAATTACCGCTTTCACTACTGCATTTATATTTAAGGAATGTGTAGGATAGATCGGTTTGTAATTTTTGTTTGCTGGTTCGAGCCACACTTTAGCTCCATCTTTCCGGAAATATTTCATTGTAAATTCGCCATCTACCTCGGCGATGATAATATCGCCATCTTTTGCTTGGTTTGTCTTTTCAACGAGCACCATATCCCCCGGCTCTATGTGAGCATCTATCATAGAATCCCCATCGACTTCGAGCATATAGGTGACAGGTTTATTCTTAATTAAAAGATCGTCTAAATTTATTTTATCTACTATTTCTTCTTCGACTGTCGCCGGGAAACCTGCCGTCACATACCCAAGCATCGGCACACTTGCTGTGTCCTCAGTGAAACTTTGAGATGGAATCAATCTGCCAATATGATCTTTCGCAACCATTCTCGCCTCTATCAATTTTTCCACAACTTTAAAAACAGCATTCTTGGATTTGAAACCAAAAAGTTTCATCATCTCAGAATAACTCGGCATCCTTTTGTTTTGTTTATAAAAAGATTCTAATTTTGTTTGGTGAGAATCAAGCATAATTATGCATAACTATTGCCTCTTAAAAGATCTTTGTGAAAAAACAAATTAACAAATCTATTCACCAGACTTCTCCTTGTGTGGTAACGGACTTTTTTCAAAAGCAATTTATGCTCTCTTGCCTCTTTCACATAATTCTTCCCTTCTAGTATTTTTAGATCGATTTTTTTGTTGATCTTTTGTATCTCTCTTTCTAACATTTTTAAATATTGTGATTGTGACATAAAATCTTGTCCTGCGTAGCCTTGGCGAAGCAGGATATTTATTTTTGATAAAGCGACCCGAAAAACCTATAAAGATAGTATAGGTGAACGAGCGTTCACTGTCAACAATCCCCCTGTGGATAACTTATATTATTAATAATATATTTAATATATAAACCTTGAATCGCTAATTAGTTCTTAATCTCTAACCCGTTAGCTTTTAAAAACTGCTTAATCTTATTTTTGGCAATTTCAAAAATTTTTCTATTTTTACCTTTTTTTGATACACCACAAGAAGCAAATTCAATATTTCCAGATGTCGGATGAAAATTAAAATAACCGTCATTTATTAAACAATTTTCCCATATTCCAGCTATTGTATTTCTTATCATTTGACTATGAAGTTGCTAACCTATACCTAAAAAAATATTAAAATCTTTATCCACAACAAACTTATTAAGCAAACCTTTCTTGATATTAAAAAATAAATCAGAAAAGGATACTCCCGGGTCAATCTTTACTTCAATCAAACGTTCTAATTGTTCTTGGTTTAATTCACCTTCAACAGGTTTTGGTTGTGGAAATTCATCGCTAGGCATAAATTAATAATAACATAAAAATAAATAATCCTTCGACTTTGCTCAGGATTACTGGGTAACCTTTTTAAGACTTTTTGAAAACTAAGAGATCTTTTGGTGAATATCCAATATCTTCAATTTTTGTATATTTTAATAAACTTAAACCTGCTTCGTTTGCCTTTTTTATGTAATATTCTGGACGTCTATTAATATCTGCTATTCCGTAGCTTGTATTATTCACAGATCTATCAACATATTGGTCTTCGTCAATAATTTCAACCTCATAAGTCCTGCCATTCCTCTGATAACGGTCGTACTCTTCATGAAAAGCCGACAAAACAACTATAAAAATTCCATTATCATTGAGCAGTTCATAAATTTTACGAAAAGAATTATCTACATCTTTAAGATGACTAAGCATCATTATTGCAACAACACAATCAAAAGTAGATTCTAAATCAGAATCTTCCAGAGAATTACGAAAAATTTGCAAATTAGAATTTTTTTCTTTTGCAATATTATAATTTCTTAATGAGGGTTCTATTCCCTCGTATTTTTTTACTCCAAGTTTAAATAAAAACTCTGCTAACCACCCAGACCCACACCCAATATCAAAAACTGAATTACAATGAGACGGAATAAAATCTTTTATAGCATTCCAAAATCTTTCTCTTTGCTCTTTTTGTCTATTCTCATCATCTATCCACGAAGTGGCTTCTCCAGTAGAATATTGTTCTGGATTAGTCGCAAAATCAATCAATTTTTGATTTTTCATAAAATTATTTAATTAAAACCACTAATTTCTGTATAATATCAAAACTATTCTAGATCTAACTCTAGTTGAGCAATCAATGAATCAATTTGCTCAGCTAGATCTTGAGTTTGATCATTTTGCAGAGCATTTTCGCGTAAAGCATACAAGTCATCAAGGGCATAACTTTTGTATCTTTTTGTTTTGGCTTTAAGTAAAGCTATTTTTATTTCTGTTTCTAAATTTATTCTGTTTGACTCTGAGCCTGAAACTCCTTTAGCTCTTTCGTCAGCATCAGCATGACATTGATCTACATATTTTGTAAAAAGACTAATAGCTTCAAGATCTCCATACTCTCTTTCATCTAACAATGCAATAACCTGTTCTTCTGTCACAATATCTTTTGCTACTTCTGGTGATTGCGGTGGCTGATGTTGTTTAAATTCTTCTGGATTCATATTTTTTTTAATTAAATGTTAATTACTGTATTGTACCACAATACCACAAATTAATTGTTATAAAATTTTTAAACCTTTTTCTTTCAAACAAGATTTTATTGCTTCTTTTGAAGCTTTAAAAATCTCCGACTTTTCACCTCCCATTTGGGATATTCCAAAAAAAATATACACAACTATTGAGTGTGTTATAGCAAAAAGAACCATTCTGTATTAATACTTCTTGGTGCGTCAAACCATATTCTCTAAAAATATCTCTGTGAAAACCAGAACCTAGATATATTTTATAACCTTCAGTTATGACAAACCTAATCATTAAACCATTTTTTATTTTCTTAAATAATTGTTCGCTTATTTGGTGAACCTCGAAATTACTTTTTTCACTAGATTCTTTGCTTTTCGGAAAACTTTCTGATATTTTCATAAAATTATTTAATTAAAACTCTGCGATCGCAAAAATATAAGTATTTTTAACTATTCATCCTTCGATTGTACTCAGGTTCATTGCGTGACTTTCGGCCTATATTGTATCGCTTCCAAAATATGATTTTCTTCTACATTTTCAGAATTTTCTAGGTCCGCAATAGTGCGCGCAATTTTTATTACTCTGTGATAAGCGCGAGCAGAAAGCGAAAGTCGTTCGGCGCTATCGTCGAGCATATCGCGCACCTTGCCAGTAAGCGGCACCATTGTGCCCAAATCTTTCACGCTCATTTCGCTGTTTGTTGTTATACTTTTGCCAAATTTTTTAAAACGATTTTTTTGAATTTCTCGAGCCTTTATTACTCGTTCTTTTATTTTTTCGCTTTTCTCTCCTGCCCCCTCTCCTCCTAACTTTTTATAATCGACATTGCCGACAGATACCCAAAGATCAATACGATCGATGATGGGGCCCGAAAGTTTTCTTTTGTATCTATCCAAATCAGAAGGTTTACAAATACATGCTTTTTGTTTATTGCCGGCATTTCCGCAAGGACAAGGATTCATCGCCGCGACTAAAATAAAATTAGAAGGAAAAATCGCCGTGCCTTTTGCGCGAGAAATAGAAACGATGTTGTCTTCGAGTGGTTGACGTAAAGATTCGATAACTCTTTTTTCAAATTCTGGAAATTCATCCAAAAACAAAACTCCTCGATGCGCAAGCGTGACTTCTCCGGGTTTAGGAAATGTTCCTCCGCCGATAATAGAAACATAAGACGAAGTATGGTGTGGCGCGCGGAACGAAGGAGAACAAACCAATTCTCCGCGAGTAGCACCAGCGATAGAATGGATACCGGTAATTTCCAAAACCTCTTCGAGATTCAAATCTGGAAGCAGTTGCGAAAAAGCTCTCGCAAGCATTGTCTTGCCTGTCCCCGGCGGACCATACATGGCGATATTGTGCCCACCGGCAGCTGCTATCTCGAGCCCGCGCTTGGCGCCTTCTTGCCCGCGAATATCAGAAAAATCAGCGCCTTTTGTTTCTTTATTATAAATTATTTTTGTTTGTGGCTGGACTGGTATTTTTTTATTTTCTAAATTTTTATTAATTTTATTTTTGTTCTCGTCTATATGATTCACAACTTCTGTCAAAGTCTCTGCGCCGAAAATTTTAATGCCATCGATAAGCGCAGCTTCGACTGCGTTTTCTTTTGGCAAATAAATTTCTTCGAAACCAAGCCTTTTCGCTTCTTGCACAAGTGGCAATGCTCCACGAATCCTTCGCAGAGCGCCATCGAGCCCAAGTTCTCCCAAGAAAATCTTTTTCTCGGAATCAAATTTGATATCTCCTGAGGCAAGCATATAAGACACAGCGATAGCCAGATCAAAAAACGGCCCTTCTTTTTTGAGATCGGCCGGCGAAAGTGAAACAATTATTTTTTGATTTTTTGCTTTGGGAGACTGAAAACCGGAATTTTTTATCGCTCCGCTTACTCTGTCTTTGGATTCATCTACTGCTTTATCGGGCAGACCGACAACGTTAAAAGAATGTAGCCCTCGAGAGAGATCCACTTCGATGGTCACAATCACGCCTTGCAGTAAATTCACTTGAGCGGAATATACTTTCGCAAAGCTCATAGAGTTTAATTATCCATGTGCTTCTTACAAGTTTGAGCGGCAGGATTTGCTTCTAAGCGACTCATTTCGATTTCTTTTTTACAAATTTCGCATTTTCCAAAAGAATCTTTGTTTATTCCTTTCAAAGCTTTTAGAATACTATTTAGTCTTTGCTCAAGAGCTTTCATCATAGAACTATCACGTTCAAAATCTTCAAACCTGTCCGCCTTGTCGTTTTCGTCTGATTCAGGGAATTCCAATTCTTCTGGAATAGTTTCCCATTCACCTGTTTCAGCGTTTAATTTACCCATATCCTTCATCTGAAGGAGCAAGTCATCCCTTTCTTTTTCTAACTTTTCTTTTATTTTTTTCTTGTCTACCATGCACCAATGATAACATTTTATTAGAGTATAGCAAGAGACAAAATAACCCATTAATCAAAATAAATAGCCACTACTAGAGTGGCTATTCTCAAAGATTCCTCGTATGCAACTAGAACTTGTCAGTGAAACGTTCACATTGGCCACACTCCCAATAGGCAGTGCCGACATCGTTAGTATGATATTTAAATACTCCACCACAATCACACGGATACGACATTTTGGCTTTCCCAAACAAATAGTTCAAAAAATCCTTCGCGAACTCGTCAACGCTCTGTCTTATGTCGGAATCCAGATATTTCAGCTCGTCTTGATGAGAAGAAATCTCATCCCCTTCTCCCTCAAAAACGACGACTACTTTACCTTTTCTTCCGCTATTAAGAGAAAATTCCATGGTAAAGTTTTTCACTTTAATTCCTCCTTTCAAGGAACGAAGTATGGGTCTATTTATAGCATATAAAAAATTAAAAGCAAAAGTACACATATGCTATACTCAAACTATGTTCTATAAACACAACAATAATTACACAGTAGAAAGCGTCACAAATGGCCATCCGGACAAGGTTTGCGACCAGATTTCAGACGCGATTTTAGACGCATATTTGAAAGTTGATCCTAAAAGCCGAGTCGCGGTAGAGAGTTTTGGTGGACATGGCAAGCTCGTAATTGGCGGAGAAATAACATCGACCGGAAAAGTAGATTATGTAAAAATTGCTCGCAAAATTTACAAAGAAATAGGTTATACGGATAAACTGGAAATATCTGCGCACATCGTCACCCAATCCCCCGACATAGCTATGGGCGTAGACACTGGCGGGGCTGGAGACCAAGGTATAATGTACGGATTCGCGACAGATGAAACTCCGGAATATCTGCCCAAAGGAGTCGTTCTCGCGCATAAGCTCGCAAAACGCTTGGAAGAATTCAGAAAAAATAAAAAAATAAAATGGCTTCGCCCTGACGGCAAGACGCAAGCCACTTACACAAACGGAAAATTGAATACAGTTTTGGTAAGCACGCAACATTCCAAAGAAGTAACGCTTGAAGAAATAAAAAAAGTAATTACAGAAAAAATAATTAATCCGCTTTTAACAAAAGAAGAAAAAGATACAATTAAAATACTTGTGAATCCTACAGGTAAATTTATCCAAGGCGGTTTTGAAGCTGACACTGGACTCACTGGAAGAAAAATAATGGTAGATACTTATGGCGGGCTCATTCCCCACGGTGGCGGATGTTTCTCTGGAAAAGATGCGACCAAAGTAGATCGCTCGGGAGCTTATATGGCGAGATATGTGGCCAAAAGCCTTGTCGCAAATGGATATGGTAAAGAAGTTCTTGTATCTGTCGCTTATGCTATCGGCATGGCAGAACCTTTGATGATAGAAGCGATAAATGAAAAAGGAGAAAACTTGGCAGAAATAGTAAAGAAAAATTTTGATTTCAGACCTCTTTCAATAATCAAAGAATTGAAACTTCGCAATCCGATTTTTTCGCAAACTTCTACTTATGGACATTTCGGTAAAAAAAATCTCCCTTGGGAAAAAATTAAGAAAATAAAATAATTTTTTTAAATTAACACTTAAAAGATAAATACTGTATAATCACCTTATGAATTGGTTTTTTATCGCATTAGCTGCCCCGTTTTTGTGGGCACTTGTAAATATTTCAGATCAATATTTAGTAGCTAAGTATTCTGTAAACAGGCGTGGCTCGGGCGGACTGGTTCTTTTTTCTAGCCTCATCGGCATATTTGTGGCAGGAATAATTTTAATTTTCGTAAAAGATGTACTTGATGTGCCATTTCTAGATAAATTTTTGCTTATTTTGTCCGGAGGCATCTCGATCGCTTGGATTATTCTTTATTTATTTGCGCTTGAGATAGAAAGCGTGTCTACCATCGTATCGTGGTTTTTGTCTATTCCGATATTTGGATACTTTTTGGGGTATGTTTTTTTAGGAGAAACACTTTCGACAAAACAATTGCTAGGCTCGTTTATTATTCTGCTCGGAGTATTCTTGGTATCGATGGATTTTCGGGAACAGAAAAAGAAGTTCAAATTTGAATCTGCTTTTTATATGCTCATAGCTTGTTTGCTTATATCTATAATCGGAGTGATTTTCAAATACGTAACAGTAGAAAATAATTTTTGGGTTTCATCTTTTTGGGAATATGCTGGACTTGGATTTTTTGGAATTTTACTTTTTATTTTTGTTCCTAAGTATAGAAATGAATTTATGATCATGAACAAAAATGGCGGACTTAAAATAATCACTTTAAATACAGCAAGCGAAATCACCACAATAATAGGCAATCTTTTGACTAACTATGCCATCCTCCTAGCTCCCGTAGCTATGGTTTACTTAGTCGGCAGTTTTCAGCCAGCGATACTTCTTTTTCTTACGCTTTTTTCCACAAAATTTTTCCCCAATATTGTAAAAGAAGATACATCAAAAAGAGTTTTGATACCAAAAATAATTTCTATTCTTATCATCACCTTAGGAAGCGTGATATTGTTTATTTAATAAAACCCCACTTTTTTAGTTTAGCTTTATTTCCTTTCGAAAAAGAATCTCCAATGTCTTCACGGTAAAACATCTTTGGGATGTAGATATTTTTTATTATTTTATAAACATTTTCTTGTGTATTTTTCACAGAAGAAGTCACCCCTGTGACATATGCTATATACCCTCTAGTATCCGAAATATAGTATCTTTTTTTCCCTGGATTGTAAGAAACTTCTTCAAAATGCACATGTTTATAATCTGTTGGTTTTAAATTATCAAAATAAATATAAGATCCGTAAAGTAAATTCTTTTGCGCTTTTTCTGTATAAGGAAATGGCGGCACAGCCAAAAGAACAACCATACCATAACCTCTTTTCCATTTTAGCTTGTATTGCTCTCCTTTTGCGATAGCATACAAGAATTCTCCCCATGGGGATTTGTTGAGTTCGCTATGCAAATGTATAATCGGCGAACCCATCCTCGCAGTAGCTTCGAGCGCATATGCGCCAGTCTCGTTTACAATGCAGTTTATTTCAAAATCTCCCTTAAAATTAACTTTTTGCAAATATGGCTTCATTTTTGCGATAGTCTCTTGGAAGAGTTTATTTTTTTCATCATCTGTATACCAAGCGAGTGTTCCCATTTCACTCGTCATCGGGCCAATATCACCAGGGAAAAATTTCGGATATTCTATGTTTATCTCTATTGGCCCTACCCAATCGATACCATTGAAATATCTTCCACAACCGATCTCCACTCCTTTGATTTTTTCGTGCAAACTTATTCTTTCGTCATTTACTCTTTTGTTATGATAGTAGTTGTAAAGCATACCGAGCACATCGCGTCCATCATCAAACTCCCCCACATAGTTTAGAGCTTTTGAATAATGGTGATTATTTTGTTTTATCACCCAAGCTTTTGGGTTTTTCTTTACAAAAGAAATAGCACTTTTTATACTGTTAAAATCCCTTAATGGGAAAGTTTTAATCCCGTATTTTTTAAACATTTTCTGTCCAAAAACTCTATCTTGTTCTAGCCGATCTCCACCTTTACTTCCACCAAAAACCGTATACCCTTTTTTTCTTAAATCATCCTGTATTTCTCCATAACCAACATCATCAAAAACAATAAGGCCGTCGGTTCCCACCCACGGCAATTCTTTTTTCCAACTATATGTTTTTGTAACCAAATTATCAAAGTTCTCATGACGTCCAGAGTCTTCAATAAATAGCTTTACGCTATGCCCTTCCTTTTTTAATAGTAAAGCGAGGTTTCCCCCGATTAAATCATTTGATATAAACAATATTTTCATTACGTGCATATTGTAGCACACTTTGGACAAAATTGCAAATATGGTTTGTAATTATTAAAATTTAGTTTAGATTTTTCTTGTTTGTTAAAATTAAATTTATGAAAAGCATAATAAACTATTGGCACTCGATTTTAGATATGCCAAAGAAGGATTATTATTGGCATCAAGCTGATGTCCTCGAAGAACTCCGAGAATTTGAAGAAGCAGAAGGTTTTATAAACAATTGGAGCGAAGTTTCAGATGTTGTATACACTTACACGCGGGCACATTGGTCTGGACACACTGATTTAAAATTTCCACTTAGTAAAATTAATTTCTACATAGAACTTTTGTATATGTTTCCAAAATATTCTTTGCGTTATGGGTTTTATAGAACACTCGGACATAGACTCGATAAAAATGTAAAATTAAAAGAAGTCCGTAATCCACAAAAAGTAGAGAAATTAAAATATATAGCAAATAAATACAACTTAGACGGAGACAAATTTACCGAAGAAGCAAAGAAGTTAATGAGATATTGGATTTTTCTGAAGTAAATTAAATCTTTTTTAAATACTCTACAATAAGTTTTCTTGCTGTCGGATTAAAACCGCTATATTCTTCGTTATTTATATATTCGTCTTTAGTAACCCATCGCCATTCGGAGAATTTTTCTGGTTCCATAAGTTTAGCCTCCTCTTTTGTTTTAGATAAAAACATAAACAAAATATCCCCTTCTTTTACACCAGCAACTTCTCCAATAAAACCGACAACTTCAAATTCTTTTATTCCGACTTCTTCCTCCACCTCCCTTTTTAGTGCTTCTTCTATGGTTTCTCCCTTATCACATCTACCACCCGGAAGAGTCCACACAGAAATATCTTTCCATTTGTCTTTTGTATAATTACGATATCCAGTTAATATTTTCTCATCACGCACCATCACTGTAATTACGCATTTCTCATCGCTTCCCATTTCTTTTAGTTTAGTTTCCATAAAGTCTATCTTATCACAAGTTTGCTAATAATTTCTTCTATTTACTTCCCTCGTAAAACAGTTCTTTAAACATTTTGTAACCCTTTTTAAATTTTCCACGACCTCCCTGAAATGGAGAAATCATAGTCCAAAGAGGAATTCTTTTGTAATACAACATCGCTCTTTTTAAAAAATCTTTATCTTTGTGCCCTTTGTAATTTTTATAAACCTCCAAGATAAATTCCTCTCCATAATCCCATATTTCAGCAAAATCTCTCGCTGGATCATCTATTCTTCTATCAGAAAAATCAATAATTCCTGAAATATATTTTTTATTTTTACTTAAAAGTATATGTTTGGAATAAAGGTCATTATGCGTAAGCACTTTCTTTGGAAATTTCAAATATTTTTTAAATTCTTTTAGATAATCATCTATCAACAATTGATCTTTTTTAGAAACTCTCGGAAAAATATATTTCTTAGTGTTTAATACTAATTCATTATAATGTTTTCGTGTATTAAAAATTGTAACGTGACATTTCTTCGCATCTTCGTAAGATATTTTATGCAAAGAAGAAAGGAAATCTGCAATTTGTTTAGCCAGTAATTTTTTTATTTCTTTGGGTAATGAGTCAAATACTTTTTTCTTTAGTTGTATCCCCGGAATCAAAGAATATCCAGCGAAACTTTTATCTTCCGCTACGTAAGTATACTGAGGGACAGGGACACCAACCTTATCTTTTAAATATTCGAGTAAAAGTATTTCGTTCTTCAATACTGCCAAATATTTTGGGGCTCTTGGAAAACGAAAAACATATTTATCATCTAAAATGATCACATAATGATCCCACCCCTCGACATTGTGTTCTGCTCTTTTCCATTTCAAATCTGGAAATTCTTTACGGATTTTACTTAACAATTTTCTTTTTTCCATTTTTTATCGTATAAACCTCACTTCATCAGACAAAACATTTCCCTTTTTAAAATCTTCCCATAAACCATCTGGCTTGATGGGTGTAGAACCCTCAGGCTCCAACCAACATACTTCCGCTATCTCGTGTGCGTGAGTTTTTTCAAGATGATCAATATTTAAATAATCTTTTCCGTTAGTAATTTCAAAGAAAAATTCTATCGACTGCACAGTATCTCCGCTAATAAAATTATTCACATAAAGCAATCTACCTATTTCAGGAGCGACTCCAAGCTCTTCGATCATCTCTCTCTGTAAACATTCTTTTATATCTTCTTTCCATTCTAAATGCCCTCCCGGCAAAGCGCAAAAACTCGTATCGTGTGGATGTTTTACCCCTAGAAGCTTACCGTTATGAATAATAATACCCCTTGTTCTAACAACAAATTCTTTTTCTTTCTCCATAAATTACACTATATCACAAATTAATCTCTAATATTAGAAATATATAAGTATTTATGATACATATATGAATAATTTATACTCTTTTTCTGTTCTGAGTTATTTAATCGATCACAAAAGAAAGTAGCTGTATCAGACAAGGCGGCAAACATTATCCAAGAATATAATTCTTTACCTTTAATATATTTTTCTTTTGACAATGAATTATACCCATTTAAAAATGCATCAAATATAACGAAATTGGGTTCTACACAATTATCGGGACAAGACCACTCGAGAACACCAAGTGCTAAATCTTTTATGACTGGGCCAACACAACTCCAATCAAAATCTATAACGCCACTAATTTCTGAATCATTTTTAAAGAAAACATTTCCTGCTCTATAATCATTATGAACCACAAAGAAGCTGACTTCTTTTGCGCCGTTGTGTTTGGCGATTTTGGCGCCAGCTTCTAGGGTTCCACCGCTCTGCAACATATCGTCGAAGGCTGCCACCCTGTGCACGACTACGTTGCCGACGATTTTTGATTTCGTGAGGCTCACTTCTCTCGTCGTAGCATCTCTCTCTTTGATGATAAAAGAAACTCCCTTGCCGAGCATTTCAGCAATTTTTTTGTTTCTCTTAAAACCGCCATCATCGAGAGCGAGGACGCTATCGTATTCATCACTATGCGCCATGACGTACTCGATAAGAATACGCATAAGGTATACGTGGTGCACAGTGCGAAGCCGATAGTGTGTAGTGTCGTAGAAGTACGGATGCTGAGAAGAATGTTGATCAAAAATAGAAATCACGTCGAGCCCAGAGCTAGATATTTCGAGAGCAGTGTCCTTGTAGGCGACAGTTTCTCCGAAACGCTTTACGTGGTCGGACTTGCCATCTTTCACAAACGGGAAAACACCAAACACTCGCGAAGCGCTTCCTCGAATAGAATTGCAGATCAACCGAAGTTCCTTCATCCTGTCCGTGCGATGAAGCGAATGGAGCGAGCTCAATATGCAAATATCTTGCCCACTCACGTCGCAAAGCCGCCGTACGTCGAGCTCCCCATTTGGGAAAAGTTTGGATTCTACCTGTAGAGGAGCCACTTCGAGCTTCGCTGCCACTTCTGCCCCCAAAGCAGGGTGCGAATCAGTGACGATCAACCCGAGATTTCCAAACCTGCTAATACTCATTTCTGTCTCCTTTCAAGAGATCTGTTTTTTAAAGGTTTTCCAATTTCACTATGTTCTTTATTTCAAAAAAGTCAAAAAATAAATTTTTTACAATTTAAAATTATTTTTTATTGTGACTGCGACTGTTTCAGGATTTATCTCTGTGTTGTTTATCCTGATATAATTTTTTTCTTTTATTTCACCCTCTTCTGAGTTTGATCTATGATTCACAATACTTTTCTTAAGTTCATTTTCTGACCATTCGATATTTCTTTTAGTTGGTTTATGTTCGAGCCTGTGTTCTGTTTTATTTCGTCTTATTCTTTCTTCTGTATCTGCTTCGAGTTCCACATAATATATTTCTGCGCCTTTGTCTTTAAATATCTTTACTAAACTTTCTAAATAATTCCAGTCTGCTTTTGAGTCAAAATACCATAAATATGTAAAAATTAATCCTTCTAAATCACTCGATGCCACCTCTTTAAATATTTCTTCACGAATAAGTTTTACAAGTTTTTTGCCTGTTTCAGTCCCATAGCTAAAAAATGGAGAGACCAGTTCTATGGGCATATGGTTATGAAAAAGCTTTAAATTTGTTATTTTTTCTAGCTCATGCCCGACTGTCATTTTCCCGACAGCCTGCGGCCCAAATATGATTACAAGTTTCATATCTGTATGATACCAAAATTCTACCCCAAACCAAACTTGCATAAATAGTGGCTGACCCCAATATCCAATATCCTAATATCTCTCACAAACTAACCCCTGGTAAGAATTATGGTAATATAAATGTTAGGAACGAAATAGAACAAATGTGGCAAAATCGAGATTCAATTTATTGGCTTGTTTTGTATTGTCTATTATGTAAATATTCTTGAATGTAATTTTCAAATAATATGTAAACAATATGATTAATCCGGAAAATATATATAGAAAAAATGATAGCCCAAAAGAACCCGGAAATATAAATGACTGGGCGCTAGCTCTGAAAGATATTTCTGAGTCAGAAGATGCCACCTTAGACCAAAAGATAAAACTTTCATCGCTTGCTAGAGACATCTCAGAACCAAGAGAATATGGTCTTTTGAAATTGGAGAAAATGGGTCTTCCTAAACCCAAACAAATTTTAGTTTCATTAGTAGAATTTCTACAGAACCCTCAAGAAATTCTACAAAAATTTAAAACAAAGAAAATATACATAAGCTTGAATCCAAAAACAAAATATCTCCCACGACATCGCACTGTAATTCTTATCACAGATACGGAAAACTTTATCAAAGAAAAACTATTGGGGATAGACCCAAAATTATATAATGTTCTTGCTGTAGAATTTTTAGAAAATATATATGGTGGCAGTATTGTAATAAATCCAGATGGAAAAATTTTAGTGGAATTCCGTCGTGGTCAACAAGGCCCAATAGCTTCCGGAACTGAGACCCCAGAATTTTCAGTTAGCCGTAATATATTTAATTCATCATTTAAGTATTCTTTTGAAGACCCAATTCTACGCCAAGAAATTTATAAAACAATATTAAAAATACCTCATGAAGGAGAAGGAAGGGATATGAAATTTACTCCAGGTTACTATGAGTTTGCTTTAGTTCGCGAAAACAAACAAGTACCGATGCACCCATTATTTTTTGATTACAAAGACGATAAAAATTATTATTTGCCTTAATATAACAAGCATGTTAGAAGCAAACACAATTTTTGAAAAAATACCTAAAGAAACAGAGCAAGCGCAACGTTTGCGATATAATCTTTTACTTGAATCTGCAAAAGTTGGAGACCGACCATTTGATAAGAAATTTTACGAAGAAGCATTTTTACCACATGCTATCAAACAAGCAACGAATATTGCTATTATTATGGGGCACCATCTTGGTGATGCTACCCTATCATTACCCGTTATAACATCTATTGATCAATATTTAAAACTCAATTCTTTAGAAGGTAAGAAAATTACCATGATTAGCGCGCATCGAGATTTGTTTGATAGTATAAAAAATACATGCTCTAATTTTGATCTAATCGACAAACCAGAATCTTTTCATCCTGATCCAAGCGATACATTATTTTGCTTTAATCTTAATCGTAAATTTCACGACTATCATATCTTGGGAATAGAAAAATCAGAAGAGCAAGACCCTACAAGGGTTTTCTTTCATGATTGCCAAGACTGGATGAAAGAGATAATACCAGTTCAACCGGGTAAAATAAAAAAATACGATTTATTGCCATTAAGAATTATGAGAAATATGGAAATATTACTTGGGCAAAAATTGTATGATAATATTTATAATGTTCGAGAATTTATTCCCAAAAAAAATATTTTTGAAGAGCAAAAAGAAGAGCTAATAAGGAAATTTAGTATTGATAGAAATAAACCTTTAGTCATTATTTCTCCAGGTTCAACAGCTAAAGGAAAAGAGTATACACCCGAATGTTGGAAATCTCTCATATCTTTAATATGTGAGCATAAACCAGATATACAAATTTTTTTTCTGAATGATTTGAACAGAGAGAAAATGGCTCTATATGGTAATATGATAGATTTCTTAAAAAGAGAGAAACCTTACAATATTAATAGAGGAAGTGTTGCTTTAAACGAAATGAGGCATAATATACAAAAACAACGGCCTGTTTTAATCATTCCATCCTTGCCACATATAGCTAGAAGTGTTAATTTTTAGCTATCATGACTAAAAAAACACAAAAAGTGTCCGAATTGTGGTTCGATT
>JADZCK010000035.1 GCA_020851595.1 Candidatus Nomurabacteria bacterium | reverse complement strand
TGGTGGGTAAACTTGGATAAATATAATAAAAATAATACTCCCGACAGAATTCATAGAGATATTCTTGAAGTATCTAACTTACTATCTTTCATAAAATCAAAAATTACAAACTCTATTTTTATAGATACAGAGAATATTCTAGTCGACAATACCTCTACTTTAATATCTAGCGGTTCGCGTTTACATTTTATTTTGCATTCGCCGCTTACACTTGGTATTACAGACGGAGATGGCAGGTACACTGGTATGGACCCAGTGACCAAAGAAGTAAAAGAAGAGATTCCAGATGTAGATTATAGGCAGATAGGCGAAGTACAATTTATTTCTGTTCCCGTCGATGTTCCTTATACACTCAAACTTCAAGGATATGCAGAAGGAAGCTTTTCTTTAGATATAGAAAAACAGACAGGTAATACCATTACAGACACATTCTTATTTGAAGGTATTCTTAGCTCTATTTCGACTTTAGCAACGATGGATATCGATTCTTCTTTTGACGTTTTAAGTTCTAAGCTCAAGGTTGATGAAAATGGAGATGGAAATATAGACAAAGTTTATCCTGTCGTCGTTGAGGCACCAGCTACACCACCACCTGCTCCTCCATCTGGTGTTGCTTTAATTTCACATAACAGTGGTGGAAGAATTTTACCTACGTTTCCACAAGTAGTCAAACAACCAAAAACGGAAATAAAAAATATTGCACAAATTGCTGAAATTCCAGATAGTAAAAAACTAGAAAAAGTTTTAGCAATAGCAGAGAAAGTAATTCAAGAACCCAAAATAGAGAAACAAAAAGAAGCAGCTGAAACAAAAATTCTTACAGAAATACCGTTAGTTGCTACCGTGGTCGATTCGGGGCAGAAAAATAATTGGATTTGGTATGTTATTATATTAAGTATATTGGTTATTGGATTTTTTATTAAAAAATATTATTAACTTATTTAAATTTATGGATAAAACAACCAGTTGGCTTACAAAAAAGAAAATAATGGTTGGTGCCTTAGCAATGATGTTGGTGTACGTTGTTTCGTATTTTAATGTGATACTTGGTTTACCCTCGTTGTATGATAATTTCTGTTGTGTTGACGATAGGATGTTTAATTTATTTTTTATTTTTATTCCAATTTTTATTTTTACTTTGGTTAATTTAAAATTGAATGATTTAGGATTTGAAAAATGGAAGAAGCTAACCTTCATATATTTGATTATGTATTTGATTGTGTATTCTATAAGTCCCACACAAGCTAATGGTTATATTTGGTTTCAAAGAGAAACTATTTCATTCTTTGGTTCTATTTTATATTCAGTAATATCTATAATTCTGATTATCTATGAATCTCTCAAGAAAGATTAGTTTTGTTTATGTCCACTCAAAAGGAAACAATTGAATACATTTTGGAAAAGCTGGGGGATTATAAGAGGTTCTCGAGTAGGGCGATGTTTGGCGAATATGCTCTGTATGCAGACCCACGCCACGGCGGGGCGAGTAGAAAAGTCGTGGCGCTTGTTTGCGATGATTTGCTTTATGTAAAAATTCTTCCGGCAAGTAGCGAGCTCGAGAATATTTGTGAAAAAGATGCTCCGTACGAAGGTGCGAAATTGCATTATGTTGTGGAAGAAGAACAACTTTCGACTATTGAGAATTTACCTGATATTTTATTTGCTATAGCCGAATCTATTCCAGAAAAGAAAGTGAAGAAAAAGAAGAAATAATAATTTTTGCTTTCTATATTTTTTGTGTATAATTACTCTAGATGCTTCTTAGTAAACTCGGAAGGAAGGAGGTGATTGTTGTGATCTACAACCCCTTCAAACGCAGAAAGGTTCTCTTCGATCTTCGTCGCAGACTCTACACCTCGTGAAAGGAGGTGATCCAATATCTCGCGCGAGGCTAACCCCCTCGCAGGTTCGCAGGCACACCTTGAAGTGCCTGCTTTTCTTTTGTGAGTATATTATATGTATTGACATATAAATGATTATATGTTATACTTCTCCCTAAAGTTATTTAAAAAGAAAAACGAACGAAACTACGTGAGTAGCATATTGAACGTCTTTATGAAAAAGGTTTTCAGTATGCTACTTGCGTAGTCGCCCTTGAGAGTGGCTAAGGCCATAATTATAACTCAGGGGCAAGGGGGATTTGTGAAGAGCTCCAAGAACCACAACGACTCCAACAACAACTATCACAACTTGACCACGGTTCTCGGCCAGCTTCTAGCGGTTGTTGCGTCGCTGGTTTTCGGCGACGGATTCAGATTCTTTCTTGTTGAGGGGATCCGTCTCAAAATTTTTGAGGCTGCGAGGGCTTTCCAGGAGGCTGAGGGCGACGAGGTAAAGGGAGCTCGGGCGACAGAGCTTCTCAATGAGGCCGTGTCTTGGCTTCGAGCATCCATTGCGAAGTGGATGAAGACCAACCTGGTCGCTCACTTTGAAGCTCTTCTTGCCGGAGCGAAAAATTCCTTTGGGGTGGAAGCTCCTGAGGTCGTCGCGGCTTTCCTAAGCTTGGAAGAGTTCAAAAAAGCAGTTTCTGGCCGGATCGATGACTTTCCCCCTATCGTAATGCGGGCGAAAAATTTTGAGATAGAAATCTCTCAGATCGAAGCTCGTATAAACAAGAGGAAGGCCATATTTCGCTCTGCTGAGAATGAAGTTCGTAGAGCAAAAGAGCAAGCTGAGAGGGTGCGCTACTACTCGACCCAGGCCTATCTCTTGGAGACTATGCTCGAGGAGTTTGAAAACTCCGAGGTGAATGGCGTCCAGTGACCCCTGCTTCACGCAACCGTTTCGTTTTTCTATCAACCGCCCCGAGCAATTGTATTGCTCGGGGCTTTACTTTTTTTATTAAAATTTTATGTTATAGTAAGTTTATAAGCACTGAAGGGGAAATCACCCCTTCGTCTCGCTAAGCGGGACAAGCTTTGGGAAGAAATCAGTTTTACTGAAAGTAGAACCCAGTAAACGAGAGTCCCGCCAAAGGCGGGTAAAAAGCAAGGTGGTACCACGAGTACAAATGAAACTCGTCCTTGTATAACAATTTTTATTGTTGTACGGGGACGAGTTTTTTGTTTTTATTATTAATAATTATTTTTATATGCAAGAAGAAAATACAAAAAACAATACTAAATCAGAATCAGCTTTGCGCGAAGAACGCATTTTAGAATTTTGGCGCGAAAATAAAACTTTTGAAAAATCTTTAGAGAAAAAATCTCCTAAAGGGCATTATGTTTTTTATGATGGACCTCCTTTTGCTACAGGACAAATGCATTATGGGCATATTTTGGGAAGTACGGCGAAAGATGTTATAGGTAGATATCAGACAATGCTCGGATATTATGTTCCAAGAAAATGGGGTTGGGATTGTCATGGATTGCCGATCGAAAATATTGTTGAAAAAGAATTAAGTATCGCTGGACACGTAGAAATAGAAAAATACGGTATCGATAAATTCGTAGAATACGCGAGAAGTAAAGTTCTTCAATATGATAAAGATTGGGAAAAGGGGATAGAACGTATCGGAAGGTGGGTTGATTTTCGTGGAGGATACAAGACGATGGATAATACTTTTATCGAATCCGTCTGGTGGGCGCTCGGAGAGCTTAATAAGAAAAAATTAATTTATGAAGGAGTACGAGTGCTTGCTTACTGCGCAAGATGCGAGACGCCGATAGCGAATTCTGAAATTGCAATGGATAACAGCTATAAAGATATTTCTGATATTTCTGTTTATGTAAAATTTGAATTGGAAGATGAGCTTGGTACATATCTACTTGCTTGGACGACGACGCCGTGGACGCTTCCTGGAAATACGGCAATAGCGATAAATAAAGATATCGTGTATGCGAAAATAAAAGTCGCGAATGATATTTTGATTCTAGCAAAAGAAACATTGCAAAATGTTTTAAAAGACAAAGAGTATTCTCTTCTTGGTGAAGTAAAAGGAGAAGAGCTTCTTGGTAAAAAATACAAACCAGTATTTCCATATTATCAAAATACAAATATGCCAAATAAAGAAAATATTTGGAAAGTTTGGCATGCGGATTTTGTTACTCTAGAAAAAGGTACAGGTATTGCTCACGAAGCCCCCGCTTTTGGAGAAGACGACATGAATCTTGCTAAAGAACACAATATTCCTTGGATAATACACGTGGATGAAACAGGAAGATTTAAGTCAGAAGTTGTGGATTTTGTAGGAATGCAAGTAAAACCAAAAGGGGTGGAAAAAGACGATCATCAAAAAGCAGATATTGAAGTTATAAAATATTTAGCTAAAAATAATACTCTTTTTGCAAAAGAAAAAATAATTCACTCGTACCCGCACTGTATGCGTTGTGATACGCCTATTATTTATTATGCTTTACCTTCTTGGTTTATAAACATACAAAAGGTGAAAGAAAATGTTTTAGACAAGGCAGAAAGCATGAATTGGATACCTTCACATCTTAAAGAAGGAAGGTTTAAAAATATCGTTGAAAACGCGCCAGATTGGAATATTTCTAGGAATCGTTACTGGGCGAGCCCGCTTCCTATTTGGAAATGTGACAAATGCAAAGAAAAAACCTTTGTGTATTCTTTGGAAGATTTGAAAAATAAAACCAAAAAATCTGGGAATAAATATTTTGTTGCTAGACACGGAGAGGCGATGAGTAACGTGAAAGCAGTTTTAAGTTCAAAATTGGATGAGAATAATAAACTTACCGAAAAAGGCATACAAGATGTAAAAGAAAATGCAAATAAACATATTAATGAAAAATTTGATTATATTTTTGCTTCTCCGCTTGCTCGCACAAAAGAAACAGCAATTCTAATATCTGAAACATTGGGCTTGGATAACAGTAAGATTGTTTTTGATGACCGTTTGCTGGAATTGCAAGTCGGTGATCTCGATGGAAAAAGTATCGAGGAATATACAAAATATACTAAATCATTTCCAGATTATTTTGAGACTGCGTTTCCAAACGGAGAAAGCCGTCTTGATGTTCATAAGCGTATGGGAGATTTTATTTATGATTTAGAAAATAAATATTCTAATAAAAAAATATTAATAATTTCTCATGGGGATCCAATACTTGCGCTTTATTCGGTAGTCGATGGATATACAAAAGAAAAAGTCAGAATAAGTGAAAATGTTTTCCAATATTTCAAAACAGGAGAGATACGCGAACTTCCTTTTGTACCATTGCCGCATAATGCAAATTATGAACTTGATTTACACAGGCCTTATATTGATGAAGTTCCACTTGTTTGTGAGTGCGGTGGAGATCTAGAACGTATTCCAGAAGTTTTGGATTGTTGGTTTGAATCTGGATCAATGCCTTTTGCACAGGATCATTATCCTTTTTCTAATCCAGAATGGCAGAAAAATAATTTTCCTGCTGGATTTGTGGCTGAATATATCGCGCAGACTAGGACATGGTTTTATTACACTCATACTGTCTCGACTATTTTATTTAATCATGCTCCATTTAAAAATGTTGTAACTACCGGTACCTTGCGCGCAGAAGATGGAGAAAAAATGTCAAAGTCGAAAAAGAATTTTCCTGATCCCTGGATTTTTATAGATAAATACGGAGTGGACGCCTTGCGTATTTATCTAATGTCGTCGACTCTGATGAAGGGTGAGGATGCAAATTTCTCAGAAAAAGCGGTGCAAGATATTGCAAGCAAAATTGTCGGAAGATTATTTAATGTTTTGTCTTTTTATGAACTTTATCGAGAAAAAAGTATAGAGGAAAATAAAAACATTGAATCAAAAAATGTTCTTGATGAATGGATAGTATCGAGACTTTATCAAACACTCAACGAAATCACAAAAGGAATGGATAACTATGATATGGCGGAAGCCACAAGGCCGATAGATCTTTTTGTGGATGATCTTTCAACTTGGTATTTACGACGTTCGAGGGAGAGGATAAAAGAGGGGGATAAAGAAGCGAAGCAAACTTTATATTTTGTTTTGAAAACTTTTGCGAAAGTTTTGGCTCCTTTTGCTCCTTTTTCGGCGGAAGATATTTGGCTTCGATTGAAAAATGAAGACGATGTGGAGAGCGTGCACCTTAGTGAATGGCCAAAAGAATCTTTTAAAGATGTTTTGCTCGACAAAATAACTGGTAAATCAAAAGTCTTGGAAAATATGCAAAAAGTTCGAAATATCGTTTCTCTTGGACTTGAATCTAGGCAAAAAGCTGGGGTAAAAGTTCGTCAGCCACTTAGTTTGTTAAAAGTAAAAAATTACGAACTAGAAGCAGAATACACAGAGTTAATAAAAGACGAATTGAATGTGAAGGAAGTTTCTAGTGACAAAAATCTTGAGACAGAAGTTTCCTTGGATTTGGAAATTACAGAAGAACTGAAACAAGAAGGGGATTATCGCGAACTTGCGCGTGCTTTGCAGGATATGAGAAAAAATATGGGATTGACTCCGAGCGATGTTGTGTCTGTGATCTTTGAAACAAATGAAGCTGGAAAAAATTTAATTCAAAAATTCGAAAATGATCTAAAGAAAACAGTTTTAGTATCAAATATTGAATTCAAAGAAAATGACGGACAAGAAATAAAAATAGGAGAATTAATTTTCAAAACAAAAATTGAAAAATAATTGTTGCTATTTTTTCTGAGAATTATATACTAAAGATGGAGGTGTTTCATGTTGGAATGTGGAAGTTGTCTTCTGAAAAACAATTGCGACGAGTGCGCGACACAGTTTCTCCGGACGAGAGGCATAATATACAAAAACAACGGCCTGTTTTAATCATTCCATCCTTGCCACATATAGCTAGAAGTGTTAATTTTTAGCTATCATGACTAAAAAAACACAAAAAGTGTCCGAATTGTGGTTCGATT
>JADZCK010000034.1 GCA_020851595.1 Candidatus Nomurabacteria bacterium | reverse complement strand
TATCCATCTTAAACTTTTTCCTTTACTCAAAAACTTTTCAATTTTTTCGCGCTCTTTAAAATCAAAATGCTTAAATTCTTTCATTTCTTCATTTTACAAGTGTTCGAATTCAAAGGTAAATCCACATCTTGGAAATACAAAGCACCTGTGCTTTAAACAGGAGAAGGAGTTTTGTTGTGGAAGGAATTTTTGATCGATTTTGTCTCTATTTCTTCTTGATTTGGTCAAAATTTGATCTCTGGTGTGCTCAAGAGCACCTTGAGAGCTTGCTCGAATCTCTCGAGAGAGCACGACACATCAAGAACGAAGAAGAACTGCAAGAAATAAAAAAAGACCTCTGGAATGCGTATGACCGGGTCAAGAAATGCAAACAAGATATCGCGCATTTCAGACGAGAATTGGAGGTGAGAGCATATTAACATCTGAGGCGCGGACGTGTTCGCCCGCGCCTCCCCTAGCCCAAGTTTATTAAATTAGTAAATTTAGGCTAGGGACTATTTTAGATAACTATCAAACCATATCGCATGGCAAGTATATCCTCCTGGATTTTTTTGTAGATAATCCTGATGATATTCCTCTGCTCTATAAAATTTACCAAGTGGTTCCAGGGTAGTCACTACGGGTTCTGGCCAACGTTTTGATTTATTTACAATATCTATAAAATCCCCTGCTTCCTTTTTCTCTTCTTCGTTTCCATAAAATATTGCGGAACGGTACGAAGTACCCACATCGTTACCTTGCTGATTGAGCGTTGTAGGATTATGTATTTGAAAAAAGAAATCCAAAAGTTTTTTGTAAGAAGTTAACTCTCCATCATATTCTATCTCTACCGCTTCTGCATGACCTTCGTGGTTTTCATAAGTTGGATTTTCAACTTTCCCGCCAGTATATCCTACTTGTGTTTTTACTACTCCAGGCTGACTTCTTATCAAATCTTGTAATCCCCAAAAACACCCACCTGCTAGTACTATTTTTTTAATCATAAAATTTTATTTACCTGGAATAAATTTCATTGATATTGAATTAACGCAATGACGAATATTTTTATCTGTAAAACCTTCGCCCGTAAAAAGATGCCCCAAATGCCCTCCACATTTCGCGCAGGTTATTTCTGTGCGCATTCCATCTTTATCTAAGGTCTTTTTTATTGAGCCAGAAATCTCATCATCAAAGGAAGGCCAACCACAATGCGACTCAAATTTGTCTTTTGAATTATAAAGTGGAGCTCCGCATTGCCTGCACACATACACACCTGTCTCTTTATTATTCACATATTCACCCGTAAAAGGATTCTCTGTGCCTTTATCTATTATTACTCTTTTTTCTTCTGGTGTTAATTCATTTATGTGATTCATAAGAATATTCTAACACAAAACAAAAACCAGGTACGACAAATCGTACCCAGTCAGATATTCATATCAAGAATCTACACCTTAAGACCATCTACTTCAGAAGGATTAAGAAGATCATCATCTGGTGAAAACAGGATACACACCTCCCCCGACTCAGATTGCAATAAAAATTTTTCTACACCAACTTGACCATTAATCTTGGAATTTATTCTGGTTACAAAACACTTTCCAAGATTAACATAGAATTTGAGTAAATTTCGACTTGTGATATTCATCCACTTTTTGGGAAGTGGAGGAAAACCGATTCCTATCGCGAGCCAAGCAAATTCTATGCGTAGTTCGCCACCTTCAATAACAATATTTTTTATCTGCCCTCTATATATACCCAAAACTTTCGTAATAACTTTGGATAACCATCTGACCGCCGATGTAAGGCATCAGAATTTCCATCGACAACTCCATTTTCTTCCTCCTTTTTTACAAATCCTAATGTTTTATAACACACAACAAAAATACATGCAAAGAAAGAGCCCTAGACGACAGTATCGCCCAGGGCTCGGATAAGAAAGGAGGTGGTATTATGGTAGACTTTCATCGGCCTAAAACCGAGATAGCCTTCCCGAGTTTTTCGATATGGGCTTTCAAAAGCAACCTTTCACACTTTTCGTGAAAGGTTTTTTCACTAGAAAGCGTGAACACGAAGCTCCGTTGCAAGAAGGGATAAGCCTGTTCGATGTTGTCCATTTTCTCTAATGAACGGCGGAGCTGTTCTCTCTTGCAAAGTTCTAGTATGAAAAAACATTTCCGGTAAGTGGCAACACATTTTTCGAGATCCAGCTGTTGCTCAGATACATACAGCTCTTCTTCTCGCAAGGCGTTTCCAATTTCTTGGAAAATATCCTTGTCGAGAAAAGCCCCGACCTCCTCTTTGAAGGAATGAAGCCTTCCATAGAGATGTTTTGGTGACCCTCTCAAGAAGACAGTCAGTGTGGCCTCGATGCCATACCGACATTCCTCCAAAATACTGAGAGCCATTTTTGTTTTTCCTTGATCAACAAGAACGTCTGCTTTGTATAGACATTCGTTGGGATCTAGGTTGTCTTTCAATACAAAACCGTTCATATTCCTTACCAAACCGGAAAGGAAAAAGATTCGAGACGAAATATCCCTTACTGAATCTTCTAGGGTTCCCACAAATCCTCCTTATGATTTATAGAACTATCTGAACTTGACTATATACGAAAC
>JADZCK010000033.1 GCA_020851595.1 Candidatus Nomurabacteria bacterium | reverse complement strand
CTCACCACGATTCTTTTTTATTTAGCTGCGGTATTTTTTCCTTCTGACACTACAGAAAAAATGAATTTTTTGAGTCGCAATCAAACATTGATTCCTTTTTTTACACTTCTCTTGGGTTCGTTAATTGGTTTGTGGGATGATTTACTTCAAGTTTATGGTACAGGAAAATTTGCTCGTGATGATAAATCTTGGCGTAAATGGAAGGCTGTGTTGGTGACATTCATGTCCTTGCTTATCGGTATTTGGTTTTTCTTTAAATTGGGAATGACCGGGATACATATTCCGTTTGGGGAAGAATTTTATTTAGGTATTCTAATTATTCCTTTTTTTATAATAGTCGCTTTAGCTACCTTTTCCGGTGGAGTTATTGATGGTATAGACGGGCTTTCTGGGGGAGTTCTCGCTTCCATTTTTGCGGCTTACGGCGTCATAGCTTTTGCGAATGAACAAATAGATATATCTGCATTTTGTATGGTTATAACAGGCGTCACTCTCGCATTTCTTTGGTTTAATATTCCTCCAGCTAGGTTTTATATGGGAGAGACGGGAATAATGGGGTTGACCATTACACTTGCCACCATTGCTTTTCTTACTGATTCTGTTCTGATTCTACCTATTGTCGCTATGCCACTCGTCATCACTTCTTTGTCGGTTATTTTGCAAACTCTTTCTAAAAAATTCAGAAATGGAAAAAGGATTTTTAAACTTGCTCCAATACACCACCATTTTGAAGCTATCGGTTGGTCTTCTTATAAAGTCACTATGCGTTTTTGGGTTTTCTCGATTATTTTCTCAATTATTGGAATTATTTTAGCAATTCTTAGTAGATAATTATGAAAGAAAAAAAAGTTGATAAATTTTTCTTAACTATTGTCGTACTATTGCTTTTTGTTGGTATTGCTATGTTTGTGTCTGCGTCTCTTGGAGTTTTGGCAAAAAATGAGAAAACTTTTTATGCGATATTGTTTAGCCAGCTTGCGCAAGGGCTTGGCCTAGGGCTTATAGGGTTGTTTATTTGTTTAAAAATAAATTATAAATTCTGGCGTAATTATTCTTTTTTACTTTTCGTAGGATCAATTCTTTTGACTGCTGCTGTATTTATTCCTCATGTCGGGTGGAGTCATGGTGGAGCGCAAAGATGGATACAAATATTTGGATTTAATTTTCAACCAGTAGAATTTTTGAAATTTGGTTTTGTTATTTATTTTGCAGCTTGGCTTTCTTGGGTTAAAAACAGAGTTCAAGATATTCGGTTTGGGATTTTGCCTTTTGGAATAATGCTCGCTATCATAGCTTTTGTATTATTTAAACAACCAGACACAAAGAGTTTTATTTTGATTACTATCACTGGTATATCGATGCTTTTCGTGTCGAGTGTGCCGATAAAATATATTTTAGGTGCTGGTGTCGGTGTCACACTTCTCCTTGGAACCTTGGTTTACTTTACTCCGTATCTTCAAGAGCGTGTCAAAACATTTATCGATCCTTCGAGTGATGCGCAGGGGTCTTCGTATCAAATCCAACAATCAATGATAGCACTTGGCTCTGGTGGACTTTTGGGTAGGGGATTTGGCCAAAGTGTGCAGAAGTTTAGCTATCTTCCCGAACCACAAGGGGATTCTATTTTTGCTGTTTTGGGAGAAGAACTTGGTTTTGTGGGAGCTTTTGCAATTATATTTTTATATGTACTTTTTCTTATGCGTGGATTTCATATTGCGAACAGAACGCCAGATCTTTTTAGTGGACTTTTGGTGTATGGAATTGTTATACTCATTACTATACAGTCGTTTATGCATATCGCTTCTGTTACTGGAGTTTTCCCGTTGACTGGAGTGCCACTCGTTTTTATGAGCCAAGGTGGTACTTCGCTTATGATATATCTTGCATCGATGGGAATAGTATTAAATATATCTAAATTTCAAAAAAATATATGAAAATAGTTTTTACAGGAGGAGGAACAGGCGGACATTTTTATCCAATTATTACTGTTGCTGAAAAAGTAAATAAAATAATAGACCAAGAACACATAATAGGCGCGAAGCTTTATTATATTTCCGATAGTCCTTACGACAAAGAAATGCTCTCCGTGAATGGTTTGTATTATGAAGAAGTAAGTACCGGAAAAATGCGCACTTATTTTTCTCTGAAGAATTTTTCTGATATGTTTAAAACTTTTTTCGGTACAATAAGCGCAATATATAAATTATTCTCAATTTATCCTGATGTTGTGTTTGGTAAAGGTGGATACGCTTCCTTCCCGACACTTTTTGCAGCTAGAATTTTGCGCATACCTGTAATTATCCATGAATCAGATTCTGCTCCTGGGAGAGTAAATGCTTGGGCAGGAAAATTCGCTAAAAAAGTCGCTGTGTCTTTTATGGAAGCAGCAGAATATTTTCCAAAAGAAAAAGTCGCTTGGACTGGGCAGCCAATAAGAAGTGAAATAGAAAACAAAGCTACGCGCGAAGAAGCTCTTACTTATTTTAAATTAGAATCTGAATTGCCTGTGATTTTCGTCATGGGAGGTTCTCAAGGGGCAGAATTAATAAATAATACAGTTCTAGATGCGTTACCAAGACTCGTAAACAATTTCCAAATTATTCACCAGACTGGTGTAAAGAATTTTAAAACAGTATCTGGACAAGCCAATGTCGTACTTGGTGAAAATAAATTTAAACAAAGATATTTACCTATCGCTTATTTAAATCCGTTAACAATAAAAATGGCTGCGGGTGCTGCTTCTCTTATCATATCTCGTGCTGGGTCGGGTTTATTTGAAATTGCTTCTTGGGGTGTGCCTTCTATTTTGGTTCCGATAACTACTACAAATGGCGACCATCAAAGGAAAAATGCTTTCAATTACGCTCGCGCTGGAGCTTGTAGTGTGATCGAAGAAGTAAATATGACTGCAAATATTTTGAATGGAGAAATCGAAAGAATTTTAAATGATAAAGCTGGTTATGAAAAAATGTCTCACAATGCCAAAGCTTTCGGCCACTCCGGCGCAGCTGAAAAAATCGCCCGTGTTTTAGTAAACATCGCTTTGAGTCACGAAGAATAAATGCTAAAATGGCATTATGCCAGATAATAAAGTTGTAACCAGATTTGCGCCTAGTCCGACGGGGTTTATGCATGTTGGGGGAGTACGAACTGCTCTGTACTCTTGGCTTTTGGCTAGAAAAAATAATGGTAAATTTATATTACGTATTGAAGACACAGACAAAGAAAGGGAAGTAGAAGGTTCTGTGTTACATATTCAGGAAGCGCTAAAATGGTTTGGTCTAAATTGGGACGAGGGTCCAGATATCGGAGGACCTCACGCTCCTTATACTCAATCAGAAAGATTGGAATTATATAAAAAATACGCAAATATTTTAATCGAAAAAGGTTTTGCTTATGCTGATCCGTATTCCGAAGAAGATTTGGAAAAGTTTAGACAAGAAGCTGAAGCGAATAAAAAACCATTCTTATATCGCGAACACAGACCAGAAAATCCACCTGTTTGGAATGGATCTACACCTCTTCGTTTCAAAATAAAAGATTTAAAAAGATCAGAATGGAATGATTTAGTTTTTGGTGATTTGTCTGCTGGACCTGAGGCACTTGACGATTTTATTTTAATAAAAAGTGATGGATATCCCACTTACAATTTTTGTCATATTGTAGACGACATCGAGATGGGTGTGACGTATGTAATACGTGGTCAAGAATTTATATCTTCTACTCCAAAATTTCTAGCACTTTATGAAGCTCTTGGTATAAAGCCACCACTTTTTGTTTCCTTGCCACATATCTTGGGAAAAGATGGAAATAAAAAACTCGGGAAAAGAGACGGAGCGAAAGATGTTTTGGATTATAAAAAGGAAGGATACTTGCCAGATGCAATGTTAAATTATCTTGCTTTTCTTGGTTTTAATCCAGGTGGTGAAAAAGAAATATTTACCGTAAAAGAATTGATTGATATTTTTGATTTAAATAAAATTCAACATTCTGGAGCTCAGTGGAACGATGACAAGCTAGATTGGATGAACAAAGAGCACATAAAAAAATTAACAGACCAGGAATTTACTGAAAAAGCTAGACCATATATAAATTTTATTAGCCCCATAAGCGAAACAGAGCTAAATAGTCTAATTCTCACATTCAGAGATAGAATTACAAAATTTAGCGATTTAAATAAGTTTATAAAAGGAACCGAGATTAGCAGTACTATTGTTACAGAGAATAAGCATATATTAGATAAATCAAAAAACACTTTAGCTAATTCAAGTAAAAAAGAAACAATAGAAGTACTGGTCTCAGGTCCAAATGATTATCTTCTTTCAACTAAAGAAAAAGACCCAATAATATCTGAACCTAGTTTATTAGTTCCAAAAGATTCAAATAAAGATTCAACTATTAAATTCTTAATAGAATTAAAAAAAATAATCGAAGAAAATGATTGGGAAAAAATATTAAATAAAAGTGAAGAAAATAATAAGTTATGGTTATATGCCGGAGAAAAGGGTAGGGGAAAAGTTCTCTGGCCTCTTAGATTTGCTCTCTCTGGGCGGCAAAAATCTCCGGATCCATTTGAAATCATGAAAGTTATTGGAATAGAAGCAACTCTAAGGAGGATAGATAATGCTATTTTACATTTAAGCAATTATTTGTTACAATGACCCTATGTTAAAAGTAAATTTCTTTCATATTTGCGAAAACGCTATTGTTGAGCAGGGGACCGGCAATTTATCGGTTATCGGTATTTTTGAGAATTTAAATGCTCAAAGTTTCCCTGTAATGCATCCCGTTATGTCTATAGTTGTTGGATTTGAAAACAACAATCCTGGTATTTATGATATTGAGCTTGTATTCTTGGATGAAAAAGATGAAATATTAAAACTTCCGGCCAAAATAAACATTGGTACAAATGGCAAAGGCAACTGGGTTTACAAGATAGTCGGCTATCAGATTCCTCGCGAATTGACCCAAAAAATAAAATTAAATTATGAGGGGGAAACTATTTACACTGGATTTCTCACAATAAATAATAAGTAATTTTCCTTACAAGTTACTAATTTTCCATTTATTGCTATAATGTTGATAGAGTTTTACAAATGAAATTTTATCAAACATTTAAAAAGCGATTTGGTTTTCTTTTGTTGGGAATTTTATTAATAATTCCCACTGTGTTTTCATATGCTCAAACTGTACAAGAAATACAAAATAAAATAAATCAAAAAGATTCTGACATACAACAATTGGAAAAAGAAATAGCAGCTTATCAAGCCGAGATCGATAATCTTGGTCAGCAAAAAAGCTCTTTGAGCAGCTCCTTAAAGCAACTTGATCTAACTAAAAAGAAATTAACAGCAGACATAGCTGTAACTCAAAATAAAATAGATAAGACTAATTTAAAAATACAGAATTTGAGTTCTGATATTGGTGTCAAAGAAAATTCTATAAATAATAATTTGGATTCTATTAAGCTCGAAATTAGGAAAATTAACGAATTTGAAAGAAAAAGCTTGGTTGAAACTATCTTGTCGAATAGCGATTTTACTATGATTTGGAATGACGTGGACAATATTATAACTGTTCGAGAAAAAGTCAGGGAAAATATTAAAAACTTGAAAGTCGTTAAGAGCGAATTGGAAGATACAAGAAAAGTGACCATAGATGCTAAAAACGAACTTACAAAATTAAAATCTCAGCTTTCTGATCAACAAAAAATAGTAGTACAAAATACAAACGAAAAAAATAAACTGCTAAAACAAACAAAGAACAATGAAGCCAACTATCAGAAATTATTGAAAGATAGAATTGCAAAAAGAGATGCATTTGAGAAAGAATTACGTGATTATGAAGCCCAACTTCAATTTATTATTGATCCATCCAAACTTCCTTCTGGAAGAGTTTTGAGCTGGCCACTTAGTAATATATTTATCACTCAATTGTTTGGAAAAACAGTAGATTCAAAACGTCTCTATGCTTCAGGCACACACAATGGCGTAGACTTCCGCGCTTCGATTGGTACGCCTGTAATGTCTATGGCTGATGGCGTTGTGATGGGTGTGGGTGATACCGATGCTACTTGTTATGGCGCATCTTTTGGTAAATTTGTTTTTATTCAGTATAACAATGGGCTTTCTAGCACTTTCGGGCATTTGTCGCTTATTAAGGCTTATGAAGGGCAGAATGTAAAAAGGGGAGATATAGTGGGTTATAGCGGTAATACCGGTCATAGCACTGGGCCCCATTTACACGTGTCTTTATATGCCTCACAAGCTGCAAAAATGGCTTCTAAGGCTAGCGCCGCCTGCGATGGTCGTGTTTATCGGCTTCCAGTTGCTTCTATAAACGCATATTTAGATGTTTTGAGTTATCTACCTTCTTATACTTTAACTAAAAACTTAATAAATGCTAAAACGACAAATGATTAGAATTTTTATAAATTTGTGATAAAATATAATTATGAAAAATATATTTAAAAATAATAAAGATAGTCAAAAGGGTTTTTTACAAATAATAATTCTTATTCTCATCGCTCTTATTTTGATGAAGTTCTTGGGTATAACTGTATCTGGAATTTTTGATGCTATAGGATCATTTTTCCTATGGTTAGGTTCATTCTTCCGAGGTGTTTTTAGGTAATTTCATTTAAACTAATAAAATGAGAAGTTTTAATAAAACTAAAGGTATGAGCATAATAGGAGCCATTATTTTTGGTTTTATAATCGTTTTATTGCTTAGTTACTTTAATGTAAGTATCAAAAGTATCGTAGAAAGTCCTACTGGACAAGAGAATATAAATTACGTCAGGGAAGCAGTAAATAACTTTTGGAATAATTATCTGGCTCAGCCAGCATCTTATCTATGGAATGATGTATGGCTCAAGCTAGTCTGGCATCCGTTTATATCTAATAATGCCCAATAAGTGAGTTGACCGAAACATATATTGTGCGACACGCCTATATATTAATTACACGAGCTAGAAAGCGTATATCCAGCTCGTTCTGCCTCTTCTCCTGTCGTAAAGTAAATTCGATTTTCTTGTTTAATAGTTTTTCCAGCAGAACATCCTAAAGAATAATATTTACTTCCCCGATTTGAAGCAAAAAAATTTTTCCCAGAATTATCCTTAATAATACTATTTATCGTATTTGCTGATTTTACAGACGAAACAGCGTTTGCGCCTTGATTGGCATATTCTAGCTTATAGTCTCCTTTTTCTTGTACTGAAGATATTTTAATGCCTCCAGTATCGCTTTCTTTTGATAGTCTACCTAGCTCAAATGAGCCCAAACCCACTAAAATAACGATAATGACTACCATTATGTCCTTTCCGGTGTCGCTTTCTAAAAATAGCTTGATTTTTTCCATATAATTGTTTATACTTACCCTACGTTAATTTACAAACGAATTTTAGCATTAAATAGAATAATTTGATATATGGCACATAGAAAAGCCGGCGGTACCGCCAAAAATTTAAGAGACTCACAACCAAAATACCTCGGGGTAAAACTTTCTGATGGAGAAAAGGCTCAAGCTGGGTCCGTTATTATTCGTCAAAGAGGTACTCCTGTTATGGCTGGTAAAAATGTATCTATAGGTAAGGATCATACCCTATTTGCTCTAAAAGCTGGAACAGTTAAATTTGGATACAAGAGAAAAGTGTCTTTCAATGGTAAAACTGCAGTAAAAAAAGTTGTTAACGTAATATAAAAAAATAAACTTTCTAAAATAAAAATCCCTTTAAAATGAGGGATTTTTATTTTAAGCTTTTTCTATTTTAATCATGAAAGATGATCTCTTCCCTTTTACTTCTATGGGAATTTCATGTTCTCCTATTTCTTTGATTGGTTTTTCTAAGATTATGAAGTCTTCATCGATATCAGCATGATTTTGTTTTTTCATTTCTTCGACAATTTCTTTTTTGTGAATTCCAGAAAATAAATGCCCTTTGTCGTCTGCTTTTGCTTTGAATAATACAACCTTTCCTTTTATCTCTTCTAGATTTTTCATTAATAGATCGGTTTGTACTTCCCTCTCTATCTCTAAATTTTTCTTTCTTTTTTCTAATTCCGTGATTGCTTTTGGCGTTGCTGGTTCGGCTAATTTTCTTGGGAATAAAAAATTCATGACATATCCGTCATTTACTTCTTTCACGTCATGCCTTTTTCCTACCCTAGGGACATCTTTTAAGAAAATTACCTTCATTTTATTTCCAGTTAATTAATAAATCGATAGCTTTGCTCATTTGAGGATCTTTTTTGTCTTCTAAATCTTTTTTAGTAATTTCTACTGGGTAATCAGGAGTCAATCCTTTTTCTGATATTGAAGTACCGTTTGGTGTGAGCCATTTTGCTACAGTTATCTTTAGGATTGTATCTCTTGTTATGTCTATTACTTGTTGGACAGAACCTTTTCCAAAACTTTGGCTTCCGACAATTTTTGCGCGTTTATTGTCTTGCATTGCTCCTGCTAATATTTCTGACGCAGAAGCAGAACCGCTATCTATCAACACAACAAACTTTAATTTGTCATTAAATATATCATATCCTTTGCTTCTGAAAATTTCTTGCGCTTTATTGCCACCATAGTCCTCTACTACTATTGTTTGTCCACTTTTTAGAAACCAGCTTGCCATATCAACAGCGGCATCTAAATAACCCCCAGGATTTCCACGTAAATCAAGAATGAGTTTATCGCTTCCAGATTCTACAAATTTCTTCATGGCATCTCGAAAAAGATTTGCAGAATTAGCAGAGAAGCTGTAGAGTTTTACTACAAAAATTCCATCTTTTCTTAATTCTGTGTCTAGTGTCGGTATGTTTATGGTGTCTCGAATTATTTTAACTTCTTTGGGTTCCTTATTACCTTCCCTGAAAATTGTTAAGGTTACAGTTGTTCCTTTTGGCCCTCTGATTAATTTGATGGCTTCCTCAATTGTTAATCCTGAAGTTACCTTCTTATCTATTTTTAATATTTTATCACCAGATTTTATGTCTGCTCTATATGCTGGAGTATCTTTTAGGGGAGCTATTACTGTGAGTATTTTGTCTTTCATTCCGACCTCCATACCAACACCATCAAAGTTCCCAGCTATCTCTTCTTCGAATGACTTGGTCTCTTCTGGGCTAAAAAAAACGCTGTATGGGTCATTTAATGAACTTACAAGACCAGAAATTGCCCCATAAACCCTAGCTTGATCAGATATTTCAGAAACCGATGGATATTTTTTATTCATTTCGTTCCATACTTTCCAGAACGGAGAAAAGTCGGCTTGTGTAGAAACTTGAGGTTCTTTTCCTGTTATTCCGGTCACTTTCTCTATTTCTGGGCGATAATTACTTCCTATATAAATACCAAAAATAAAAAAAGCTGCCACAACTAAAACAGTGCTGGTGTATTGTCTTGTTTTAGAAAAATTTTCCATATTTTTTAATTTTAATTAATTTATTTTTTCTGTTACTACCTCTTCTGTGTAAATCTCCTTCGTTTCTTGATTTGCGTTTTCGTGTTTCTTTTCCACAAAATCCCCATTCTCTCTAAAATTATCAAAAGTCTTATGAATGCTTTTTTCTCTTTCTTTATAATCTCGATACAAAATATAACTAAAAAAAATAATTCCGAAACCAGTTAAGGTGTACAAGATTTCTTTCCAAGAATAAGGGAACCCTAAATAAGGCAATATTGTTACCCAGACACCTAAAATTAAAAGTATTTGTGCTTTGCGCATTCTTTTATTATATCAATATAAATACTTAAAATGCAAACTAGAATTATTTAAAATATTCTGGTGTGTTTATTGACATCCAATCTACAAATTCTCTCATTACTGAAGAGGCTCCGATACTATTAGTGTTTGGTCCGGCTTCCATCATTATTGTGAAGGCGTATTTGGGGGTTTCATAAGGAAAAAAACCTATAATCCAAGAATTTACTTTATTTTTAGATATACCAATTTGAGCTGTACCAGTTTTAGCGGCAATTTTTACATATGGAACGTCAAGCGCGGACGCAGTACCAAATGTTACGGCATCACGCATCCCTTCTTTCACTCTGTTGAAATATTCTTTGCTAAAATATAATCTAGAAAAGATATTTTCTTTCTCCGTGTCTCCAACCAAGAAATGAGGGGTTAACATTTTTCCTTCGTTTGCTACAGCAGAAGTAGCACGGACCATTTCCATTGGTGTTACCTGGAATCCGTACTGTCCGATAGCTGTATGGTACGTGTCTCCAATACGCCAAGGGTCTCCTTTGAAATTTGCTAATTTCCATGCTGGACTTGGAATACTCCCCTTCTTTTCGTCTGGAAGATCTACACCAGTTTTTGTGCCAAAACCAAAAATATCTGCATATTTTTCTATATTAGCTATACCAAGTCCTTTTTGATTTTCAAATCCTCCACCTATTGCATAAAAATAAACGTCGGAAGATACTGCTATTGCTTCCATCATATTTGTCCAGCCATGAGCTTTCCAGTCTTTAAAAACAGTTTTTTGGTCTGGGAAATATGGATTAGGTATTGATATAGAACCTGTAGAAAGGATTTTTTTGTACGGGTCTATAATACCTTCGACCAGAGCACCAAGAGCAAAAAAAGGTTTAACAATAGAACCTGGAGTATAAAGCCCTGAAATATTTCTATCGAGGAAAACCTTCCTTTTATCTTTTAAATAATTATTTATTTTTTCTCTATCTTTCCCAAGCGAAAGAACTTCTGAGTTGTATTCAGGGAAGCTTGTTGAAGTAAGTATCTCTCCATTTTTGATGTCCATTATAATTCCGGCTCCTCCACTAAAATTTCTACTCTCAGATAAATTCTTTATAAGAATAAAAAGTTCTTTTTGTAAGCGTGAATCTATGGTTGTCACTAAATCAATCCCCTTTTTAGGAGCATTTACAATATTTTCGGAATATATTTTCCCCAAAGCATCTGTTTCTATTATTTTTGAACCGTTCTCCCCTTTCAATTGTTCATTGTATTGTTTTTCTAATCCATCTTTTCCTATAAAATCTCCTTGCCAGAAATTACCATCTTTGTCTTGTGTTGGATAACTGACGTATCCAAGTAAATGGGAAAATCCTGGTGATAAATATGATCTAGTTGGTATTGAAACTTCATCTGTTTTTTTATTCCAAGTTAGTTCTACTTTATTTCGATCATATATTATTCCTCTGTCGGTAAAGATAATAGCTTTTTCTAAAATGTTATTTTGACTTATTTTGAAATAGGCTTCGCCTTTATTTATTTGTAAATGAAAAAGTCTACCAGTGAATATCGTGGCAACTAAAAAGAATAAAGAACCAAGCAATATTATTGTATTTTTTGATATTGGTTTTTCTATCCTTCCTTCAAACTGTTGCCGATCAAAATTTTGTAAATTTTGTGAATCAAGGAAAATCTCATCTGGGTCTACAAAAGAGTGCTTATATTTTATTTTATTTTTGTTTATTAATCTTGTGATCATGACTTACAAATAAAATTAATTTAATTTAATTGTAAAACTTAAGCCTCTTTTTAAGAATTTCTATTGCTAGTAGTACCACTAATGCAATTAAAAAAGAGATGAAAATTTCGTTTGAAAACTTGCTTTCTTTTGCGCCATACAACAAATCAGATAATAAGAAAAATATCACCCCTTCTAGAAATAAGTTGAAGTAAAACATACCAAACAAGGTGAGTATTACAGACACCCAAAAAGGCGCAAAAAGCACAGACAAAAAAAGTAATATAGAAAATACAATTCGAAATACCATAATATTTATCTTACACGCTTTATGGCAAAAATACAAAATTTTAATTCTAGTTATTCTACTGTTACACTTTTGGCTAAATTTCTGGGTTTGTCTATCTCGCAACCGCGCAATAACGCTATATGATAAGCTAGTAATTGAAGAGGAATAGAAGCTACAAAAGGTAGCATAACATCTGAAGTCTCTGGAATTTCTATCACATAATCAACTATTTTTTTGATCCTAGCGTCACCTTTTGTGATTAGGGATATCACTATTCCATTTCTCGCTTTCACTTCCATTATATTACTGACTACTTTTTCATAAGATGAACCTTTGTTTGCAATAAAAAGAACTGGCATATTTTTATCTACGAGAGCTAGCAGCCCGTGTTTCATTTCTCCAGCAGTGTAGCCTTCTGCGTGAATATAAGAAATTTCTTTTAGTTTTAGTGCACCTTCTAGGGCTAACGGAAAACCATAACCCCTTCCTAAATAAATAAAATTTTGCATTTCGTATAATTTTAAGGCAATTTCTTTTACTGACTTGTCTTCTAAAAGAATTTGTTCTATTTTTTGGGGAATATTTTCAAACTCGGTTAGTATATTTTGAATTTTTTTGTTACTCAATAACCTTTTTTCTGATGCAATAAATAAACAAAGAAGCAGTAATACCGCTATTTGTGTTGTAAAAGCTTTTGTAGACGCGACTCCTATTTCTGGGCCTGCAAAAGTGTATATGGGCACATGCGCTATGCGAGAGATAGATGAACCGACTACATTGCATAAACTAAAAATAGTCGCTCCTTGTTCTTTTGCCAATTTTACGGCTGCAAGTGTGTCTGCTGTTTCTCCTGATTGTGAGATAGCTACAACCACATCATCTTTGTATATTACTGGTTTTCTGTATCTAAATTCTGAAGCATATTCTACTAATACTGGTATGTGCGAGTATTCCTCAAAAAAATATTTTGATTCTAGACCAGCATGAAAAGAAGTGCCGCAAGCTAAGATAATTATACGTTTGGCATTTAATAAATTATTTTTATACTCACCTATTTCTTCCATTCTTACTTTACCGTTTTTTATTCTACCAAGAATACTGTCTTTTATTGCGTGAGGCTGTTCAAAAATTTCTTTCAACATAAAATGTTTGAAACCTCCTTTTTCGAGTTCCTCTATTTTTGTTTTAATTGTATGAATATTCGGATTTTTAATTTTATTATTTATTGTTTTGATTGTAATTTTATTACTTTCTCTATTAGTTTTAATTATTGCCATTTCTTCATCTTCTAGATAGATGACTTTGTTAGTGTACTCAATGATTGGAGTAGCATCTGATGCGATAAAAAATTCTTCTTTACCTATTCCTAGCACAACCGGTGAACCCATTTTTGCAATTACTACAGTGTCAGGTTCATCTTTTAATAACACTAATATTGCATAAGCTCCTGTTACTTTTTGCAAAGCCAAACGTACCGCCTCATCAAGATTTAATTTTTTACTTCCATTTATTCTTATGTCTTCAATCAAATTTACTAAGACTTCAGTATCTGTATCACTTTTAAATTTATACCCTTTTTTAATTAATACTTCTTTGATAGCAAGGTAATTTTCAATAATTCCATTGTGTACGATTGCTATATTTCCAGAATTTGATAATTGAGGGTGTGCATTCTTGTCAGAGGGAGATCCATGTGTAGCCCAGCGTGTATGCGCTATACCAATATTTCCTTTTGGTGTTTTTTGTATAAAGTTTTTTAATTCTGCTACTTTGCCTTTTTTCTTGTATACGGAAATGACATTGTTTGAAAGTAGAGCTACTCCAGCGGAATCATAGCCTCGATATTCCAAACGCTCTAGACCTTTTATTAATATTTCATAAGCTTCTTTTTTACCTACATATCCAATAATTCCACACATAGAAAAATTGCGTCAGTTTTATAAAATCACACGTCTAAAAAAGATTTATAGTTTTTTTACTATGTAATAAAACAAAACCGAACATTATATTTATAATGTTCTATGGAAAAATTAGAAATTGTTTTATTTTTCCTTTGGTTTTCTGATTACTCAGAAATTTTGAGAAAAATATTTTGGATGACAATACACCCAGAAGGTTTCCGCAGATGCTCTCCGACAGGAGGCCCGATCTCTTAAGTCAAATTAACTCAAGACCTTCTTCCTCGTTTTCCTTGCTTATACAAGGATCACACGCTCTGTTATTATTAATTCTTTTTTCCTAAAGAACATATTGATTTTACCAAACTATTTAAATTATTGTCAATTATTTATCAACTATGCACTTTCTTGTTTTTTGCTATACTTCGTATTGTGAAAAATATTGTAACGATTGGTGGAGGTACTGGTAGCTATACTGTTTTGTCTGGGTTAAAGCATCTTCCCGATGTTTCTTTATCTGCTCTTGTGTCTATGGCGGACGACGGTGGGTCTACTGGAGTTTTGAGAGATGAGCTTGGGGTGCTTCCTCCTGGTGATGTGAGGCAGTGTCTTGTGGCTCTTTCTGAACACAGTGATACTGTCCGCAAACTCATGAATTATCGTTTTAGCGAAGGTACCCTAAAAGGTCATAGTTTTGGAAATATTTTTTTAGCTGCTTTAGAAAAAGTTACTGAAGATTTTATAAAAGGTGTAGAAATAGCTTCAGAAATTTTAAAAGTAAAAGGTGTCGTAATACCTATCACCAGCAACAAAGCGGATTTATCTATTTTGTTGTCAGACGGAAAATTAATTGAAGGAGAAAACGAAATAAACCATTCAGATATTCAAAATATTGGTATAAAAGATATTTTTTATAAAAATAATGTAGAACTAAACAAAAACGCAGAAGAAGCAATATCAAAAGCAGACTATATTATACTTGGGCCTGGAAACTATTATTGTTCAGTTATTCCAAATCTTATCGTGAAAGGTTTCAAAAAAGCTATTTTAAAAAGTAAAGCAAGAATTATTTTCCCTATTAATCTTACAAATAAATCTGGTCATACAAAGAACTGGAAAGTTAGTAATTATGTGAATGACGCTGAGAAATATCTAGGCAGACCAGTAGATATTATTTTAGTAAATAACGAAGAGCCTTCCCCTACTCAACTCGAGCAATATAAAACTCAGGAAGGTGAAGGTGTGCTTGTAGAAGATGATTTTAAGGATTCTAGAGTAATACGAGATGCTTTATTGTCTAATGCTTTTTTTGCTTATAGCAAGGCAGATAAAATAGCCAATTCGAGGAGTTTTATTCGTCACGACTCAGAAAAATTAGCAAATTGTATACAGAAAATAATAAATAATTAAATATGAAATATATTTTTGATTTTGACGATGTTTTGTTTTTAAATACAGCTAAATTTAAAAAACACATGTATACGTGTATAGAAAAAGCCGGTGTGTCGCACGAAGTGGCTTTAAAATATTACAATGAGGTTCGAGACAAGGGTTTTTCTATGCGAGACTTTGTAAATGCCATATATAAAAATGAAAAAGATATTAAAATAAGTGAAGAGGAATTATACAAAGAAATAATGCACGAAATTAAAAATTTCATTAATCAAGATTTGCTTAATCTAATAAAAGGTATTGGAAAAGAAAATTGTTATATTGTAACTCATGGCAAAGAAGAATATCAGCTTGAAAAAATAGATAGAACAAGCATCGCTCCACTTTTCTGTGAAATCATCGTAGTGCAAGACAGCAAAAAGCAAAGCATAGAAAATATATGCGCTAAAAATAATACAGAGAAGGTTGTTTTTGTTGATGATAAAGAAAAACGTTTTAAAGATTTAGATTTTGAAAAATTTCCAAACCTAAAAACAATCCTTTACACTGGGCAGGATATTGAAACTTTAAGAAGAGAGATAAACAGCTGATTAGCTTAAATCGGGATATGCAGGCAAGTTTTCTTCCTCTTCTTTTTTCATAAGCATATCAAAAGACCAAGCGTCCATTCCGTTCAAGAATACTGCAAGCATTGCCATGGAGATACCAAAATCTCTTACACCTACACTTGTATATCCTACTGTCAAAGTAATATCAAGCATGTGAAATGCGAGCAAAAATGCTGTAACCCTTGTAAAATAGCCAAGAAGCAAACATAGTCCAAAGACTATTTCAAACGCGCCGTTAAATTGTACCCATAAACTTGCATCAATACCCGACATAGAAGTGAGCCAAGTAGGTATCAAGCTAGTCCACATTTCTGTATTTAGTATTTGTTGTGTTCCAAACCAAAGCACGACTAGAGACATGCCTATTCTTAATATTATCGGCGCAAACTTCTTCATTTTTTCTATCGCTCCATCATGAAATATTTCCATATATTTTTTATTATTTTTTATAAGTTCCTATCTCAAAACCTTGTAATTCATTTTCTGGACGTCTTTGACCTCCGTGTTGATCTTCAAAATCTGCTGTAGCATCTATCCCGCACATACTCAATATTGCGCCGGCTCCGCCAGGATGCTGGTCTATCCAAGGCGTCAAATCATAAACAGTACTTCTCACTATAGTCCAACAAGAAGAAGAGTTTGAGTGTGCGCCTACTTGTGTCAAAGTATAACTAGGAGTCGTGTTGACTGGTTTTGGGGTAGGAGTTGATGGCTTAGGTGTTCCTGTCGTTTGTGTAGGTTTTGTAGAGACATTGCTTCCGTTGGCGCTTGTTGTATTGGTATTTGTCGTATTATTTATAGTATAATCTGGGCTAGTTTTCTTAGAACTTGGCAACATACTAGCTCCCAATGTGACTATCAATACTAATGCGAATGCTGTGGCTAAAAATATTATTGTTTGTTTTATATTTTTCATAATTTTACTATTTTAACACTTTTTAAAATTAAAGTTAATAACAATTTTTAATTTTATTTGTTCACTTCTGGTCTAATTAGATAGAGTTTTCTTTTTTGTGTTTCAAAAATTGCTAAATCCGGCCGTTCTTCATGGTTATGTTTTGGTCCGTTTACCGTTTTAGCTTTAATTTTTAATATATGTTCGACTTGTCCTTCTAATAATTTTATTGATTCCGTGTACCATTCTGTCATCGGATCGTTAGTTTTTAGTGGTTTATAATCTTTACCTCCAACTATTACAGCTTCTATGGTTTCTTTTTCACATTTTTCTTTAAATTCCAAAAGTCTTTGTTGTAAGTGGTCAATAAAATCTTTTTTCTTGTCATTAAGAAATTCTCCAGGATATTGATGACTCACAAAAGAAACATTTTGACCAGAATTTTTATCTTTACCAACTACAATCAAAACCGTACACATGTATATTTCTTTTTCAAATTTATTTAGTTCATCTATTGTAGATATCACATAAGTACTCTTACCTGCGTGTAAAGCTTTCTTGGCGTCCATCTCATCTTTCTCAGAACCAAAATTTGTTGTGCTTAGTTTATCTGTATTTTATAAAAAAATCCACTGGAGTATTTTTAAAATCTAATATAGTACCCACATTAATCTCTGTCGGTTTTATACCGTTCTTTAAAAAATTATTTCTTTCTTTTGATATTCCTTCAAACATAATTTTATTTTATTACTACTGAAAAAATTGGTGGTACTACCGCTGGTACGATATTGAAACGTAAATGGCCTATTGTTTTGCCAGTATTTGTTTTTATATTTACTCGCCATTTGCCAGCACTTATATTTGAACGCATTGAATACGTTCTAAATCCACCATCTCTTCCTCCTACTACAGGTAGATTTACCACGCTTTCTGTTTGCCACTCTTTTCTAGCCTCATTGTAATGTTGCCATTCGTGTATGATGTTTAGATTAAGATTTTTGGGAGAGAAAATAGCGCTAAATACGTATACAGGCATGCCAGCCACCTTGTTAAAATCAGGATATAAATCCAAATATTTTTTCCAGCCAGTATTTTCATACATCAATTCATAATTTCCTTCTATATTCTTTGTAATATTGTAATACACTCCGGCATCTTTTAAGGATAGGGGCATGGGCGGGATCATATTTGTAAAATATAGAAAATTAACTAGAATAAAAATTCCTGAAATAAGAAGCGTGACAGCTTTTCTGTTCTTTTTATTTTCTTTTATGAATTTAAATAAAATTCGTAAGAAAAACCAAATTATAATTAAGCTCAAAATTCCAGAAAGAACAAAAACCCAGTCCCCTATTCTATGCAAAACAATAGGTACTAGGAAAATCATAAAAGAATAAATAGAAAGGAAGAATAAACTAATTTGAAAACTCAACCTTATGAAATGTCTTTTTAAAGATTCATTTGCGATAAAAGCTAGCAATAAAATCAAAATAAAAGGCCAAGTAGAAAAAAGATCTGCGCTTCTAAAATAGAAAACTAAATACGTAGACAGAATTCCTCCGAAAAAGAACTGTAATATGTTTACATACCAAAAATGCGCCTTGCTAGGGTTCGCTTCGTCACCCTCTTCATTGTCTTTTGAATGTATCAGTATTATAAATATTCCAATAATGAATAGATGTCCTAAAATCCAAATATTTTCCCACAATGTGTCTACTCTTTTGAGCGTGATTATGTCAAAAATAAATCCCGAGATAAGAGACAAAGAAGAAATCGGCCGTTCAAAGCGACCATAAAAATTTCGAATAGGATCTACAAAAGGCATATAGCCATTATACTATAGTTTTTTAGAATTAATTTAATACTCTATTGTAAACGGAAAAGAGATATGTGCGTCTTTTTCTCTTATATCAGAGGGGTTGTCTTTTCTTAAGATCAAAACAGCAGGACCAATATATGATTCTGGAACTTTTATATCGGCGGAAAAAGGTACGAATTCTTCTGTCATCCAATCATTTTCTGCTTTTGCTATTCCTTTTGCCAAAATTTTACCATCTTTGTCTAACACTTCTACAGGGAAACTTGCTTCAAAGAACCAGTATCCACGAGCCTGACCAATTACTTTAAATTCTTTTCCTGTGACAGCTCCAGGAAATGGCAAATCTACTTTTATTAAATTATCTGAAGCATTTACATAAGTAATAACTGGAGTTGATGTCTCTTCTATTACTTTTTCTTTTTTAGGAAAAGCAAAATATACAGCAATCCAAATTACTACTAATACTCCAAGCGTATAAATAATTTTTTTAGTCATGTTTTTATTTTAGCACAAATTAATTATATATATAAAAATGAAAACCCCCGGTTCAGCCTAAGCTTACTACGGGGGCACTTTATGTGGGATTTGTCAGCGTCCTCTCACGCTCTAGCCCTTTAATATAGCGGGCATCCCCTAAGAAATTTAACTAGCAGATCCACCTGCTGGCAAGTTGGGTAGAAGAGAGGTTCTACCAACCCCGAAGGAATTTCACCTCCGTAAGTCACGAGATTGTCCCAACTCGGGAACCTAGAATCAAGCTACTCTTATTTCGCTTGCTCGTGTCCTCTAGGGGTAATATAGCATAGCATTAAAAATAAGTCAAGCAAAAATACCAGAAAAATCAATTTTCTTTTTTAAATTTCTAAAATAGCCTTTAGAATAAGGGTAAAATAAGGGTCGCTAAAAAACTTGTCAAGTTTGGTGCTTTAAATTTTTACTCCCTCTTTGATAAGTAATGCTCGTTTTGTTTTAACTCCACCTTTTCCAGAATATCCGCCAAGGGTACCATCACTCCTGATGACTCTATGGCAAGGTATTGTTATTGGTACAGGATTTGCTCCGACAGCGTTCGCTACTGCCCGTACTGCTTTCGGTTTTCCTATATTTTTTGCGAGTTCTTTGTAAGTAATAGTCTTTCCTTTTGGAATTTTTAAAAGAGCTTCCCAAACTTTCTTTTGGAAAGCTGTCCCTTTTAATTTTTCAATATTAACTTTCGGCATTCAGATGTTTTTATTTTCCGCTAAAATCTGTAAATGTCACACCTTTAGGCAATTCAAATTTTGATTGATCCACTGTCCAAGGTTCACAATTATAATCTCCTATTTGTTTTGCATTCCAGCTGTATGTGCCCTGGGTAGTAGCATCTCCATCAACCCCTGCGTTTGTAGTATCTACTTTTACTTTGAATCCCATATTTGGCGCCATAGAAGACCATGTGTATGAATATCCATCACGTAGAATAAATGAAGTATCTATTTTTCTTCCTTCTGCTACAGTATTATAAGTTCCACTCATATTTTCTCCATTGATATATACGGTTCCAGTATTTTCAAAATCACTCAAATATTGCTTCACTTCGCATTTATAAGCGCCACCTTGTTTTACGAAATCGCTAAAAGCCATTTTCTTTCCGGCTGGTTGTTGCGTGGTATCACCGGCAACGTCGCTATTTTCTTTTATTCTGCTTGGTCTAAAGACAAAATATCCTATACCCGCTACAAGTGCACCTGCTAAAACCCACATAATTACTTTATTTGATATTGTATTCATAATATTTGGCCATTTTGGCATTAAATTGCTACTAATAGTTAAATTATAGCACGTTTATCACCTTTTTGACTTCTAGTATTACCTCGTTCTGGGGTTTATTCGCGTTTATTATAATATCCGCGTATTTTTTCTGGGTAATTCCATATTTCAAAAATTCTGGAATAGCAACTTTTGTATCATGATCATTAACATGATTTTCTCCAAATCGGATTTTTCTTCTTTCGAGCATTAACTTTTTGGGGATATCTAAATATATTTTTTTGTTTAGAAAGTTTCTAATTTCTTTATTTTTGTACAACATAAAACCTTCTACTAAAACATATTTCTTTGGCTGAAGTGTTAATGGTTCTGGTTTAGCGCCTTTTCTTTTTGGAAAAGTTTTCGTTCTTACTATCTTTCCGGCTTTTAATTTCTTAAGATCAGAAAGTAAAATATTGAATTTTAAATTTGATGGCAATTCCCAATTTGGAAAACCGAATTTTTTAGGAAATGTTTTCGGAGATTTAAAATAATTATCCAGCTTTATGTGCTCGTACTCTTTTGAATTTTCTTTTAAAGCTTTGCACAAGGTGCTTTTCCCTGCCCCTGATGGCCCGACTATTCCGATAAATATAGGCGTTGTTTTCATAGGTTAATTTCTGACATATTCGAATCTTGGGACCTTCTTTCCTTCCAATTCTACTTCTCCTAAAAAGTTTTCTAAGGGTCTAACCCAAAATTTTGATTTAGGATTGTCATACAAAGCTTCGTACACTACCAAGTCTTTCAAGGTCTCACTATGTTTCGCTACTCCTATTACCCGATACATTCCTCCTTTAAAATGTTTATATATTCCAGGTTTTATTTCCATAAAAAAAGTAAAGTTGCAAAAACGGCTACATAGCAAGCGAAAAATCCTACGATTTTGGCAAAAAAGATTATAGCATCTCTCCTTCTATTTTCTACAAGAAGATACAATGGTTCAGATAGAAATAAAAACCCCATAACGGCTGCTGACAATACAAAAAGGCTAAGCATGGTCATCGGTATGATAATAGTATCATTTTGATTTTTCAAAAAAGAACCTACAAATTGCGCTACGAAAACTATTGTGACGATATACAAAGCCGCTCCTGATGCATATAAAAATGGTTTTTTCATAATATTTTGTTAATTTACTAATTATTTTGTTTCTTGTACTGCGAAAGTCCGAGAATATTTCCTTCAGAATCCTTGAACCAAGCTAGGAATCCCATAGATCCGTTTTCTCCTAGCGGAGTTTTACCGCGTACGACTTCTCCGCCGTTTTCTACGATTTTATTTAATGCGGAGTCCATATCATCCACATCAACATAAAACATCGGATACGGCATACTAGGGTCACGCTTGCTAGAGCCACCATTTATAAAACCGGGTTCTTTCGGTTGCATCTTTTCATCTATTGGCCCAGTCTGCCAGCTAGTATAACCAAACTGTTCCCATTCAAATGGCTTCCATCCAAAAACGTTCTGATAAAAAGCTTTTGCTCTTTCTTTATCATCCCACGGAAATTCAAAATGTGTAACTTTGTTCATAAAATGATTATAACATGCTAATTATAAATCTGATGATTTCTGTCATGCATCTTGCGGTAAGTTTAAAATTTTTATTTTTTGATTTCGGAATTCTCTAGAAGATAGAGAGCCAGGCTACTCATCGTAAGATATTGGTAAGCCCTAACAGAATCTTCAATCTTTGCATCAGATGTATGACTTTTCTCATTTCTAAACATATCAATAGCCATCATTAAAAACTGGACGGCTTTATTAAAATCTAAATCAACATTTTCAGCGGATGCTCCTTTTATATGAAGTTTCCCTTTTCCAAATGCTTCTGACCCAGATTCATATCCGGTTAAAACGCGAAGTTTGTCTTTAACGATTTTAAAGCTTTTCTCTACTGCTTCAGCGTGCGCGCCCGAGTTATAGAGACTCATACATTTTGATTCAACTTCGGAATGTATTCCATAGAGAGATTTATTGTCTGAAATAGTTTCGTCTGATTTCTTTCTTACTAATGATTGATATTTAGAAATAGCCTCTTCAAACTGAGGAGATTTAATTTTTAGTTTAAAATAGTATCCGTTATACTTCATAATTACATGTATTCATTCGCAAAGTTTTGAGTAACTTCAATAATTCCATCTCCTGCGAGTTTGTTTAGTATCAAAATCTCTTCTTCAGCTCCAAGTTCATTAGTTTCCCATCCAGCCCTATAATCAATAATAGACCCCACCGGGGCAAGATCTGTTTTTGATTTTATCCTTTCTAAAACTTTGTATATTTTTTCTTCTGCCTTCATATTATTCTTCCAAAAGTTCGTAATTTAACTTATCCCCAAAGCTGGGAGGCTTGGATTCGAACCAAGATAGCCTCCTTCAAAGGGAGGAGTCCTACCATTAGACGATCTCCCAGCTTTATGGACAAATTATCCCTTTATTACTTTTTCAAAAAT
>JADZCK010000032.1 GCA_020851595.1 Candidatus Nomurabacteria bacterium | reverse complement strand
CTATTAAAATATTTGGTGGAATAAATGGACTTACCACATTAGCAAGCCCGGACGGCAAATCAATACTTTATAGCGACAACAATTTATCACTCAGTGTATATCACACAGATACCAAAACAACAGATGTACTAGGGATAAGAACGTTGCCAGAAAAATGTGTTTGGAATAAAACAAGCGTTAGTGTTTATTGTGGAGTACCAAAATCAATTATTGGAAGTAATTATCCAGACACCTGGTATCAAGGTGAAATTTCTTTCTCCGATCAAATATGGAAAGTTAACACCCAGGATTTAAAATCACAAATACTCTTAGACCCTTTAACAGTAAAAGGAGGGGAGGAGATAGATGGAACCAAGCTTATGGTAGATGAAGCTGAAAATTACCTCTTTTTTGTTAACAAAAAAGACTCTTTCCTTTGGGAGCTTGAGCTCAAATAATACCTGTGTTTTTAAGTCGCAATTTAGATAGCGCCGACGTATTTAATAACTACTCGACGATCGCGACCCACACCAATAGATTCTGTTTTTATATCTGAAGCATCAGATAAAAATTCATGTATAATCCTGCGCTCAAAGGCTGACATGGGGTCAACTTCGATGTTTGATTTAAAATACCTTGCTCTCTCTGACATCATATGTGCGATAGCGCGAATATTGTCCACGTGTTTCTTTTGAAAACCATTTACATCCACAATGACACCTAAACCAGAAGGCTCAGATCCTTCTTCTGATCGAGGACCGACCCTAGACTCTATAATCCTGTGTATAATGTGATTTAACGCATGTAAACCCTCACCATCGTGAGAAATAAAATAATGTGGTTCATTTACCTCTACAGCTATCCATGTGTTTTTAGGACCATCTTCGGTAATTGAAATTTCATTTAATTTTACAGTAGTTTTTTCTACTAATTCTTTTATTAAATTTTTTATTTCGTCTTTTTTCATAAAATTATTTAAAGGGTTTTTATTTTATTACTGTTTTAAATGTTTTTTCCTTTTTAACATAAATTTGTTGCGCTACCATAAACAGATTGCTTGTTATCCAGTACAAAGCAACAGCTCCAGAAACACTGTAAGCAATAAAAGTAATTATAAAAGGAAAAACATATTTCATTTGCATATTCATGCTTTTGGTAAAACTCTCTTGGAAAGATGGGGTAGACGAACTGTTTGTGTTAGTAGGTTGTGTTGGTTTAGGCATAAAATGTGCTTGTAAGTACTGAGAAACCCCAGCCAAGATAGCCAAAACTAAACTTTTCTTGCTTATATCGATAATTCCCAGAAAAACCATGCTTATTTTTTCTGGCACATGAACAAAAGAATAAAGAAAACTGTTATCAAAATTTATCCCCTTTAAAAAAACATAGTACAAAGCGAAAATCACTGGTATTTGAATAATAACCAAAAGACAACCAGAAAACGGGTTAACTTTGTGTTTTTTATAAAGCTCAAAAGTAAGTCTGGCTTGTTCTTCTTTGTTTGCTCCGCTATTTTTTATTTTATTAAGCTCTGGAGTCAAAAGATTCATTTCCGCCTGACTTTCTATAGACTTCTGAGAAAGGGGGAATAGGGCAATTTTAACTAAAATAGTCAGTAAAATAACAGCGACACCAACATCTCCGCCTGGTATAACCGAAACCAAGAAAGCTAGGGCGTTTAATAATGGATGATATAAAATCGCATTCCAAATATTTGAAATCATATCTTTATCTTATATTAAAATAACAGAAAGTCCACCCAGCAGTAAATTTATCATTACTGGGTCCAATTTATGGTACCGGATCCATGTGGTTCTTCTGCCAGGGGTGGCAACGCAAAATCCTTAATAAACCAAGATAAGACCCTTTAATAGAGCCGTATTTATAAATAGCTTGTTTGGTATACTCTGAACATGTAGGGTAAAAAACACATCCGGAATTCTTTAGAAAAACCTGACCACCAGACAAATATTTTTGATAAAAATCAATTAATTTTATTAAGTAAGTTCTTGATCTCATTTTCTAAAACAGAAACATCTTCTTGATGTTTTTTAAATACAAACACCCCAACAACGGAAGGGGATACGTTTTTTATATATTTTTTCAAAACAAAATAACCCTTGCGCCTTAATAAATTTCTCTTAACAGCCAGTTTGGCTATATTTTTAGGAGCAATAAAAGAAATTTTTGGTTCTTTTTGATTTTTTATAAAAATAAACTTGAAGGTTAGGTTTGTTGACACAAAAAAACGACCTTCTTTGAAGATTTTATCTATATCTTTCTTAGAGGCTCTGTTTTTTTTAAGAAGCATAGCTAGCTTAAAACACCAAACCTATACAGTTAGCTTTTTTCTACCTTTTTGTCTTCTTCTTTTTATGACCCTTGCGCCTGTTTTGGTTCTAGATCTAACCAAAAAACCGTGCGCTTTGGCTCTCTTCCTTTTTTTAGGCTGATATGTGAATGACATAAACAGAGTCTACAACAAAAACAAACATTAGGCAACTTTAAAATAATATTATAAAATACACAAATAAAATATTTATCCACACATTATCAACATGTTTAATAAGGTTTTTAAGATTTTAGATATTGCACAAATAGTATAATATTGAACTATGAATACAAAACAATTGTGGAAAAATTGTTTAATGGAAATAGAAGCTGGAATATCTAAAGCAAATTTTAGCACCTGGTTTAAAAACACTTCTATAGTAAAAGAGGAAACGGGTGTTGTGTATATAGGTGTTCCAAACGAATTCGTCCGTGATTGGCTTATAAATAAATACCATAAATTAATTACCAAAACCATTGCGGACGCTTTTGAGGGAATGAGAGCGGTTGAATATATGATTACCAAAACAGAACCAATAAAACAAGACTCTGTTTTGCCTAGTGAAACAATAGAAAAAGAACTTCCTTTAAAGGACCTGTATATAAACCCAGACGACAATTTAAATCCGCGCTATCGTTTTGACTCTTTTATAGTCGGGACATTTAATGAGTTGGCTTATGCAGCTGCACAAGCCATAATAGAGTCTCCTGGGACGAAATATAACCCGTTTTTTATTTACGGAGGGACCGGTTTAGGTAAAACACACCTCATACAGGCGGTAGGAAACTCTATAAAAGAAAAATACCCGCACAAAAAAGTACACTATATGACCCTAGAGAAGTTTGCCACCGATTTTATAAACTCACTACAAAGCAACAAAGCAAATTCTTTTAAAGAAAAATATAGAAAGTACGATCTTTTGATCATAGACGATATCCAATTTATAGGCAAAATGGAAAAAATACAAGAAGAGTTGTTTCATACCTTCAATACTTTTTACGAAAACAACAAGCAAATTATTTTTTCCTCAGATAAACACCCAAACTATATCCCAGAGCTCGCAGATCGCTTGAAATCGCGTTTTGCAGCTGGAATGATCGTTGATATATCTGAACCAGAGTACGAATCGCGTTTGGCTATTTTAAAGGTAAAATTAAACGAATTAAACATTGATCTTGGTGATGATTTGGTAGAATACGTAGCCTCTTCTGTGCAGGGAAATATTCGTGAATTAGAAGGTAGTTTAAATCTTATTGTCATGCAATACCGTTTAAAAAATAAACCTTTAAACTTACTAGAAGTAAAATCTCTATTAAAAAACAATATGCGACCTAAAAGGAGTATTGCTATAAAAGATGTTGTAAAAACAGTAAGTGAATATTATAAACTAGAAGAAGATTCTGTATATGAAAAAACAAGGAAAAAAGAAATTGTAAGAGCAAGGCAGGTGATAATGTATCTTCTTCGTGAAGATTTTAATGTTTCTTATCCTCTTATTGGACAGAAACTAGGAGGAAAAGACCACACAACAGTAATGCACTCGTGTGTAAAAATAAAAGAAGACCTAAAAACAGACGCGCAATTAATGCAAGAGCTGGAACAAATAAGAATTATGTTTAAATAGTTGTTGATAAACAGTTAAAAAGTTTAAAACAAAACAAGGATAACTAAAACAAAAACTGTGTATAAAAAATAATAAAAATCTGGTTTTGTTTTAAACAACAAAATTAAATAGATTTAAAAAAAGTTATTCAGATTTAAAAAAATTAAAAAAATTAAAAACAACCATATAAAATATAAATAAAAAAAGTTTTCCACTTATCCACATTACTAATATTACTAATAATTTATATATATAAAATATAAACAAACATGAAAACAGAATGCTCGGTTGAAAAAATTAAGAGTGCGATATCTCAAGTAGAGAGAATAACTGGTAAGAACCTTACTTTACCAGTATTGAATTCCATATTACTTATAGCATCTGGAAAATCTTTAAAATTAAGAGCCACAAATTTAAGTCTAGGTATTGAAATAGAAATTCCAGCAAAAATAGAAAAAGAAGGAACAATAGCCATATCTGGTTCTGTTTTAAATGCCGTTTTTTCTAATGTTTCCCCAAACGAAAATATTCTTCTTGAACAAGATGAAGGAAATCTTTTGGTTAAAACAAAAAAAAGTAAAATAAAAATAAAAGGATCTCCACACGAAGACTTCCCGACAATACCAGTAGTTAATGGGTCTAGTTTTGAAATCGACTCAAAAAAACTAATTGAGGGAATTAAGTCTGTTTACTACAGCTCCTCTGTTTCAGACATAAAACCAGAAATTTCCAGTGTTTTTGTTTACAAAGATGGGGATAACCTTGTTTTTGTTTCCACGGACTCTTTTAGGCTTGCAGAAAAAAAGATAAAAGTAAAAGGAGTTGAAGACGATATGAGAATAATAATTCCATATAAAAATATATCCGAAATACTAAAAATATTTAGTGAATCAAATAATAATATTAAAATTTGTTTTAACAAGAACCAAATTTCTTTTTCTTCTGAAAATATATATTTAACTTCTCGTATTATAGATGGAATTTTCCCAGACTACCGTCAAATAATCCCTAAGGAGTCCACAACAGATGTTGTTGTGTTAAAACAGGATTTATTAAACGCATTAAAAATATCAAACGTTTTTTCAGATAAATTTAACCAAGTTAATTTGCAAATTTCTCCAAAAAGTAAATTGTTTGAGCTTTATTCCTCTAATAACGACATTGGAGAGAATAAAACCAACGTGGACGCCGTTCTAAACGGAGAGGATATAGAACTTTCTTTTAACTATAAATATTTCTTAGACTGTTTTCAGTCAATCTCCACCGATAGTATTTCTATAAAGCTGTCCGGAAACTCTAAGCCAATGGTTGTATCACCAGTTTCCGACAATTCTTTTACTTATCTTATAATGCCAATGAACAGATAAAATGATAGAGATTAAAGATCTTCTTGCTCGGTTTGATAGCATCCTCACAAAAGGAGAAGGGAAAGTAGAAACAATAAGGGAGATAATTGCTAATATCATCGGCGTAGAAATAAAAAAAGAAGATATAAAGATAAAAAATAATATAATTTATTTAAACATAAAACCAATTTACAAAAACGAGATTCTTTTAAAGAAAGAGAAAATTTTTACAAAAATAAAAGAATCTTTAGGTAAAAAAATTCCAGAAAATATAAGATAATTTTAATTATCTATTATTTTGAAATTGGCGATTGTTTCGCTTTTGTTGTACATATTGTCGTAAGAGATTAGTTTGATTTCGTTTTCTGCTAGCAGGTTTTCTATGTTTTTAGGGACAAAAGAAAAATTGAATGGGGGATATATTGTGTCTAAATAAACACCATTAATAAACACATCTATTTTTTGTAAAGGAAACGGCTTTAAGCTATTAATTTTTAAATTTATTTTTTGATTTATTTGATATGTGGTTGTACTGTCTGGCTCTGTTATTACTACATTTGGTTTATTAGCTTCTGTGTGCAGGTCGTCTATAGCTCCAGGTTTTTCTTCTATTGTTGTATTTGGATATTTATATTTATTTTGTTCCCACCAAAATTGTACTGGTGTTTCCCAGTGGTTGAATTGAGAATCATTTTGTGGGTTTGTTGGAGCTTCGCCTAAAATGTTTTTTTTATCAATCCAATATAGAATCGAATGTACATTGGTAATTATTTTTTCTTCCCGAGTTTCTGGCGGTGTGTTTTCTGTTGCTAGTTTTCCAGAACTTTTATCTATAAAAAAATTTTCGTTTCCTTGCCAGAATCCACGCAACACCGGCTTCACTTTTGTTGGGTCTACTTCTAGGTCTGGTTTTTCAAAACTTTCGTTTGGTAATTTTTTTAAAGCTTCATTCATAAATTTGTTCCAAATAGGTCCAGCTACTGCCGCACCCCCTTTTTTCATTGGAGTATTTTCGTTATTTCCAGCCCAAACACCCACAACAATAGAAGGGGTATAGCCTACAGTCCAAGCGTCCTTGTTGCTGTTTGTGGTACCTGTTTTTACAGCGACATCTTTACCTCCCATGTATAAAACAGAGTGTATTCCAAAGGTTTGTTGTCGGGCTTCTTCATCAGACAAAATATCTGATATGGTTAATGCTGTGTTTTTTGGTAAAACTTCTTCAGGGTCTGGTTTATATTCTTCTAAAACATTTCCACTTAAGTCTTCAACTTTTAGAATTCCTACATAAGGGTTTTTTACTCCATTGTTTGCAAAAACTCCGTAAGCGGACGTCATGTCTAGAAGTGTTACTTCACCACCTCCTATCACAAGAGTAAGACCATACTGGTTTATGTCGCTTAGTGTGCTAATACCCATATTTTCTGCTGTTCTTAGTGAGTCTGGAAGCCCTGCTAAATAAAATAGTTTTACAGCCGGGACGTTTATGGATTGCGCTAAGGCATTTCTTAAACTAATTGGACCTCTAAATTTTCCATCATAATTATCTGGCATATAACAATCACCTTGGCTGTGTCCTGGTAGCGCTTTTCCATAAACATCACACGTGCTTTGAAATTCTGTTGGCAGGTCAAAGAGTACTGTATCTGGGGTGAAGCCTTTATTGAAAGCTGTAGCATAAATAAAAGGCTTAAAAGAAGAACCTGGTTGGCGTGTAGCTGTTGCTACATTAAAATTTCCATCAATCTCTTTATCAAAATAATCTCTTGAACCAACCATTGTTAATATTTGTCCTGTTTTTGGGTCTATGGCCACTAAACTGGCGTTCTTGCCATCCCAATCTTTTTCATTTTTTAAGGCACCCTCTTTTACAAACTGTTCCGCTTTTGTTTGCAAATCCAAATCAAGGGTAGTGGTGACTCTAAGACCGCCGTTTACTACCGCTTCAGAGCCAAATCTTTGTTCCAAATAATCTTTAATAAAGAAAACAAAATGTGGAGCCTTTATGCCTTGTGTTGCTTGTGGCACAAAAATCACAACTTCTTTTTTTGCACTATCATACTCTTCTTTTGTAATAAATTTAAGCTCTAGCATTCTAGATAAAACCAAGTTTTTTCTAGTTTCTAGTTTGTCTTTGTTTTTTCCATACGGAGAAAGAGTTGTTGGGGATTGAGGAATTGAGGCTAGATAAGCAGATTCAGCCAAAGTCAGGTCTTGTGCTTTTTTATTAAAATAAGTTTTACTTGCTGCTTCTATGCCATAAATATTTCCCCCGTATGGTATTTCGTTTAAATAAGCTTCAAGTATTTTTTCTTTTGGCATTGAGTTGTCGATTTTTATTGCCAAAAACCACTCTTTTATTTTTCTAACATAACTTTTCTTTTGTGTCAGAAGTGTGTTTTTTACAAGCTGTTGAGTGATTGTTGATCCGCCACCACCAATACCAATATCAAATAAATTTGAAAGCACTGCGCGCACTATAGAAGTGAGCCTTATTCCTCCATGGGTATAAAATTCCGAGTCTTCTATTGCCACTGTGGCGTTTTTGATATTTGCACCCATTTCCTCAAAAAGAATGTCTGTCCTTTTTACATCTTGATGTATATCGTACAGTAAAAATTCTCCCGTTCTGTCGTATATTTGGGTAGAATTTGTTAATTTTCTATCAGTAAAAGAGTGAAAATCCGGAATTCTTAGAGAAGAAAGAAAAACAACAATTAACCCAAAACCCAATATAAAAAGCCCCGCAGAAAGGAGTAGTATATTTTTTAACAACCTATTGTTTATGTGTAACCTTCTCACTTACTTAATCATAGCAGAAATTGTGCTATAATCCAGAAACATGAGCGTAATAACAGATGAAAAAAGAATAGATGAATTTTTAAAACGCGGAGTAGAAAACATTTATCCCTCAAAAGAAAAAGTTAAAAAAACACTTTTATCTGGGAAGAAACTGTCTATTTATCATGGAATTGATCCGACAGGCCCAACTCTTCATATTGGTCATGGTTCTGTGTTGTTAAAATTGCGAGAATTGCAAGACTTAGGGCATAGAATAATTCTACTCATTGGAGATTTTACTGGCAGGATCGGCGATCCGACAGACAAAAGTGCTACTAGAAAACAACTTTCCGCTAAAGAAATAAAAGAAAACCTAAAATCGTACACAAAACAAGCTGGAATGATTTTAGATATGAAAAAAGTTGAAGTTAAGTTCAATAGCAAATGGCTCTCAAAACTCTCTTTTGAAAAAGTGATGGAACTTGCTTCGGAATTTACACTTCAACAAATGATAGAAAGAGATATGTTTGAAAAAAGAATAAAAGAAGGCCAACCAGTTCACCTGCATGAATTTTTTTACCCACTCATGCAGGGTTATGATTCTGTTGCTATGGATGTCGATATGGAAATAGGAGGAAATGATCAAACATTCAATATGCTTGTCGGGCGGACAATGATGAAAAACCGTGGTAAAGAAAAATATGTTTTAACCACAAAACTTTTGGTTGATCCGACTGGCAAAAAAATGGGTAAAAGCGAAGGAAACATGGTTACCCTAGAAGATAGCCCCGAAAATATGTTTGGTAAGGTTATGAGCTGGCCAGATTCTCTTATGCCTCTTGCTTTTGAAATATGCACTCGTGTTTCTTTGTCGGAAATAGATAGTGTAAACACAAATCCACGCGACTTAAAAATAAAACTCGCTTCCGAGATTGTAAAAATTTTTCACGGAGAGAAAAAAGCTAAAGAAGCACAAGAAAATTTTATTAAAACTTTTCAAAAAAAAGAAATTCCAGAAGAAATGGAAGAGATAAAAGCCAATAGAGGAGAAGTGCTAAGCGAAGTTTTAGTTGCAAACAAGATTTTGTCTTCCAAAAGCGAATGGCGAAGACTTGTTTCAGAAAATGCTATTCACTATTTGGTAAAAAATCAAAATATTACAGATGTAAATTTGAAAGCCTCAGAAAACCTTACCCTGAAAATTGGCAAAAAAAGATTTGTAAAAATAATAATTAAATAAAATTAAAAAAACCTCGACATATAGTCGAGGTTTTTTGTTTAGCTGTAGTTGTTGTCTGGATCGTATTCTCCTTCGTCGTCGGTAAACAAAACATCATCACCAAGACCAACATCAAGATCTTCGTCGGGTAAACTAGTTGGTTCTTCGCCTTCTTTTACTTCCTCTTCTTCATCCATAAAAATTTTATTTTTATTATTTTATTAAGCGACCCGCTAATAATTAGCTACTTTGTAACAAAATATAAAAGAGTTGGCAATAGCAAAACATCTTAAAATGTGGATAACTACTACCGTATATGTGTAAAGGCCGTGAGGGCTATAGCAATAGCATCCATTTCATCGTCAGATTTTTTGGAAACATCTATATCCACCAACATTTTTACCATTTTAATTATTTGTGTTTTATCGGATCTGCCGTATCCTGTCGTCGCTATTTTTATTTGGGGAGGGGAGGCTTCAAATATTTTCATTCCTGCGCGAGATGCTTCGTATACCACGACTCCGCGAGCTTCAGCTACACGCATTACTGTTTTTTGGTTTGTGTTTAAAAAAAGAGTTTCGATTGAAAGAATTTCTGGTTTATATTCTTTAATTATTTTTCTAACTTCTTCGCCGATTAAAAATAATCTTTCATTGAATTCTAATTTTGCTGGAGTTTTAAAGCATTCAGAAAATATTACTTTTTCCTTCTTATCGCTCTTGTTTTTTTCTAAAATAGCTACACCGAGCCTCTCATACCCCGGATCTATTCCTAAAATTCTAGTCATAATGAAAGTTTAGCATTTTTTAAGCCTGTGGATAACTCAACTTGTTTTTTATATATATATATATTGCTAATCTTCTAATTAGAAGGGGTCGTGTGGCGTCAAGACGCCAAAAACCAACGCGACTCCAAAGGAGTTCACCGTGAAAAATCATAAGGAATTCACAGCCCTTGCCCCGGTCCTCAAGATGAGGACCACCAACAAGATTTAGGCACCCCACCAAGAAGAAAGGAGAAGGGGGTCCCCTCCCGCTACAGGGACCCCCAACTCTGACCAGGTTGTCAATGACAACTAACCAATCGATTTAGTTTCGATTGGCATCACAGCTAGTCGAAACCCAGAAATGGCTCTACGACTAGCTTTTTCTTTTGTCTATTTTATTATTCCGCATTAGTATACACATCCTGCACGTCGTCGTTGTTTTCTAGTTCTTCTACAAGTTTATCTAAGAGTTCCAAATCTGAGTCCAAAAGAGAAATGTTGCTCGTCGGAATCCAAACAAGTCCTTCTGGGCTTTTTTCTTTTTTAAAACTCCAAGTGACAGAACCGATTCCACCCAAAGCAAAACCGTTTTTTACGAGTATGTGTTTTATATCTTGAGCCGTTCTGTTTTTACTATCTGTAAGTGTTTCTATTATTATTCCCGCTCCACCTGGGCCATATGCTTCGTAAGTGATAGCGTCCATATGCGCTCCGGGCTCGCTAGCTTTTTTGATAGCGCGTTCGATATTTTCCGAAGGCATATTTACTTTTTTTGCTTTTTCTATGGCGGCACGAAGTCCTGGAGATTCTTTTCCTCCTGAAAGTTTTGCTTCAACAGAAATAAAACGCACGAGTTTAGAAAATATTTTACTTTTCTTTGCATCAGTAATAGCCTTTTTGTGTTTTATTTGCGCCCATTTATTATGTCCTGACATAAAATAATTAAATTAATTTCTTTTGTAAATTTTCTGGAATGTCGAAACCCAAATGCTCGTATGCTTTAGCAGTGGCGACGCGTCCACGAGGGGAGCGTTCGAGTAGCCCAAGTTGTATTAAGTATGGTTCTATGACTTCTTCCACTGTAGCTTCTTCTTCAGACATAGCCGCTGCCATTGTTTTTAACCCTACAGGTCCACCATTAAATTTATCAATTAATATTTCTAGAAATTTTCTATCTGATTGATTTAATCCAATCTCGTCTATCGCGAGCATATTGAGCGCGTTCTTTACTGTCTGTTTATCCAATCCTTTTTTATTAACTTGGGCAAAATCTCGACAGCGTTTCAAAAAATAATTTGCGGTACGTGGAGTAAAACGGCTTCTCTTCGCAATTTCTTTAAGTGCTTCTTCTTCTAATTCTGTATTTAAAAGTTTACTCGATCTTTTTATGATTTCCCCTATCTCTTCATTGGAATAAAATTCCAAACGGAAAACTCCTCCAGAAAAACGAGAACGAAGGGGAGAGGACACGAGCGCTACACGAGTCGTCGCTGCTATCAAAGTAAAAGGAGGAAGGTCGAGCTGGATAGTGCGCGCAGATGGTCCTTTGCCGATAATAATATCGAGTACACCAGACTCCATCGCTGGATAAAGTATTTCTTCTACCATTTTGTTTAGTCTGTGGATCTCGTCTATAAAAAGAATATCTCCCGAAGATAAATTTGTAAGGATAGATGCAAGATCGCCTACTTTTTCAATAGCCGGGCCAGAAGTTATTTTCATTTGCCTGCCTGTTTCTTTAGCTATAAGGTGAGCAAGGGTGGTTTTTCCCAGCCCGGGAGGTCCATAAAAGAGTATGTGTTCAGGTATATGTCCACGCTCCAAAGCGGCCTGTAATAGTATTTTAACGTTGTCTTTTATGTGTTTTTGACCGATATACTCATCCCAATTGCTCGGGCGGAGTGTTTGATCTAAAAAAGAGTCATCAAAATTAGCGT
>JADZCK010000031.1 GCA_020851595.1 Candidatus Nomurabacteria bacterium | reverse complement strand
GTGCCCAAATGCAGATCGGATCCATCTTCATGAATAACAGTTAAAATAAGTTCTTCTAGTTCTTTTTTATAATCCATATTTTTAAAAAAAATTATTACTTAGGAATAACAACTCTATCTTCTAAAACTTTTGCTACTTGGTCCACGACTTCTGCGGGAGTAGAATTTGCTTTTACGATATAACCCGTCACTCCCAAACTTTTACCTTGTTCTATGTCACCATGTTGACTTCTGTTTGAGAGAATAATTTTTACAGCATTTGGACACAAATTCTCATCTTGCATTCTTTTTAACGCTTCAAAGCCATCCATCCCCGGCATCATTATGTCCATCAAAATAACGTCTGGAATTACTCCCTCTTTTATTTTGTTTAGAGATTGCAAACCATCAGGAGCCGTATAGACTTCAAAATTACGCTGGCTAAATTTAAAAGCATACATATCTAAAAGAAACGTGTCATCGTCTACTATTAGAATTTTCTTTTTTTCTTCTCCCATATTGGGATAATTATACTACAAAATGGTTTACAAAAGAATACCTGTGGATAACTTTAATCAAAAGATTAATTGCTAACTAATCACTTTCGGTATTGAAATTATAGACTTCGGTGAAAGGAATCACTCCTTGAACGGATTTAAACATAGCATCTTCTTTCATAGTCAACATTCCCTTGCTTCGAGCCAGTTTGTAGATAGCAGCGTTCGTAGGATCCTTCAAAATAACTGCTTGCATCTCTTTATCAACCTTAAACATTTCAAAAATAGCAATACGTCCCTTTGTACCAGAAGGACATTCAGGTGAAGGCACAGTATCATACATCTTATCCCCTATTTTTGGTTTAAATGAAGCTGGTAAATCTTTTATTTCTTCTTCTATTTGTTTTCGAATGCTTTCATCCATAGGAACTTCTTTGCGCAAAGAAGGATGAGTCATTCTAGCGAGACGTTGAGCGATAGAAACTATAAGTGTAGGCGCGATCAAATACGGATCGACTCCCATATCTACAAGACGAGGCACTGCTCCAATAGCGCTATTTGTGTGAAGCGTGGACAAAACAAGGTGACCAGTCAAAGCAGCTTGTATCGCGAGCTGAGCAGTTTCCTTATCACGAATTTCTCCGACCATAATAACATCCGGATCTTGACGAAGAATAGAACGAAGCCCAGAAGCAAAAGTATATCCTATCTCGGGCTTCATTTGCGACTGGTTGATGTCTGGCATATGGTATTCTACTGGATCTTCAAGGGAGACGATGTTGCTTTTATCTTTATCAAGAGCATTCATCATAGAATAAAGGGTTGTGGATTTACCTGAACCAGTAGGACCAGTGATGAGTATAAGTCCGTAAGGCCTCTTTAATGATTCTTTTAAAATATTTAAATTAACTTCTGACAAACCGAGTTCTTCGAGAGGTTTTACCCCTTTTTCTGAGTCCAGAATACGCATAACTATCTTTTCTCCGTAATATGTCGGCATTGTAGAAACACGAAAATCTATTTTGTGCCCGTCGATGTTTGCACTAAATGATCCATCTTGCGGTTTACGTTTTTCATCAAGCCGCAATTTGGCAAGAATTTTCACACGAGCGACTATTCCTCCGTAAGCATTTGGGGGTAACACAATAGTAGTATGAAGTATACCATCTACTCGAAAACGAACTTTCACTTTTTCTCCAGTATATTCAATATGTATATCAGAGGCACCACCTTCGATAGCATTTCTTAATATAACAGCTACGATTTTGATAACTGGAGCATCTTCCACTATTTTTTCTTCTCCTCCAGATGCAATACTTTTAATTTCTTTACTGAGACTTTCTTCGTTCATTCCCTTAGCATCGTCCATATCACTTTTGTTTAATTCATCCAAAGCTTCTTCTACTTGGCTATTTATTCCTTTATAAGTACCCATTATACTCTCATAATCATTTTTTGAAATCAAAAATACTTTAAACGGAATACCTATTTTTGTAGAAATAAACTGGAGCGCATCCATAGCTTCCATGCTTTCTGGATTAGTCACACCAACTTCCAACACACCATCTTTCAATTCAATAGGCACAAATTTATAATGTGCTGCTGAATCTTCAGAAATATATTTAAGAGCGTTAAAAGACATGCCTTCTATATTCATGTGTCTTACGGGTATACCTAAATATTCTCCTTTTACCTCGAGCAGTTTATCTTCTTCTATCCCAGACTCTACAAGAGCTTCGTCTACGTCTCCGTTGTATTTTTGTTCGGCACGAGTTTTAATATCACTAATTTGATTAGTGCTTATTAACCCCTTTTTAGCTAATTCTTCTAAAAAACTCATAATATAAATAATCTTACGGATTTGTAGGAGTAGCGGGAGTGCTTGGTGTACTTGAAATATTTGGAGCAACAGGTGCTACGTCATTGCCAAATGGAGCAAATGGGTTTGGTCTGCCTTCATTGCCGTCTGGTACAAGAGTAATACTTGAATCACGCAAACTCATAAAAGCGACACTTGTGAAAATAGCATCATCCAATTTTATATTCTTTACATTCAAAAGAAGGGCAAGAAAATCTTTGGCTTCTACTGTAGTAATACTGCTTGATGTGCTTGTTTTTTGGTCAGTGGAACCATTTATATTTGGTAATGAAATTGAACTTGATGAAACCAAATTACTCTGTGTCCCTGGAGATTTTATAAAATACAAGTATATAAGTATTAATACCGAAGCAATTATTACAAATATTATGATGTTTCTAATTTTGGAAATCATATTATCTAATTCTTTAACCAATAAGTCTTAATTTTAAAATTAAACGTGTAATTGTCAGATTGATTAACTTTCGTTAATGGGCCTGTACTTTGTACATTGGAAGTAAATGAAACCGATGAAATATCTACTATTCTCAAATTGCTTTCCAAGTCTTTTGTAAAATTAATGAAATTATTGTACGTGCTTGATATAGAAAACTCCAAATCAAAGACCCCATAATCTTTTGGTGTTCCTTTTGCTTGGCTACTTTGTATAGCAGAAGTAGGCGTCGTGCTTGTATCAGTTGTATTGTACTTAACATTTTTTAAAACCATACCATAAGGTGTGGCTATTTTTTCTATTTCTAAAATCAAACGGATGTTATCTACATTTTCTGGCATCAATTTTTCTATTTTCATCAAATCATCCACGTTGATAGTATTGTATTTTGCGGTCAACTTATCACGCTCATTTTCTAGCGCTTTGGAATTAGCCAACGCCTCGTTGTAAGAAGACACCTCTGCTCTTAGTTTTGATATATCCCCATACAAAGGATTTGTAAACATAAAAAACATCGTGACCGAAATTCCTATTAAAATAATTGGCATTATAAATCTCATCATAAAATTTAATTTAAATTTGTTTGATCTTGTGTCAGAAGCATCTGTTTATAGTTAACAAAACTTGGATCGACCGAAAAATCTAAATCAAAAACTACGTTACCGCTATTATCTAGTGTCAAATTGGAAAAAATCGGATCTATTATATTTTTGTTTTTCGCAAACAAATCGGACTGAAGAGCGATGGATCTGTATCCGATGGCGACGCCAGACATTTTAACTTTTACCTTATCCCCATCCAAACTGTAATCAAATTTTGTAAAGCGAACAGTTTTCATAGTCAAATTTTCCAAAGCATCAAATACAGGGCTCACAGCGACGTGCTTGGACAAAACATCACTTGAAGCGCGCAAGCGTTTATCCAAGATTTGTAGTTCAGCTATTTTGGCTGGTTCAAAACGATTCTTGGCGAGTTCAAGATTCTTTTGCATGTCTCCTATTTGTTTGGTGACAATTCCTTTGTAGAAATAAAGTCCTCCAGATACAAGCAATACAAAAAATAAAACAAATAATGCGACGATCAAGAAAATACTTACTGGACGCGCAGAAACAACCGTCTCTTTTACAATAGGTTTTTTGGGTATAAATGATGTTTGAAAATTTTGTTCCATCGTACTCCTTAATTATATTACAAAAATAACTTTTTACGAAATAAATTGTGCATAACTGTGTATAACTTTCACACAACAAGGCTTTATTGCAGATTTCGCAAAGCAAGACCGAGAGCAACAGCGAATTCAGGACCCATAGTAAGTAAAACTTTTTCAAGAAAAACAGGAGCGCTCACTTTAGAAAACGGACGACCCATCTCTATTTCTGCTCTAAAATTATTTTCTGCTACTTCTTTCAACCCCTTAAGTAGTGCTCCGCCACCAGTAAATATGACTTTACTAATTGTACGATTATATTTCTTCTCGTAACCCAAGAGCACACTATTTGTTTCAGAAAAAATATAATCAATATGCACTTTTATAATATCTGCCAAACTTTTATCGGCAGGATTGCCAAAAAGTCCAAAATCTTTTTTCATTTTCTCTGCTTCCGAAAAAGATATCGTTAAAGATTTAGAAATGGAATTGGAAATATCTGCTCCGCCTCTATCTATAGTATGATAGCTTTTGACCATACCGAACTCCACAATAGAAAGCTTGGTACGTGACGCTCCAAAATCTATCAACAATACTGGAGAAAGTTCATGTTCAAAATTTGCGCGTATAGAAGAAAAAATTTCAATCTCAAAGAAAGAAGGTGTAAGCCCACACCCGGAAACAATAGAACGATATTTTGAAACAGCATCATTTTGCGTGGCAACAACAAGAACGTTCATTTTTTCTGCGGTAACCTGCGTATCATTCTCCGCATTCATTTCTTCAAATGAAGGTTCTTTTTTGGGTAAAATAAAATAATCGATTGCAACCTCGGTGATAGGAACCGGAATATATTTACGCGCTTCTGTAGGAACTATCTCAGATATTTCTGATTCTTTTATTTGAGCTGGAAGTTCTATTGTGAAAATTAGACTTGATTGTACTGGGACAGACACTGCTAAATTTTTACTGGTGACATCAGATTGTTTCAAAACTTCTTGCAATGCTGATATAACTTTTTCAACTGGCAAATTTGCTACACGCCCAGCATCAAGATCTGCATAGGGTCCGAGAGCTATAGCGCCATAAGTTTCAAGAATTACTTTGCCTCCTTTCTTTTTAACTTCTACAATCTTAATAGCTGAAGAACCTATGTCTACACCGACAGCGCTCTCTTCTCCCCCTCCGCCAATTTTACTAAAGCCGGAAAAAATATCCTTTAATAAGTTACTCATGTTGATTTATGCTAGGATTATATCATAAATGCATTTTTTAAACACCATATTAGATATACTATTTCCAACAAAATGCATACTTTGCGGTAAAAATGATGTGGATTTGTGTGTCGAATGCTTGAAAGAAGCCCCAGAAGCTATGCGGGAAAGCCCAAAATGGATTTTTCCCGCTTATGATTACAGGCATCCTGTGATAAGGAAATCATTACAACTTTTAAAATACAAAGGCAAAAGAAACTTAGCTAAAGTTTTTGCAGAAATTATTTATGAAAAAATAACTGAAGAATTGTCCGACTTATCTGTACTAGAAAATTTTACGAACCCAATTCTTGTACCCATCCCCTTGTCCCCTAAAAGACTTCGCGAACGCGGATTTAATCAGGCTCAACTTATTTGCGAAGAAATTATTAAAATAAATAATAAGCGAAATAATCTAAATATAAAATTAGAAAATAATATTTTAATTAAACCAAAAGACACAGAGCACCAAGCACAAATAAAAGACAGACGAGCAAGATTAAAAAATATTTCTGGATCTTTCGCTATTAAAAATACCGAAGAAAATATAAAAAAGTTAAAAAATAGAAATATTATTATAATAGATGACATTCTGACGACCAGCGCTACTTTAAGCGAAGCACGGAAAGTGCTCAAACAATCAGGCGCACGAAAAATAATAGCTTTTACTGTGGCACATTAAAAATATCAGTACTATATAATAGGCAATTGTTTTGAAACGAAGAAATATAATTAACTTTGAGAAAAAACTTTCTTTGCAAGCCTATCAAAATCATAGCTTTCTGGGAAATGTTCTTGGAAAATCTTAATAGCTGGTTCAGCAGAATATTCTTTGCGAAGTAACGCATAATGCATGGCAAGAATCATTTCTTCCGGTTCCCCAACACAATCAAGTGGTTTAAATCCTTCGAGACCGAGAATACGCCTGAATAAAGGCAAAAGACGTTTTTCAGCATAGAGGTTAGCACCAAAAATACTAATAACTTGTTTTTTGGGTAAAAACGCCGAGAAACAGGCAAAAAGAAACACACATTTAGGGCATCTATTACACCAATAATTTGTACGCGATAGAATTTGCTGTATGCGTGGAAGCCAAAAATAAGTGTTGCAGCTTGTAACATCATAGAGATATTGTGGGTATTGTACGAAACGTCGTACAATTTCAAGCTCACTGTATTCACGCAAAAGCGAGTGTGTCGAAATATCAGGTGTTATATATGACTGGATATAATCATTAATCATTTTTTCTGCTTCGGATGATTTGCACCACTGATGATTCACAGGCAAACCAAGATAATCGAGATTTCCAAAATCAGCGCTACGTTCATTAGAAAAAATTATTGAGTTGTAACCGAGAAGTTCTGCGAGTAATGTCGCAATAAATGTAAAAGTAGAAACCGATGGGTATGCACCTGATAAAAAAAATTTAATCCATGGATCATAACGACGTTGAACGCTAATAGTTTTCACCGACACAAGTTTAGCGATACGTTTATGGGCTGGTGTTGGATCAAAAGAAAAAAAATCGAAAGGTATACCTGATGCTTTTAATATTTCAGCGGAGAGAATTGAATCTTTTCCCGCGCCATTTAAGAGAAGACTCCGCGCGGTATTTTTAAATCGTACTGGTGTAGGCGTAATAATGGAATCATCATATGGAAACTTTATAAGATTACGAAAATCGATCTGCATGAGATAAAAAAATTCTCCTAACCCATTTAAATAAAGCGATTCCCAGAAATGCGCTTGCTCACGTGTGAGTTTAAATCCATTAATACGAATATTACTTGTAGGAAAAGCGCTCCAGTAATTAATTCCAATTATTAGAAGAAGAGCTTGTAGGGTTGGCTCCAATACGGCTTTAGGTATTTTTTCCCAAGACTCTGGTGTCACATTCTTGAAAATAAGCTTATCAGTAAAAGTCTTAAATATACCAAATTTAAATTCAACACGATAAGTAAAATTAATAATCGAGCGTTCCCTGTCAACTTTATAGGTATCAAAAGTAAACGACGATACACTTATTATTTTTGTAATATTCAGCATATTATTAATTATTTTATCAAAAAATTATTCAGAATTTTGGCGGTGTTTATTGGACAAAGTTCGAAACTATTTCGAGCAAAATCCAAATGATTAAAACTACTAATGCGGACTCGGCAGGGCGAAACAATTTGTCTGGGGAAAAGGATTCGCCCTGCCTCGGC
>JADZCK010000030.1 GCA_020851595.1 Candidatus Nomurabacteria bacterium | reverse complement strand
TAACATCTTTACCATACTTCTCCTGAAGATAATCTAAAATATAAAAAACAAAATGAGGAGCCTTTATACTGTTTTGAGCTTGGGTATTAAAAACAACAATTTCATTTTTTGCTTGATCATATTGTTCATCACTAATATATTTCAAACTATTCATCTTCTTTAGAACTGTATTTTTTCTAGACTCCAATTTATCTTTATTTTTTCCAAAAGGAGAATAATAAGTAGGGGCTTGTGGTATAGCGGCCAAATAAGCAGCCTCAGCAATAGTTAAGTCTTTTGAACTCTTGCTGAAAAAAGCCTGTGAAGCTTCTTCAACACCATAAATCGTCCCACCATAAGGGTTGTCATTTAAATATATCTCAAGTATTTCATCTTTTGTGAAGTATTTTTCAAGCTTAAGAGCCAACACCCACTCTTTTACCTTTCTGGTAAATTTTTTGTCGGTATTTAAAAGAGTATTTTTTATAATTTGTTGAGTAATAGTAGATCCGCCCTGAGAAAGACTTCTGCTTGTTAGGTTAACCCAAACGGCTCTTATTATAGATGTAGGCCTTATCCCGTTATGGCTATAAAAATTTTCGTCCTCAATAGAAATACTGGCATTTTTAATATTGTCACCCATTTCCGATAAGGGTATCTCTGTTCTACGGACACCTTGGTTTATGTCATATAAAACAACTTCACCGGTCCGGTCTACTATTTTTGAAGAATTAGCTATTTTTCTAGCTGCAAAATTTGAAAGGTCTGGTAGTTTAAAAAGAGAGGCCCAAACCAAAAGCCCTCCCAAAAAGACAAAAATACCTGCGCACAGCAAAAGAACTATTTTTTTATTAGACAATTTTCTCATAGCTATATCATATATATAAAAGATTAAAAAACCAACCAAAAAGTGCTAGAATAGCCCTATATATGACTATAGACGAACAGATAGATATATTTCTTACAAAAGGTGTTTCTGAGATACTTCCGAGTAAAGAGTTTGTAGAAAAAGAATTAAAAAGTGGTAAAAAACTAACTATTTACAATGGAATAGATCCAACAGGTCCAACTTTGCATATTGGTCATACTATTCAATTAAGAAAGTTGAGACAGTTACAAGACTTAGGGCATAAAATTATTTTTCTAATCGGAGATTTCACCGCTCGAATTGGAGATCCTACAGACAAAATGGCAACAAGGGTTCAGCTGACCGATAAGGAGGTTAAAAAAAATTTTAAGCTTTATAAAAAACAGGCTAGTAAATTTATTCGCTTCTCTGGAAAGAATGCGGCCCAAGTAAAATTTAACAACAAATGGTTAGGTAGATTAAAATTCTCAGATGTTCTTAATCTGGCATCAAACATGACAGTAGATCAAATGCTTAAACGCGACATGTTCAAAAGAAGAATCGAGGAAGAAAAACCTATTTACATACATGAATTTATGTATCCACTGATGCAAGGTTACGACAGTGTGGCCATGAATGTTGACGGTGAAATTGGTGGCAACGACCAACTTTTCAATATGCTTGCCGGTAGAATTTTACTTAAGAAAATGAAAGACAAAGAAAAATTTGTTGTCACGGTTAAACTTTTAGCTGATACAAATGGTGAAAAAATGGGAAAAACAACAGGAAATATGATTTCTCTACTAGATAAACCATCTGATATTTATGGGAAAGTTATGTCTTGGACTGATAGCATGATCGTTAACGGTTTCGAGCTTTGCACAGATTATTCTCCAAAAGAAACAGCGTCTTTATCTAAAGAGTTAGAATCAGGTGTAAACCCAAGAGATATAAAAATGCGCTTGGCATATGAAATAACAAAATTATGTAGTTCAGATATTGAAGCAAAGAATGCTGAAAAATCATTTATAAACACATTTCAAAAAAAAGAAGGTATAGATGGTATTGATTCAGTAGACATCTTGGGGCGCACTTTTGAAAGTATTTGCTTAGATGAAAAAATCGTCTCTTCAAAAAGTGAACTGCGTAGACTGCTCCAAGAAGGCGCTGTTATGAATTTTGATACAAAAGAAAAAATGATTGAATCAAAAGCTAAGGAAATTCCAGATTCTGGTGTTTATAAAATAGGGAAAAATAGATTTTTAAAGCTTAAATAAATCCCCAAGCATTTTTGACCAGGTTTCTTGTAAATAAGTCACAATAAAAAAAGAGGGTATAAAAAATACAGACAGCACAACAAAAAGTGCTATGTTTAATATGTATAAAAATGTATTTTCGAGAGCTTTCACACCTCGCATACTACCCAGATATCTTGTTGTTTGCAACAACTCGTGACGAGAGGCTTTTATCGTTGTGTTTCGTTAGGTCAAAAAACTCCTTGTGCTAGACTATTATCATGATAATAGTAATCGCCGGAGGGTCTGGTTTTATAGGTACACAACTATCTAAAAAACTCATTGATCTAGGACATACGGTTGTGATTGTTGATATTTACCCACCTTCTTTTAGTAATAAAGAACTATTCTTTATTAACTGTGATATTACAAAACAGTCTTTGCCTTACAATATTTTAGAAAAAACAGATGCGGTTATTAATTTAGTCGGCAAGCCTATAAATAGTAAATGGACAGAAAAAAACAAAACAGAAATAAAAAACAGTAGAGTAAATAGCACAAGACATATAGTTGAAAGTATTATCTCAACTAGCATCAAACCATCGTGTTTTATTTGTGCCTCAGCTATTGGTTATTATGGAGATACAAATGGTCACATAGCGGATGAAACCACTTCTAAAGGAAAGGGCTTTCTCTCTGATTTAGTACAAGATTGGGAAAATCAAGCCATGGTAGCTGAAAAAGAAGGTGTTAGAGTTGTTTGTGTTAGAACCGCCCCAGTTTTGGGATCTTCTGGCGGCCTACTAAAACAGTTGAAAAGAACAGCCGGCTTAGGCTTCCTTTTAAGACTCAAAAAAGAGGATTTTTGGATGTCTTGGATACACGAAGAAGATATCGTTAATACATACTTATTTGCATTAGAGACCAAAACGGTACAAGGTGTTTTCAATGCTTCTTCTCCAGAGCCTGTCACTCACAAATATTTTATGAAAAGCTTAAGTGTTTTTTTACACAGAAGAGTTGTTGGTTATCTTCCTAGATTTATATCAAAGAGGGTGTTCGGTGAACTTTTTGATGAAATTACAAAAAGCCAACAAGTAGTTCCTAATAGATTATTAGATAAAGGGTTTGTTTTTAAATACCCAACACTGAGTTCGACTTTTGATCAACTATTTAAAAAATAAATATGAAAAAGGAAGATATTATTATAAATACATTAGAAGAATATGAGCTACTAGATTCAGGAGACGGTAGGAAGCTTGAAAGATTTAGTACTGTCATAACAGATAGGCCCGACCCACAGGCGATATGGTCAAAGAAAAATCAAAATATTTGGATAAACTCTCAAGCTCAGTTTGTATGGGCACAACAAGGAGAGAGATGGAAAATTGAAAAAAATATTTCTGAAACTTGGAATTTCTCTTATAAAGAAATAAGTCTAGAACTCTCTTGTAAAGGCTTCAAACATGTTGGGGTTTTTCCAGAGCACTCTTTTCAGTGGGATGAAATAATGTCTTTAGGTAAAAAATATAAAGATCTTAAAATGCTTAATTTGTTTGGCTACACAGGCGCTGCTAGTATTGCCGGAGCAATAGCAGGTATGAATGTTACACACATTGACGCTTCAAAAACTACTATCGCTACCGTTAAACAAAATATGAAACTTTCTAATTTAGCAGATGACAGCATCAGAACGGTTTGTGAAGATACTCTTAAGTATGTTAAACGACTTGTTCAAAGAGGAGAAAAGTTTGAGGTTATAGTTATGGACCCACCTGCGTTCGGTAGGGGGCCTAAGGGTGAGGTTTGGAAAATAGAAGAGTCTCTGTCTGAGCTACTTTCACTGATACCTTCTTTATTGGGCAATGATGCAAAATTAATTATTTTAAACGGATATGCCTCAGGTTATGCATCTAGGACATTTGCTGAAGCTCTAGAGGATGCACTGTCTGAGAATACTGGGAAAATAATCTATGGTGACATAGGTATAAAACAAAAAGATTTTTATAGGATTTTGACCACTGGTATTTACGCAAAATGGATAGCATAATCTTGTGATACAATTATTCTTCATGAAAACCAAAACACCTAAAAATATACCTATTTACAAATACCCACAAGATCTGGCAACTAAGCGAGGCGTTAACGGGCTGGGGCTCTTTGCAAAAGTTCCAATGAAAAAAGGTGATTGTATTATCGAATATATTGGTGAAGTGATAAACGATAAAGAAGCCAACAATAGAGGCGGAAGATATTTGTTTCAAACATCAAAAGATCGGCATATAGATGGAACGACTAGATCAAATATTGCTAGATACATAAACCATTCTTGTAGACCAAATTGTGAAGTAGATATTATAAAAGGTAGAGTTTTTGTTTATGCAAAAAGAAAAATAGAGCCAGGTGAAGAACTCGCTTATGATTATGGTAAAGAGTATTGGGATGAACATATCAAACCCAAAGGTTGTGGTTGTGTTAAATGTGTAGAAAAAAGAAGCTTGGTTAAATAGGTGTATAATCTTCTTATGGATAAAGAAGAAAGATTAAAAAACATGACAGAAGAGGAGATTGAGGTCACTCAAAATAAAGGTACTGAAGCTCCTTATAAAAATAAGTATTGGGATCATCATGAAGGCGGGGACTATAACTGCAAAGTTTGTGGAGTAAAACTTTTTAGTAGTGATGCTAAGTTTGACTCTGGTACCGGCTGGCCAAGTTTTGATAAGCCATCTGACAACAACGCTGTTTTGTTTAGAGAGGATACAAGTCATGGTATGAGTCGAGTAGAAGCGATTTGTAAAAACTGCGGAGCCCACTTAGGGCATGTTTTCAATGATGGCCCGAAAGATACTACAGGTATGAGGTATTGTATTAACTCCGCTAGTTTGGATTTTAAAAAAGAATATTAAAAACCACTCAGATTGAGTGGTTTTTAATATTAATCTCTATCGTCGTAACC
>JADZCK010000029.1 GCA_020851595.1 Candidatus Nomurabacteria bacterium | reverse complement strand
ACTATTATTAAAAGTATAAAATTTCTTTTTTGCATAAAAATATTTATTGATTATTGCTACTAAAATGCATTGCATCTTTTATGCTTTTCCAGTCTCCACCCCACCCCCAACCAGCTGACTTAAAAACTTGGGTAAAATCATTTGGTGTTAACATGTCTGTTACTAATGTTTTACCATAAGGATTTTTGCTCGGGTTAATATCCAAAGCCAAACCGAAGGCATGAGCTGACCAGTAATTTGGTTTGTTTTTTACAGCCCTGCAGTTATATCCAGAAATTGAATTTATTTGATAGAAATTGTTTCCACCTTTAGACAACCACACCGACTCTATATTTCTTAGCGTTCCTATTACTTTTTTATTTACTCTTACTCCTGATTTTCCAAATAAAGTAATTGATTCCATGTCTGCTTCGACGCAAGCTGGGTTGGTTGATGTTGCTTCAATAATATCTTCTTCTATTTCTACTGTAACCTCTACGTTTTTTAAACTCGCTAAATCAGTTCGAAGCAAATCAGGATTTATCGTATATAAGAGAGTCCATGCGCCTAATGCTAATATAAGTCCAAAAATCGCTCCCATTATTCTGTTTTTTCCATTTCCCTTACTTTCTGGCAACTCGCTCGTCATATATTCAATTCCTCCAACAACAATCATTATAACTGCTAGAACAGCGCAGATACCAATGAATATTTTAATCATTACATTTAAATAATCACCCAATTTATTTTCTCCTGTCGGATCAAAAGTTGCGAGTTCTCCACCCACACATCCAGGTATTTTGGGATTAGCATTTACATCACAAGGTAATGGAGATAGAAAAGTGTAATTTGTGCTTGAAGTTGCTGGTGGATTTTGTGTTGCTGGTGTGCATCCAGTTGGAACATTTGGATTTGTGCTTGTACATGTTATTGATGCTGGATCTACACATTTACCGTCCTTAATTACACCCCAAGGAAGCTGACAAACACACGAACCATCAACAGAACTTCTCGATAGTGGTTTTACACAATCTCCGCTATATGCTGTCCATTTTATAAATTCAGCATTTGCATCTCTTTTGTCTGGATAAGTGTCTGCATGGCATTGTGCCTCTGTGTAGTCTAACCAGTCTGTCTCCTCGACACCAACAGGGTACGCTCTGACTGTGCACTTTCCTTTTGTTGTTGTGTCATAAGCATTAACCATTACAGGAGTGATAGCTAATACTAGTGTCAGTGATATTAGAATATAAAATAAGTTTTTTTTCATTTAAAAATTTATGTTAATCTGCTTACTTGTATTTGAAAATATTTTATCTGTACTTTCTATTTCAAGTTTTAATATTGATGTTCCAGATGTTCCAGCTTGTACTTTTAAAGGCATAATATTCTTTTTGAATATTGGTACGGGTATTTGGGTGTCATTTATATACCAATTGAACACTAAAAGAGGAATTCTAATATCAAACGGTGAAATAAAGTAAGGAGAAGCTTCAACTATTTCTGAGTCTACAACAGTGTGTCCGTCTAAAAGCGCGTGTTCCCAAACAGTGCCAAATTTGTCGTCTTTTTTATAAAAAACAATTTTTGCTTCTGATGTGGGTACATCTATACTAGCTTGCGAAGAATATTTTTGATCAACAGTAGAGGCTGTGACACTAATAGTGCCAGAATCTTCCAAATAGTCGTTTACATAAAGAAAATAATTTCTTCCATAACCAGAACCGTCTACATTATTTGTGTAATCTTTTTTCCAAGCATAAGTCATGTTTTTAGGGTCAGTAATTTGAGAATTGTTTCTAATTTCTGGAATAGCAACTATTTTTATTTCACTTTCTGGGGTAGGTAGAGCTTTTCCTTTGTAAAAAGGCGGAGTATAAGAATCATTTGCTTGCCATAGTAGTGTCATTACAGCTGGTCTTATTGTTATTCTTTTGTCTATTGATCCGTCTGGGAGAGAAATACTTACAACTATATTTAATTCATTTCCCGCGTCGGGGGCTTTAGAAGAAAAAGTTTTTTTTCCTATACCAGACAAAGCCACACTTCCATTTACAGACCAAGATATTAAAACACTGTCTAGGTTGCTAGCGTAACTATTTAAAGTAATAGAAAAATTTTCATTTGGAGCCGGGTTTTCCGGAGATACATTCACCAGAATACTGCTTTGAGATATCGCTTTTGCTTTTATCGGCGAAACAAAAACACTCGCGAGTATTAAAAATAAAAATGTAAATAAAAATTTAGAAACTCCTTTTAACATAATTTAATTATACCATTTTCTTTTTATTTTTCACTACTTATTGAGTCGCGGTATCCGTGTGTCTGGCTACACTGGCTGCTTCTTGTTCTTGTTTAGCTTTTCTGTTGGAAAGTATTTGTGATGGATCTGAAGTAATTATCTGGTCCTCTGTGTAAGAAGACACTATTTTTATGGCCACATGTTTTAACCCAGCAAAGAATATACCCTCCCCTAGGCCAGACTCCAAAAGCAAATACTTTTCTTCGTCTGTAAGGTTAAAGGTTTTTTGTAATAAGTCTATTGTGGTTGGAGATTGTTTTAATAGAAGCTGAATAGAAGAGTTTGTAATAATAGGCACTCCGTATGGGGATTTCATAAAGTCTGCCGCGTCTTGAGTAATAGTAGAAAGCCCAAGATAGTATTTTCTTCCTCTTTTGGCTATAGAGTACAAGAAAGAGGCGGTATCTTCTGATTTCATCATCCACCAAGCTTCGTCCACCACAAGAAGGCGTTTTTTGAGGTTTTTGCGCACAGTATTCCATATATAGTGCATTATTATATACATTGCGACTGGTTTTAGTTCGTCTTCCATGTCACGCACAGAGAAAACTACGAATTTTTTGTTTATGTCTACGTTTGAGGGTCTGTTTAGAAAGGTTGCCCAAGAGCCTCGGGTATATTTGGCTAATTTTGCCACAACAGAATCGCTACCATCCATTCCAGAAAGTACCATTTCAAAATCTGAAAGAAGTGGAGGTTCAATATTTGTAAAATCTGATTCTGGGGTTATGTCTTTTATCGCATAAGTTTCTGAAATAGCCCTGTCCACCATAGAATCCTCTTCGGGAGTAAGTCCACCTAGCATGAGCCTGAATAATCCAACCAAATTTATAATATTAGATCTTAAAATATCTTCCGCAGTTTCTCCTTCGTGCGGTATTGGTAAATCAAAAGGATTAATGTGGTGATCAGAAGAAAGGGAAATATTAAAATATCTTCCACCGACAGCTTCCGACAAAAATTCATACTCCCTTTCAGGGTCTATGACTATGACATCTGTATCAAACATCAAAGAACGTAATATTTCTAACTTTGTCGCGTATGATTTTCCAGAACCAGATTTTGCAAAAGTCACAGAGTTATAGTTTTCTAGAGAAAATCTATCGAAAATAACCAAACTAGAATTGTGTCTATTTATTCCATAAAGTATTCCCTTGTCAGAAGTAAGGTCAAAAGAAACGAATGGGAAAACGCTAGAAAGGGGTTCAGAATTTAGTTTTTGGTGTACTTCTAATAGATCTGTTTCTATTGGTAATATACTTTTAAATCCATCTTCTTGTTGGAAAAGCGCTGGTTTTATGTAAATAAGTTTGGATTCAAGTATAGATTTTATTTCACTCTCTATTTTAAAAAGCTCAAATTCATTATCGGCATAAATAGTAATATAGATTCCAACATCAAACATTTTTTGTTGGGCTTGCATTAAGTTATCGCGGAGATTTTCCAGATCTTGGTAGGCAGTGTCAAGCATCGGATCGCGTACCATTCCTTTCGTCTCGCGTACACTTATCTGGCTTTGTACTTCGGCCACCTTTTTCTGAAATTGTCGCAACATCTGTGATGTGTCTATTGGGTGAACAAATATAGAGATATCAAAAACCTTATCTAGATTTATTATTGGAGAAAACCAATTGTCGGTTAAAAACCTAGGATAAGAAATTATAAAAAAAGTGCGAGCAATTTTTTCTCCCAGGTTTATGGATTTTGACTCTATTTTTAAAGCGGAAGGAGCTATGACATCTTGAAGCTCGAGTGTTGCTGATTCATATATTTCTTCAGGCAATACAGCCAAAGTAGAAGCTCGTACGTCTTCCCCACCCTCCTCTTTGTTGTTTTTTATTCCAAATAATTTTTTAAAAAAATCCATATAATTTTTGTAGTATTAAGCCCGTAGTTATTCTGTCTTTATTTTTCCTTCAGATTCCCCCGGATTAAATACTTTATAAAATACTTCTACTACCTCTTCTGTGCCAAGTTGGGCTGAATTTATTCCACAACGTGCTAACCCTTGTTGGATTACTGCTACTCGTTCTTCCAATTGTGATCTTTTTTCTTCGAAATTTGTTTGCTCTAAAGCACGCTCTTCTTCTTTGTTTCTTTTTGAAAATAATTTTCCAAAGAAGTTAGAGTCCGATCTTATTATTGTCTGTGTATAAGGGACCACAACGAAAAAGCTTTTGGTCATTATAGCAACTGATTCAGTAAAACTTCTAATAAATTCTATATATTCTTTTGTTTGTAGTTTTAATAGTGGTTCATTTTGTACTTTTATTCTATTTTCTAGAAGCAAAAGGTAGGGTCGTATATCCAATCTTCTAGATTGGATAGATATTTGTACAGAAAAATCCAAAGTGTTTAAAAAATTTTGGAATTGTAAAATGGTAGCTTTCTGTTCATCATTTGATTTTAAAGAAAGATTTATTGAATTTGCTAAGATTACAGCTCGTAAGTCACCATCTTTAAGCATGACTATTCCATCACGTATTTCTTTGATTGGTATAAAATCTTGTGTTGCTTTCGCATTTAATGTCATCCCGTTAGAAGCAGGTCGCGGTCATTATACCGTGACGATACTTGATTATGTTAATAAATTT
>JADZCK010000028.1 GCA_020851595.1 Candidatus Nomurabacteria bacterium | reverse complement strand
ATCGCTTTTATAACTCGCTCATATGCTCCAGGCTCATGTTCAATATTAAAAATCTTTTCTTCCCCGTCTTTATATGTAATTTTTATGTGTGTAAACTTTTCTTTCAGGGCCTTACCAGTAGACAGAACCATCGATACTCCCCTCCAAACTGATTCATTTGATACCAAATTCACCGATACAAATGTCTCGGTCATGCTCGTAGAATTATTAACTTCGCCCTTGTATCCTTCATACTGGCCCCTCTTTACACATTCATGTTTGCTAATATCACAGACGATTTCTAAATTTTTTATCGCGACTTCCCTGCGCGTAACATCAAAGCTCCCCGCAAGAACCACTGCAAGCATTTCAATAAGATGGCTTTGCACAAAATCTTTCAGCGCGCCGGTTTTTTCGTAAAAATTAACTCTTCCTTCAATGTCTATTTTCTCACTAGCAAGCACTTCAATGCTAGAAATATTATTCCGGTTCCATTCATCTTTGATTATGTTTTGCAAAGACTCTTTTGCTAAATAATGATCCACTCGATAAATCTGGCCCTCAGAGAAATATTTATCTATATGCTGTACAAGCTCTTGCGCAGACTGCAAATCATGACCAAAAGGTTTTTCCAACATTATTTTTATTTTATCTCTTCCAAAATTATTACTGATTATTTCTATAACATTAGGTACGGCTTCAGGAGGAATTGCCAAATGAAATATTTTCTCCCCATCGCCCTTGATTAAATTTTTTAAATTAGAATAATCGGCCCTAGAGACAGGAACAACCGTATCTATAATTTTCATATTTTGCAGATTTTTAACAGCCGGCATCAAATAGCGTTTTGATAAATCTCCAGAGGCGCCGAAAATTACATAAGTTATTTTATTATTCATAATTTAAATTTATTTTTGATTTATTTTATGTCCACCGAAAGCATTACGCATAAGAGCTAGGAGCTTTGTAGCAAAATTTATTTCCCCTTTTTGTGAACGCAATCTCACATCAAAAGCTGATTGTATCGCTGGTGTTTCTATATTAAAATCTTTAGCTGTTTCTAACGCAAAACGTGTCTCTCCGGATTCTACTACCACTCCATCGATATCTTTTAAGTCTGGATTTTCTTTTAAAGCATCTTTAGTCAACTCATTTAACCAAGAAGTGATCACACTACGATGTTGCCACACTTCGCCTGCCTTTACCAAATCGATATTTTTGTATGGTCCTTCTTTTAAAAGTCGATATCCCTCGGCAATGCTTTCCATCATGCCATATTCGATAGCATTGTGCACCATTTTTACATAATGCCCTGATCCTGATTCTCCGAAATGATTGTAAGCACCGGAAGGCTTTTCCAAGGTTTGTAATACTGGTTCTATAATTTTAAAAGTATTTTCATCACCACCCGCCATCATCGAAAATCCATTCTTGTATCCCCAGACTCCTCCGCTCGTGCCCACATCAATCAAAACAGAACCTGTATCTTTTACTAATTCTGCGCGTTTTTTCGTTAGACGAAAATCAGAATTTCCGCCATCTATCAGAATGCTATTTTTAGGAATTAATTTGAGCCATTCTTGCAACTCTTGATCAACGACATCAGCCGGAACCATCATCCAGATAATTACTCTTTCACCATTAAAAGATTTTACAACTTCTTCTTTCGTATAAGCTCCGGTCATTCCCAAAGCACTCATATCGTCGATAACACTCCTGCTTCTGTTGTGCGCAATAACGATATGTTTATCTTCGTGAAGTTTCTTTGCAATTTGTGAACCCATTTTTCCTAAACCAGAAATAGCTATTTTCATATTTTTATTATTTTTTAAAATCTGTAAATATTGTCAACAAGGGAACTTTTTTTAATACTTGTGCGGGCTGTTTAAGCATCAAAGGATACGTATTGATGAAATTCTGAATCGTATTCCACTTTTCTTCACCTTGAGCCCAGACCACAGCTTCGTCCAGTTGTTCTATTGCTTTTGGTGTGATTGTAATGCGAGAGAATTTTGGAGCCTCATAACCAACGACTAATTCTTCAAAGTTTACAGCCTTACTTTCTGGTAATATTCCAGCAGTATGCCCATCGGCGCCGATACCAAACAACCCTATTTTATAATCTGTATTTTTAAATGCCTGAGTTAAAACCATATTAAATTTTTGGGTTGTATCTATAAGTTCATCACCAGTCAAGACTGGGATAATTTTTGCATCTAACAAACTAAACCCTTTGTCCAAAAGCTGTTTCCAGTTAGAATCTGGATGCCCTACTCTACCGTGCCTTTCATCCGTCAGAGCTATCGTCAGATTCTGAACTAAATTTTTATTTTCTTCTTTTTTAAAGTTTTTTTGCAAAATTTCAGAAACTCTGACCCCAACATCGATAGATGAACCTCCTGTCACAAAAAACAAAACCCTCTTATTCATTTTTAATTGATTTAAAATTGATTGCGCGACAAAACGCGCGGGGTCGTCCGGATCTTTAGTTGTTTTCAAATTAAAGTCCATATTGCCATTATAGCAAATTTAAGGAGACAATACCTCTTTTAGGGCATTAATAACTGGTTTCATTTCAAATATTTCCTCCTCTTGTGTATGTTCTATAGCTGGCTTGGCCACATCCACTTCCCACCCGTATTTATTTACTATCTCTTTCAAAAAATTCTTTTTTTCAATTACTTCTTAAAAGAAAAGCACCTAGTGGCATATTTTGCTCGTATATTATAGTATATAGGCATTAATAAGGTCGCTTAACTATTTATCAAAATAACCTTTAAAATTATATGAAAATACTTAAAAAATCGCTTATTTTCTTGATTTTTGCTTTGGTTTTCTTGGCATTTACTACCAACACAAAAGCGGCAACTTTGAGCCAAACAAACGTGTCGTTGAACCAAGGTCAAACCACGACAGTTTACGCTTATAACGTTTATTCATCTTTATATGTTTCCAGTAATTCGAATTCTAATATAGCTACTGTGACAATCAGTGGGAACAATATAAACATTTACGGAAATACTTCCGGAAGTACAAATGTTTCGATTTGCGAATACAACAACGCTTCTTGCAACATTCTTTATGTCACAGTCAGTGGAAGTTATTACAACAATCTTTCTTTGAGTCAGACAAATCTTTCCCTTTCTGTCGGACAAAGTTCTACGATAACCGCTTACAATAATTATGGAAATTTATATGTATCCAGTAATTCAAATTCTAGCGTAGCTACTGCCACCGCCAGCGGAAACAGTATTTCGGTATACGGATTTGCAACAGGAAGCGCAACTCTTGTAATCTGCCAAACCGGGAATACTAACACTTGCGGAACTGTCTATGTCACAGTCGGTGGAAATTATATTTATCCGATAAATAATATTGGTTTAAATATTTCAAACATAACTCTTACCACGGGAGGATCTGCCATCCTAACTTCTGCAAATTCTCAAAACTTGTATGTATCAAGCAATTCAAATCCAAACGTAGCATCTACCTCAAACTCTAGCATCATAGCAGGTTGTGCAAACAATGCTCAGTACAACATATACACAGGAATACCTTGTTATTACAATAATAATTACAACAACTATAATAGTGGCTCAGTCACAGTATCAGCTCTTTCGGCTGGAACTACTACTTTGACTTTGTGCCAAAACAACACAAATACTTGCAACACTATCTATGTTACAGTCACTGGCCTCGGATTGGTAAACAATATTTATCCATATACTAATTACAATGTGCCCGTACCTACAGTCTTGGGAGCACAGACTTGTTATTTTGGAACATTATTAAGATACGGAATGACTGGTTCTAATGTTTATTGTTTGCAATCTCTTCTTTATGAAAGAGGATATCTAAATCAAAATGATCTCAATTCCACCTTTGATTGGAAAACACAGAATGCTGTAATGTCTTTCCAAAGAGACAATTACTTATATGCTGATGGTATCGTCGGCAGAAACACTCGCATCGCGCTTTTCGGCAATTAATAAATAATTCTTAACTAAATAAAGGCTCTTCTAATTACATTAAAAATGTGTTAGGTTTATTGTATTGGAAGAGTTATTGGGAGACCGTAGAATTTAAAGTTTTTATTTTGGGAGATCGTCTAATGGTAGGACACGTCCCTCTGGAGGATGTTATCTTGGTTCGAGTCCAAGTCTCCCAGCAGTTGTGAAAAAGAGGCATTTTTAGGTACTTTTGCAATGATGTCAAAAGGACTTTTGAATTGATAATTAACGATATTTTTGTTTTTGACAGAAAAGTTCCAAAGTAGATTTTCTATAATTTTTCTTTTCTTCATATCATCACCCTCCAAAAACTCTTTTGAGCTTATACTAGCGTCTAAAAATATCTTTTTCACCGGTTCCAAAGTAAAAACTGGTTGTCGCTTTTTTACCTCTTCAATCTGCTTTTTAACAACAATACGCTCGTTAAGTATTTCTAAAACTTTCTGGTCGTATAACTCTTTAGGAATTTGATCAGCCAAGAAAGTATCGAGTAATTTAGATTCTTTCGTCTTAAGCGATTCTAGGCTCAAATTAAGGGTTTCTAACACACTCTTAGAATAATCTTCGTTGAGATTAAGTTTTTCTTTAGAAGCTTTATACATCAGCTCAATTTTACGAGGAGAAAAATAAAGCTTTTTAAAGACAAGGGAAACAATTTTGTTAATATCCTCAGCCCTTAAATAACTCTTATGCTCATCACAAATTCGCTTTCCATTGGTACAGTAATAATACTGGTGACCTTTCTTTAGGGAAGCAGTAAACATGCAACCACAATTCTCGCACTTTAAGAAACCACGAAGCGGAAAGAAAAGCTTTTTGGGTTTTGGTCTTAGTCTGCCGTTAGCAACTTCTTGAGCCTGAGTAAAAACTGCTTTAGAAATTAACGGTTCATGATTTCCATTAAAATATTTTCCAGCTCTCAACATAACCCCCATATAAAAAGGGCTGGATAATATTCTATGAATATGGGACTTCAAAACTTTTTTACCACTGTCTGTTCTTAATCCTTCCTTAAACAGGATGTCAGAAATATCTTGGAAACCATAACCACCAGTTGTATACAATTCAAAAGCACGAACAACATATTTAGAGCGGACAGGATCAATTAAAATTTTTTTATTAATCAAATCGTTTAAATATCCAAACGGCGCTTTATTAGGCCACTCCCCTTTTTCTAACTTTGTATTAAGTCCACGTTTGACGTTACTGCTTAGGTCACGACTATATTGATTGGCCATTCCAAATTGCATAGCAATCATTAAAACATTATCATTGGGCAAATACACTCCATCAGAAGTATGAATTTCTTTTATCAATCCTCTTTGAGACAAATCAATAATGCGTCCACCATCAATAAAATTACGAGCAAGACGGTCTAGTTTCCAACAAATAATACCATCCGCTTTTTTGTTAACAACCATATCTAAAACTTTCTTGAAAACAGGACGACCTTCAGACTTAGCAGACATGCTTTCTTTTAGAATTTCAATAACTTCTAAATTCTTGTTTTTCGCAAGACGAAGCAACTCAGATTCTTGTGATTCAAGAGATTGAACCTGTCGATCTTCGGTGTCTGTTGATTTTCTACAATATATTACATATTTCATACTTTTCTCCTTTTGTTTGTGTTAAGACAAGCCCACTATATACAACATTTATGCGTTCTCCGTCCCAGACAGCTTGATCGAATCCGCTGTCTATATCTTTACCACCACCGTATTACAAATCTCCTTCGAAGTCCAGTACAGCATCCGACTTGGTGTACGCAAACGCTAAAAACAACCCCGCCAATGAGCCTAAATACTCATTGGCGGTTTCAGCGGAAATATCAAAACCATTCTCTTCCTTAAAGCACTGAATGGTTTCTTCTATTAATTTGTTGCTAAATCTAAACTCCATCTATATCTTTCCGATATAGAAAGACAGCTTGAAATAAATAAAAAGGCCTTGTTAAAGCTTTTTAGTTGCACCCATTTTATTTATTTCTAGCTGGAGTTTGAGAAGATCACTTCTCGGGTTATTTCTCCGTGTATACCTAGTGCCCTTCAAGGGACTTATTGATGTGCATTTAATTGAATACTCAAGTTGCATCTATACTTCATTTAAGATATCACTTTTATAAATTAAAGCAAGTTTATAACTTTTTGGGAAAGTGGTATGATAAAAAGACAATTTAATAAGTAGCCTAAACCAGAAATGGCATGGCTTCAAAGTCAGGTAATGCATAAAGAACCCGTCATGGGGTCGCATTACCTGCCGTATCTGGAAACGGATACGAGAGACTTCGGTCTCTACCCGTGATGGGCTTTTTGTTTTCTAGCCCATCGTAATTTTTTAAATTATGATAACAAAAATTATTTTCTTTATTACTTTTGTATCAATCGCGGTTTTTATTGTTTCGCTTTTAAAAATTCCAAAAGAAAAATCATTCCAAAAATTACCTTACAAGAAAAGAAGTATAATGACAGAAGCCGAATTAAACTTTTTCAGACAACTAGAACAAAAATATGGTTCCAAATATTACATAATTCCTCAAGTTTTGTTATCAAGTATTGTTGATGTTGACTTACCAAAAAGTTTTTTTGCTTATCGGGGTTATCGTTCTAAAATTGATAAAAAAACCATTGACTTTGTTATGTTTGACAAACAAACCTATAATCCTTTTTTAGTTATTGAATTAGACGATAGCTCACATTTAAGAGCAGACAGGCAAATACGAGACCATTTTTTAGACGAAGTATTTAATAAAACAGAAATCAAAATTGTACATATAAAAACAGCTTTTAACTATGATTTAAATGAAATTTCTGCTAAACTTGAATCATGACCCTGGTTATATCAACTTTAACATCATCAGGAATCGTTTTAACAGCAGACAGTAGACAAACCTACAAAAATCAATTAGGGGCTACTAGAATTGGCTCAGACAGCGCAATGAAATTATTTAAGTTGTCAGATTCATGTGGTGTTGCTATTTCTGGTCGTGCATTTTTGAGTGAAAAAGATGAACCAGCAAAAGATGTTGGATTTTTTATAAATAAATTTATTGAAACTGAAAAATTAGACGGTTTAACAACTAAAGAAATTGCGGAAAAATTAAATGAAAATTTAGGAGGAATTTTTATTACTAAGGAAATTGACTCTCTTAAAAAGCAAATTAAAGAAGAAGTGGAGAAAGATAAAGGCACAGAATTAGTGTTTTCAGATAATGATGGAAATTTATTACCCTTTAGTTTTAAAGATAAAAATGGTAAAAAAACTTCACAAACAGGTTGGGTTGAAACTGTAAATATGATCGTAGCTGGGATAGATAAAGACAAGGTTGGAAGAGCATATTCAGTTTCTATACCAAAAGGAATAACAATGGAAAAAAATACCCAGCAGTGTGGTGCATTATGGGTTGGACAAACCGATGTGCTTACAAGAATAGTTAAAGGTTTTGCCCCTGAAATTGAAAATATTGATTTCGTGAAAAATGCTTCAGAAAAAGATAAAGATATTTCAACACAACTTAATAAATTGGAATATATTATAAATTGGGCAACAATAACTGTTCAAGACGCAATTGATTTTTGTGTTCTAATGACCAGAACAACAGAAAATATTCAAAGATTCTCTGATGGAACATTTTTAGCACCTGGGGGTATAACTGGAGTTGGAGGAGAAATTGATATTGCGGTAATAACACCCCAAAAAGGATTTAATTGGTTAAAGAAAAAAAATTTAAAGTCTGAAGGATCAGAACTTTCTTTAGATTAAAAACCCATGACAAAAATTCAAACTTTTTTTAGAGATACAACAAATATACTATTGGCAGAATTCAGTAGGACTAAAAACATAGAACATAATGTATCTAAAGGAAACAACCGAGAATTTTTCATAGAAAATTTTATAAAAAAATCTTTTCCTTCAAAATTCGTTATTGGAACAGGAGAAATATTGGATTCTGAAGACAATATTAGTAAACAAGCAGACGTAGTTATATACGACGAATTCATGCCTGTATTTGATTATTCTGCCTCACAACACTTTTTAAGTGAGGGGGTGTTGTCTCATATTGAAGTTAAATCAAATTTAACTTCAACTGAATTAATAACCGCTTTGGGTGTAACCAAAACAATCAAGTCTTTAAAAAAAGAAATAGACTCTTTTATGACTATTGGTGAATTAAGTAAAAAAGTTTTTTCATGTATTTTTTCTTATGATGGGATAGACAAGGAAACTTTCAAAAAGGGGGTTTTGGAATATTACAAAACGGAATCTGATATAAACAATTGTGTGGATATAATATGTGTATTAAATAAATATGTAATGGTTAAAAACTTTAATCAAAAATCTTCAACTTGGGAACTAGTCTTTTTTGAAACAAAAGAAGATAGTTTAATGGTCTTTTTTACTAGGTTATTCGACAGTATGTACAAAAATTGGGCAGGGCAACCTAATATTAATAAGTATCTGGGTCAATTAAATTACGTTATCTTTTAATAAAATAAGTTCCAACTTCATCCCAAACACCCAGCCCAAATTCAAAATTCGCATTTTCGCCAAAATTCGGAGCGTCGCCCTCGCCCCATTCCGCCTTTCATTCTATTTTTTTTTCGCGCGGGGGGATTCTTTTTGAAATTGTATGGGCGGAAACGGAGCTCGGTCGGGTAATTACATTATATGGCAATTTGGAATAATACACAATGGAATACTATTATATAAACATATGCCAAGAGCGATTTATCAAGACGACCATAAGAAAATAGTAGAACGCTTAAAGAAAGCGCGCCTTGACGCTGGTTTGGGTCAAATTAAGGTCGCAGAGAAGCTCGGCAGAACTCAATCTTATGTTTCCAAAATAGAATCAGGACAAAGGCGCTTTGATGTTTTGCAACTCAAGGAGTTTGCAAAACTTTATAAAAAATCACTAGATTTTTTCGTGAAATAATTATGAAAATTTTAGAACACAAAGCAAAAGTATTCGGTAAAGAGTGCAAGCTCGAGCTTATGCATTTTGATAAAAATGACGGTAAAGAATGGAAGAGAATTTTTGATATTTGGAAAGAACTTAAATTAGGGTTAAGAGAATATAAGTCTAGGGAACCTAATATGCCGGAGGGATTGTCAGAAGTGGCTTTTTGTCTTTGGTCTGGCTCTGCAAGATATATAAAACTCAAAGGAGCTAAGCAAGGAATCGCTGGATCATTTGATACCTTTGATTTAAAAACTAACAAAGCTCAACAGATTAAAGCTTGCAGTATTGAGGACGACCTAACATCTTTTGGACCAAAATCAAAATGGGATGATTTATATTTTGTGGATTTTTATAACAATGGAAAAGTTGATGGAAAGTTTGATGTATATTTAATTCCAAATAAATACATAAAGAATCAATCTATCAATAAAAAGGAATCATTTACTGATCAGCAAGAACAGAAAAGACGACCTCGTTTTGGAATCAAAAAAGAGATTATTGCAAAGCATAAGATTAAACCTCTTGCTACAAAAGTGAAAGTTTGGTAATTACTCCATTGCTTTCATCATCTGTTTTGCAACAGCTTCAACAACTGGAACGCTCACAGAATTTCCAGCCTGCTTATATAGAGACGAATCAGAAATTTTAGGCAAAACATAATCTTTTGGAAAACCTTGTATTCTAAAGCACTCCAGCGGAGTAAGCTTTCTTATTCCTTTTTTATCTTTAATTATTGGCACATTATGTCCACCCATTCCCATGTTTGCCGTTAATGTTGGACAAACACCACTCTTGTTTTCTCTTACATATTGCCTACGCCATTGATAAACCTTGCCTTCTTCTTTTACTGAATTTTTTAGTTTCTCAAACAATGGCTTGCCATTGTAGTAGTATTTTTCCGGAACATTTTTTTCTAGCAAATCAGTAATCTTTGTAGTTAATTTGACTGGGCTAGGAAATTCAAATCTATCTGAATATAACTTATTTTTAAAACCTACAATATAAATTCTTTCTCGGTTTTGAGGAACATTTCCATATTCCATTGTATTCAAAACTTTTACTTTTACATGATAACCAAGGTCTTTTAGTGCATCTTCAATAATCTTGAAAGTTTTGCCACCATCGTGGCTTTTTAAATTTTTTACATTTTCCAAAAGAAAACCCTCTGGTTTTCTGTCTTTTAAAATACGAGCTATATCAAAAAATAAGTTTCCTCTTCCTTTTTCATCACTAAATCCTTGTCTATAACCAGCAACAGAAAAAGCCTGACAAGGAAAACCACCCAAAAGAAAATCAAATTTGGGTAAATCATCTATTCCAATTTTCCTAATATCTTCAACAACTAACTTTGAATCTTTAAAATTTAAATCGTAAGTATCTTTACATTGTGGTTCAAAATCATTCGCGAAAACAGTTTTAAATCCTGCATTTTCAAAACCAAGTCGAATACCTCCAACTCCAGCAAATAAATCAATGGTTTTAAATCCGTGTTTGGTTTTCTTTTCCTCAAATTCTCTTGGTTCGTTATTTGGATTACTAATTACTTGAATTACAACTCCTCGAACTTCCACATTCTCTCGAAAGAGAGATTTCATTGTTGGGTTTCTTGGCTCAAGTCTAAATCTATCCTTTTCTTTATAAAGTCTTTTAAGTGTAGCTTCATTGTCGTCAATAATTGCGACGACAGTCTGTCCATTTTCTGCAACAGATTGATGTTTTATTACAACAATATCTCCATCAAAAATCCCGTCTTTGATCATGGAATCGCCAACAACACGAAGTGCGTAATAACCCTCCGGTGTTCTAATTTGTGGATTTATAACTGACACAGAACCATCTCTCTCTTCTATGGCCGGAAGTGGATATCCAGCTTTAATACCCCCAATAATGGGTATTTCCACCACCGACCTTATTTCTTTCTTTGGCGCTAGACTTCTAGCTGAATTTTCTGATTTTGAAAGATACCCCTTAGCTTTTAGGGAATTGATGTGTTCGTGAACAGTAGACACTGCTTTGAGTTTAAGTTTCTTTCGTATTTCTTCAATGGTTGGAGCTATGCCATTTTCGCCAAGGTATGTGTTTATGAAGTCAAAGACTTGTTTTTGCTTTTTTGTGAGGTTTGACATATTGCTTTTAAAATCTGTTTGCGCTACAATTATAGTATAACCGAACAGAAACCGAAAGGCAAAGCAAAGTTATCCCCAACTTTTATTTAAATTATGCAAGAACAATCCAATATAGAAGAAAATCGTTCGTCAGATATCTCGAAACATAAGCAAGACGGCAAAACCCTTGCTCCTCCATTTAGACAAATTCCTATGAGCCCTTCTTCTTGGAAAGACGACAGGATGCCGGAAATGCTCTGGGCAGTTTTATTGATTGGAAATTTAGAAAGAAACGAAGCTCTTGATATTTTTAGAAAAGTTGCTGATCTGGTACATAAAAATCCCGAGTTGCTGGATGTTACTCATTCTGGAATAGCGAAATGGTCAAGAGAAAATAGGCTTCGCTTAATAAACTTACTAAAAGAATCACACTCTGGAGTACAAAAAGTATTATCCTCGCTCGTAATATTTCCTGCTCTCCCGGGCTATAGTGAATGGAAAGAAATTTTAGGGGAGCCAGAAGATGAAGCAGAAGTTGCAGATTTCCTTGCAAAAGGTATTAGTGCGACTTTATGGCATCAATCACAAGAAGCAACAGATTGTAGGTGGATTAAATTTTTATGCGAAATCCATGGCGGAAAAATAAAATTTTCAAGTTCTATTAGCGAAATTGACGAAACATTACGAGGTGTATTTGAATACCCAAACTACGGGGATTTGAGACATATTCGCCCTTTTATACGTGCTTCCGAAATTGGAATGCAGATACGAAATGAAGGAGAACAAAATGATTGGCCAGAGAAATTCTGGAAAGCGTCTTTGCAATCGACATTATGTGCACCTTTACCGAGAAAAGAACAAAGAAAAGATGTTATTAGAATTAGTCACGACCAAATTCATAGAGTTCGGCATCTTCTTTTGCTTCATTTTATGAAAACTGATGAATCTTCAGCGATTGAAGCAAGACATGACACGATTTTCGGTTTTGGATTTTATGTCTTAAGACTTTTAGATGAATTGGTTGCTACAAATCTATCGAGGGGGATGATAGGCAGACTTGCCTTAAGGTCATCTGTTGAAGTATATATAACACTTTCTTATCTTATAAAGAAAAATGATGGACAAGTATGGAGCGATTTTCGAAATTATGGTATTGGAAAAATGAAATTAAGTTATCTCAAAAATAGAGATTTAAAAGACAAACCTTCTTTTATTGACGAAGCATTTCTAAAAGAAATAACGAATGAGGACAAATGGGAAGAATTCTCGGATATAGACCTTGGGCACTGGACAGATTCAGATTTACGAAAAATGAGCAATGAAGCTGGATGTAAAGATATTTATGATGCGTATTATGATTGGACATCCTCGTTCACTCATGGAAATTGGGGTGCAATTCGAGAGGCTAATTTTGCTATGTGTGCAAACCCGCTACATAGGTTGCATCTTATTCCTTCAGTTTCTGTTTATCCTTTGCCGGGTGTTTTAGAGGATGTGGTAAGACTAACTAATCTTATTTTAGATCTTATAAACTCTCAATATCCTGATCTTAATTGCAAGATTATAAATGAACCTAAGCCAGAAAAAATGTCGTGGTGGAAAATAGTATATTCAAAAATCCGCTATCGAAAAATGTATAAATTTCTGAACTTTATTACTGGGCAGAGCAAGCCAAAAGGGAGATAATTTTGTGTTTTTGTTTTTTAACACAAAATTTGTGTGCGCGCACGGGTGGCGTGGGGCAAGCACATGCATTCCGCCTTGGACATTTCCGCTACGGGCGTCCGTGGCTAAAGGATGAGCGCCGAGGCTCTGCGAGGCGCTGATCGGTATTAGTCAGCATCCGGATTGTTTTGGTAAAAAGTTCGGATTTTGTTCAGGAGACACAGCACGAAATCGTGCTATAATCTGTATTATGTTTAAAAATTTAAATAACTTAGAAATAAAACGTTCTTGGAAAGAAGCTATTGTTTTTTATATTGTGTATTTAATAGTAACTTTAATTATTGGTGTATTTATATCAGTTTTTGCAGCTATAATATTTGATGTAACACCAGAAAATGCAAAAGATTTTGGTGTAAAGGTAGGCACAGGAATGGCAATAGTAATATCCACTTTTCTTACTTATAGTATTTTAAAGAAAAAAGGTATTTTGAAAGAGCCTTCTTCTTTGGCTTATATATTTGCCACATGTGTATTTTCTGGTTTAGGTGGCGCATTGCTTGGGCTCATAATCCCCTCTTTTTTGACAACAGAAAGTGAGAAAAATAATCTCAAAACAAAAAATGAAAACGAGTCAACAGTAAATATTTAGTTTAAAAAATTCTTTTCTATGATAAATAAATCCAAAGTCATCGCCGTACTTCCTGCATTTAACGCAGAAAAAACTCTAGAAAAAACGGTATCAGATATTTCTAGAGAAATAGTAGACGAAATAATATTGGTAGACGATGGCAGTAGCGACAACACCATATCGATAGCAAAAGAACTAGGATTAACGTTTTATTCCCACGAAAAAAAATAAAGGGTACGGAGCGAACCAAAAAACGTGTTACAAAATTGCTCTAGAAAAAGACGCAGATATTATAATAATGATCCATCCGGATTATCAATACGACGCTAAATCTATCCAAAATTTGATAGAGCCGATAGAAAAAGGAAATGCTGACGTGATGCTTGGTTCTAGAATACGAAATATAAAAGAAGCGCTCGCTGGAGGCATGCCAGTGTATAAATATGTAGCAAATAGATTTTTAACTTTTTTTGAAAATATTTTAGGTGGACAAAATTTATCCGAGTGGCATACAGGGCTTCGCGCATACAAAAGAAGCGTTTTAGAAAATATAAATTTCATAAACAATTCAGATGATTTTGTTTTTGACACAGAAGTTTTATTCCAAATAGTGGAAAAAGGATACAATATCGGGGAAATACCTGTACCTGTCAGGTACACAGCGGAATCTTCTTCCATAAATTTTACCAGAAGCCTTAAATACGGCTTCTCTACCCTTTTTACTGCGATCAAATTTTATTTAAGAAGAACTTTTGGATAAAAAATATTCATGATTTGTAAAAACGAAAATTTAGAAAACATACTAGAAACAAAAGGACACAAACTTTCTAAATGTTTATCTTGCAACATAATTTTCTCACACAAAGACAAACAAGAATTTAAAAATTCCACAGAAATTTATAGCAAATATTATCAAGAAGAAAAAGCGAATAGATTTGGTTTTGCTGTTGAATTTGTGGTAAAAATATTTCGTTTTATTCGCGCTTGTAAAGTATCTCTACTTAACCCAAAAGCAAAAAGTGTTTTAGATATAGGTTCTGGCCGAGGATGGATGCTTTATTTTTTAAAAAAATATTTTAAATACGATGTATCTATAGGAACTCAAATATCAGAAAATGCTTTTAAATTCTCAAAAGAAAAGTTGAAATTAGAAATATACAATAAAGATCTTTTGGAATTATCTTTGAACCCAAGATTTGATGTTATCACTATTTGGCATGTTTTAGAACACGTGGAGACTGTAGAATTGTATATAGAAAAAATACACGAATTACTCGAAGAAGAAGGCACGCTTATCGTAGAAGTGCCAAATTTTAATAGTTGGACCAGTATATTAACCAAAGAATACTGGCTCGCTCTTGATCTAAAACATCATCTTGTTTTTTTTACACCATCGTCGCTCACCTCTTTACTTTTAAAGTATAATTTTGAAATTAAAAAAATAAGAACTTTTTCTTTGGAATATTCTACTTTTACTTCTACTCAAAGTTTGGTAAATTGGATAACTGGCACAGATTCTTACTTTTTTGAATGGCTACAAAATAAGAATTTTGATCCAAAAATAATCTGGCATACTTTTCTTTTTGCTATTTTATTTTTACCTTGTTTTTTGATTAATTTATGTTTATATTTTTCTAAATACGGAGAAGTGATACATATCATCGCTAAAAAACGTAAATATGACAAATAATGTAGAAAATAATAGTATGAATAACTTATCCAAAGTATTTCTAGAATCATGGCGTCCGTTTTTTTGGATTGCTCTGCTTATATCTCTTGTTTATTCGGCCACACTTCTCTCGGATATTGTTTATTTAGATGATAATGTATTGGTAACCAGCCAATACCAATTCAATAAAGATTTATCAAATATACCCCAAGCTTTTACGGAAGATATTTTTCGCACACCAAGAAATGGAGGCACGTTTTACCGCCCAGTCGAAAGAATAACCTTTATCTTAGATGCACAGTTTGGACAAGACGCGATAGTATTTATGTCACACTTTAGCAATATACTATTACATGTTTTTTCTGTTTGTTTGCTTTTTTATTTCTTACTTAAATTAAATATAAAAAAAGGAGTAGCGTTTTTATTCACGCTAATCTTTGCTATTCACCCGCTCACAGCGCAAACTGTGGCTTTTATATCTGGACGAAATGACTCTATACTCGCTATTTTTATTTTTTCATCACTCATCTTTTTCTTAAATTCTTTGAAAGATCAAAAGAAAAAAGACTTTGTCTGGCATCTGATATTTTTTGCTATAGCATTATTCACCAAAGAAACTGCTATAGTATTACCCATTCTTTGCGCTATTTATATTTTAATTTTTCTTGGTTGGGAAAATATAATTGAAAATTATAAAACATACCTTAAATTTATAGCAAATTATACTGGTATTGTAATATTTTGGTTTTTGATTCGTTTGTCAGTACTACACGATTTCATAGGAAATGCTTCCTACAACATTTTCGTTTCGATTTATAAAAATCTACCTTCTCTCATCCCTGCTATCGGAAAAGTATTTTTGCCTTTTAATTTATCTGTTTTCCCAGTTATGAAAGATATGGCTTTGTCTTATGGTTTTGCTTCTATTTTTTTATTGTGTGTTTGGTTCTTTCTGAGTGAAAAAAGAAATACTAAAATGATTATTTTTGGGTTTTTCTGGTTTTTTATTTTTATTTTTTTGACACTATTGAAACCCACAGGCACAGTACCAGAATTCTCTGAAAACAGAATTTATTTACCAATGTTTGGATTTATTTTTGTGATTTTAGGACTTGGATGGATCAGACTTCCAGAGTTTATAAAAGAAAAAATAAATTACGAAAATAATAAAAATAAAATTGTCATATCTGTGAGCTTGCTTATAATTTTGGTTTTTTCTTCTGTGACCATTTACAGAAATAAATATTATAAAAATGGAATTAGTTTCTGGAAAAACGCCACAGACACATCCCCTTCTTTTGCATTCAACCACAATAATCTAGGAGCTATGTATTATTTATCCAATAATCTTGAAAAAGCAGAAAAAGAATTTAAAAAAGCGTTAGAACTAAACCCAAAAGAACCTATGGCGCACAACAACTTGGGCTTAATATATGTAAACCAAAATAAATTTAAAGAAGCAGAAGAAGAATATAAAAAAGAATTAGAAATCAACCCAAATTATGATAATGCGTATTTTAATTTAGGTTTATTATACTGGAATCAAAATAAAAATACCGAAGCCATCAATGCTTGGAAAAAAACATTCGAAATTAACCCAAACTTTAATTTCCCAAAAGAAGTTATTCAGATTCTACAAAATTTAAAATAAATCTATTTTTTCTTACCAATACAAGCTTTTATGAAAGCTGTAAAAAGAGGATGCGGAGCTAGCGGATGCGCTAAAAATTCCGGGTGAAATTGAGTACCGAGGAAAAACGGATGTTTGCTTTTTGGAAGCTCTGCTATTTCCATCAAATGCCCATCGGGAGAACGCCCAGAAAATACTAGCCCAGCAGCTTCTAGATCAGCAACGAATGAAGGGTTTACTTCGTACCTGTGCCTATGCCTTTCTATTATTTCTTTTTTACCATAGCTATTTTTTGCTATTGTGCCATCGCGAAGAATAGCCTTGTACCCACCTAAACGCATAGACCCACCGTATAAATTATTTTTTAAATTTTCTTTTTGTGATTCCATAACGTCTATTACCATATTTTTAGAATTTGGATTTACTTCTCTGGTGTTTGCATCTTTGAGTCCGAGCACATTCCGCGCGTATTCTATTACGATCATCTGCATACCATAGCAAAGGCCAAAATAAGGGATTTTATTCTCTCTCGCATAACGTATCGCTTTCAAATTACCTTCTACTCCTCTTGAGCCGAATCCTCCAGGAACTATGATGCCATCATACTTTTTTAATTCTTTAAGTTTTTCAGGATATTTTTCAAAATCAGTGGAATTCAACCAAGAAATTATCGGCTTTTTATTTTGAGAATAAGCAGAATATTTTATAGCTTCAATAACAGAAAGATAAGAATCAGATAAAATATAATCCCCTGTCTCAAAATATTTACCAATCATAGCTATCTTTACTGTTTCTTTTCCGTTGTGCGCATGGTGAGTAAATTTTTTCCACGCAGTCCAAGCGGTCGAATCCGGCTTTTTGCAAGTAACGCCTAAAATCTCACAAAGTTTTTCGGACAATTTTTCTTTTTCAAAATTTAACGGAATATCATAAATACTATCCACATCTGGGGCAGATATTATGCGGTCAGGAGTAATGCTACAAAACATAGAAAGCTTTTCTTTTCT
>JADZCK010000027.1 GCA_020851595.1 Candidatus Nomurabacteria bacterium | reverse complement strand
TTTTGATACAGCAGATTCTGGTGCTGATAAAGTTGTGACCGTAGACGGTATTGCGATTAGTGGTGGTGCAGATGCGGGAAATTATAATCTTGTAACTCCTCCCACAAGCACAACTGCAAATATTTCACCGGAAGCAGCCATAATATCATTGAATGGATCATTAAATGTTGATTATGATGGCGCTTCACATGCATTGACTGCAAGTACTAATCCTGAAGGTAAATCATATGTAATCCTTTACAATGGTTCAACAAATGATCCAGTGAATGCCGGAAGTTACAGTGTATTTGCTCAAATAACTGATCCAAATTATGCTGGTCAAACTACAGCTACTTTGGTTATTAATAAAATCAATCAATCAACTTTGACTGTTACTGGTCTTCCAGAAGGTGCTACTTATGGTCAATCTGGTATTACTGCTAGTACAGCAGGTGGCAACGGTGAAGGAGCAGTTACTTTTAGTACAGGAGAATCAAGTGCTTGTTCAGTAGATTCTGTAACAGGTGTGGTTACAATAACAAGTGGTACTGGAACATGTGCCATTACTGCAACCAAAGCAGGTGATGTAAATTATAATGAAACAACAAGCGAACCTGTATCTGTTACAATTTCTAAAGCAACTCAAACTATAACTTTTGCAGAATTGGGAGATAAAACTATGGGGGATCCTGATTTTGGTGTAACTGCAACTTCAGATTCTGACCTTCCTGTGACATTTACTATTGGTGAGGGAAGTACTTGTTCAATTCTTGAAGGTAATATGATACACCTTATAAGCTTTGGAACTTGTACTGTGATTGCTCATCAAGGTGGTAACGATAATTATAATGGAGCAGAAGATGTTTCCAGATCATTTACAATTGCTGAATTGACCCATACAATAACTGTAACTTTTGGATCAAATGGTACGATTTCACCATCTGGTTCGGTAACAGTTGCTGATGGTTCTGATAAAACATTTACTATCACCCCAGCCAATGGATACCATGTTTTAGGTGTTGAGGCAGATGGTAGTTCAGTCGGAGCTGTCACTACTTATACATTTACTGAAGTTACATCAGATCATTCTATCGAAGCATCTTTTGCTGCTGATCAGTCTCAGGGGGGAGGTGGTGGTGGAGCTCATGGGGTACTTCCTGTAGGAGAAGTTCTAGGAGCATCGACATCAGTGGGAACTGAGATCGCAGGATGTGGAATGAGAACAACAGGATACAGTACTATTTCTGGTGTATCTTGTGAAAAGAATAAGCCTCACGCTGAGGGAGAAGTTCTTGGGGTAGAGAAATTTATTTTCACTCAATGGATGAGATTGTGGTTACCGCGTTCCGAAGTTCCTGAACTTCAAAAGAGACTTACATCTGAAGGTTTCTACGCTGGTCCTATTGATGGAAAGTTTGGTATTTTGACTGATCAAGCTGTCAGAGCATACCAAAAAGCAAATCCACCTCTTAGAATAGATGGAATCGTAGGTCCTAAGACTAGAGCAGTATTAAATAAATAATTTATAAATCTAGCACAAAAAAATCGCGCCCTTTACAGGCACGATTTTTTTGTGCATAATAGTCTTATGTTTTCTTGGTTAAAAAAGCATTTTATCCCGCACGAGGGTAATGAACATCGTCCACACATACTGCGGGATTCTACCACTCGTGTCATTCTGGTTATTATAATATTTTTAGAAATATTTTCTTTTGTAATACCAGTTCTTTTAAATTTAAACATGAAAGGAGGCGTGGCAGCAGTTTTGCCTGCGGTTTTGGCCGATCTCACAAACAATGAACGCAAAACAGAGAATATACCCATTCTTTCTGTGAGTCCAATTTTAAATAAAGCCGCAGAGATGAAGGCTGAAGATATGGCTACGAAAGGATATTTTGCTCACACTAGCCCAGAAGGTAAGACCCCTTGGTATTGGATAGAAAAAGTAGGATATAAATATCAATATGCTGGAGAAAATTTGGCTATTAATTTCACAGATTCGAAAGACGTTGCAAATGCTTGGTTAAATAGTCCTTCACACAAAGCAAACATTGTAAAAGAAAATTATACGGAGATGGGTACTGGTATTGCTTTTGGTGTTTATCAAGGGCACAACACCATATTTGTTGCTCAGGTGTATGCAAATCCTTTGTCAACGACAGATCAGTCTAAATTGTCAAAAAAGGAAGTTAAGGTAAAAACAGCAGAAAAGTCTGTGGTAGTTGCAACAAAAGAAAAAATAAATGTGCTTGGCGCAGAAGTTACTAAAAACACAGAAAATAAAAGCAATATCTATTTACCGGTAGAATTGCCAAAACCAACATTTTGGCAGAGATTAATTGCTTCACCCAGAAATACTACAAATGTAATTTTATTTAGCGTGTTTGGAATCATTTTTGTAGCGTTGTTTTTGTATATTATTATGAAAACTAAAAATCATCACAAAGATATTGTTACAAACAGTCTGCTTATGCTTTCTCTGGTGCTTGCTTTTTTTGTTGCTAATAATTTTTGGGCAAAAAATAATTTGGTGACCTTAGATAGTTTAGATTATTCTAGTGGATATATTGCAGAATAAATAAATTTATCGTGCTATAATTTCATTAAGCCATGAAAAAGTATTTTTTTGTTTTTCCAGCTATTTTTATTTTGTTTATTTCTTCTTTGATTTTGTACTACAGATTTGATCCATCTTTGCTTGCAAAAATTTCTTTTTACCTTGATTTGGCTAATCCTTATGTGCGTATTGTGAGGATACAAGAAGGTTTGCGCAAGGAAGAAGTGGCCGAAGTTGTTGGAGACAAACTAGATTGGAGTGAAAAAGAAAAAGAAGATTTTATAAATAGCGCTAATATAGAAGGTCATTTTTTTCCTAAAACTTATTTGATTTACAAAGATGCAGATCCATCCACTGTTCGGACCACTATGCTTGATGAATTTGGCGTACAAATAAGTAAAGTCAAAAAACCAAAGTCAAAACAAATAATAAGCGAAGATACTGCTCTAAAAATAGCTTCAATTATTCAACGCGAAGCAGCTGGCAAATCTGATATGAATTTAATATCAGGTATAATATGGAATCGTATTTTTAAAGGGATGAAGTTGCAAGTTGATGCTACCTTGCAATATGCAAAAGGTAGCGAAGAGGATGGTTGGTGGGGAGAAGTGACTCCTGTCGATAAAAAAATAAATTCTTCCTACAACACGTATTTGCATGAAGGTCTTCCTCCTTCAGCCATCGCAAATCCAGGCATTGATGCTATTAACGCGGCATACAATCCACAAAAAACAAAATGTATGTTTTATCTACATGACAAAAAAAGAAGGATACATTGCGCTGTGACTTATGAAGAACATAAGAAAAATATTGAAACTTACTTAAGATAGATTTATTGTTGAGTTATATATTAATATAGAGTATACTTTATATACTTATTAATAATTTTTTTTAAAAATATATGGCAAAAAGAGGTACAACACTTAGTCCAAAGAAAAAATCAAGACGATCACACAAGACAGCAAAACGTCTAGCTACAAAGAGAGCTATGCTTGCAAAGAAAATGCTTCGCAAAAAGTTTAAATAAAATCTTAGGCTTTTATGTCGGAAAAAAGATTTTTAAATGTTCACCCAGATGTTGTTAAGTTGGGTTTTGTTAGCTTCTTAACTGACATAAGTTCTGAGGCTGTTTTTTCTGTTTTCTCCATATTCTTTACTGTGATTATTGGGGCTTCTGCCTCTTTGCTTGGTATTGTAGAGGGTATTTCAGATTTTTCTGCTTCTTCACTCGATTATTTTGCTGGATATCTTTCAGATAAGTCTGGAAAAAGGAAAAAACTTGCTATTTTTGGTTACGGTTTTTCAGCAATAGCAAAAATGATGTTGCTTATTGGTAGTTCTGTTGTTTCTCTTGCAACATTTCGAATTATAGAAAGAATAGGGAAAAGTTTTCGTGGTCCACCTAGAGATGCTTGGCTTTCAGAAGTTGCAGAAGAAGCAAACAGAGGGTACGCTTTTGGACTTCACAAAGCTATGGATAAAGCAGGAGCAATACTTGGGCCAGTCATTGCATATTTTCTGCTTCTTTTTCTAGGGCAGACTAGGGGCGCGTTTAATATTATTTTTATAATTGCGATTATTGCTGCGGCTTTGGCTGTACTGGTTCTTGCTCTTATGAAAGATCGTCCTGGGATACCACACGAAAGAGAAAATATTTTTAAAGCATGGGGGGTACTAAATTCAAAATTCAAACTTTTTCTGATTCCTGCAGGAATTTTTTCTTTGGCATATTTTAGTTTTGGATTTTTATTGCTTCGAGCTTATGCTATAGGTTTCCCCGTGCGAGATGTCGTGTTGCTCTACGCGCTTTTTAATGTTTCTTTTGTTTTACTTTCTGTGCCAGTCGGAAAATTAGGGGATTTGATAGGGCGAAAATATATCGTAGTGTTGGGGTATATTCTTTATATAATTATGTCTTTGGGTTTTATTTTTGCCACAGAAAAATGGCAAGTGATAATTTTGTTTATTTTATTTGGCATTTTTTACAGTATCGACGAGGCTCAAAGTAAGGCATTTATTGCCGATATCGAAAAAGAGAGAAGAGCTACAGCGATAGGCGCGTATAATTTTGTGATGGGTTTGGTTTATCTTCTTGCTTCCGTGATAGCAGGCGCTTTGTGGGTAATAAATCCAATTTATGCCTTTATTTTTGCTGCAATTATTGCATTCACTGCGATGTGTGTGTTTTTATTTCTATTTTCTTTAAAAAAATAGCTCCCACTATATAATTACTTTTGTTTCTTTTTATAGTATAATTAATTTATTATCATAAAAAGATTGTTTTAAAATTATGCAAACCAAATTCCTAAAATTTTTCGCTTTAGTAATTCTAATCATCAGCTCCTTTTTTCTTGGCAAACATCTCATAATCAACGCTCAAACCGGTAGCAATAGTGTAAGAGTAAATTGTGGTCCAG